>CALHUA010000026.1 GCA_938039915.1 uncultured Anderseniella sp.
GGTGTACATTGCCGAATTCCGCATATTTTACAGGAAGGTCGCGATAGGACTTCAGACCATGCTTGAATATCTGCACGTGACCGGGACAATTCATCGGTTTGATCGCAAACACACGGTCGTCTTCCGTCTGGGTGACGAACATGTTTTCCCGGTACCAGTCCCAGTGGCCGGATGTCTCCCACAGGGCTTTATCCAGGATTTCCGGCGCATTGACCTCTTCATAGCCTTGCGCATCGAGCCGGCGCCGCATGTAGTTCACCAGGTTCTGGAACATGCGCCAGCCCTTGGCATGCCAGAAAACAACACCGGGGCCCTCTTCCTGGAAATGAAACAGGTCCATTTCACGACCCAGCTTGCGGTGGTCGCGCTTTTCGGCCTCCTCCAGCATCATCAGGTAGTTGTCGAGATCGGCCTGGGAGGCCCACGCCGTACCGTAAATGCGCGTCAGCATCTCGTTGTCGCTGTCACCGCGCCAGTAGGCACCAGCCACCTTCATCAGCTTGAAGGCAGTCCCGATCTGGCCGGTGGACGCCATGTGCGGGCCGCGGCATAAATCAAACCAGTCCCCCTGGTAGTAGATTTTCAGTTCTTCCTCGTCGGGGATCGCGTCTACCAGTTCGACCTTGTAGGCCTCGCCCTTGTCCTGGAACACCTGCTTGACCTTGTCGCGCGGCCAGACTTCCTTGGTGAACGGCTTGTTGCGCTGGATGATCTCGCGCATCTTCTTCTCGATGACCGGCAGGTCTTCCGTCGTGAACGGCTGATTGCGCTTGAAGTCATAGAAGAAGCCGTTTTCGATGACCGGCCCGATGGTAACCTGTGTCCCCGGCCACAGTTCCTGCACAGCTTCCGCCATCACGTGGGCGGCATCATGCCGGATCAGCTCCAGCGCATCGGCATCGTCACGCGTGATAATCTTGAATTCTGCGTCCGCATCAATCGGGTCAGACAGGTCGGCAAGCGCCCCGTCCAGCATGATCGCCACCGCCTTTTTCTGCAGCGACTTGGCAATCGAACCGGCAACATCGCGCCCGCTTGTGCCTGCCTCGAACTGGCGCACGGATCCATCAGGAAATGTAAGGGAAATCATTGTCGTCACCTCTTGCTCACTCTCTGCATACAAACGCAGGTAAGCTGACTAATTGTGGTTTGGTTGCGCGCTGCCTCTTTGCACGCAATGGGCAACTTATTGCCCGTTATCGGCCCGCTTCGTCAAGCGGGCATAGTGCCAGACCTTCAGTCCGGCCCGCTCGATCTTGTCTGGCACCGGGTCATGGCCGCTCGTGCCCCAAGGATTGCAGCGGGCAATCCTGAACAATCCCAGCCAGAATCCCGCCCATGCCCCATGGGCGGATATCGCCTCCATGGCGTAGCTGGAACAGGTCGGCAGGTGCCGGCAGGTGCGGCCGAAAAAATACGACAGGGTGAGCTGGTATCCGCGAATCAGGACCAGCATCACCGAAGCCGCAAGGCCCTGTCGCGGCTTTGCTGGAAATGGTCGGTCTTTCAATCTATTGCTCCATGTACGGACGCTAATCTGGCGTAAAGCCTACACCAACTCATATGGGGATCCACCATGCCTGAAAACAAACCCAATATTGTCCTCATCATGGTTGATCAGCTGTCCGCCCTGTTCCTGTCGTCTTACGGGCACCCGGTCGTCAAGACACCCAACATCGACCGGCTGGCGAAAGACGGCGTGGTGTTTGAGAATTTCTACTCACCAAGTCCGCTGTGTGCACCGGCGCGCGCTGCAATGATGTCCGGGCAGTTGCCGTCGCGCAACCGGGTCTATGACAACGCAGCCGAGTTTGCATCGCAGATCCCGAGCTTTGCGCACTATCTCAGGCTGGAAGGCTATCGCACGTGCCTGTCCGGCAAGATGCATTTTGTCGGTCCCGATCAGTTGCACGGCTTCGAAGAACGCCTGACAACGGACATCTACCCGGCAGATTTCGGCTGGACGCCCGACTGGCGCAAACCTCAGGAACGCGTGGACTGGTGGTATCATAACCTGCTGTCGGTCAAGCAGGCGGGCATTGCAGAACAGACAAACCAGCTTGAATATGACGATGAGGTGGGGTTTCAGGCCTGCCGGCGCATATATGATTACGCCCGAAATCCGGAGCAGCGCCCGTTCTGCCTCGTCGCCTCATTCACCCATCCGCATGACCCCTACGCTGCCCGGGCGAAATACTGGAACCTGTATTCAGACGATGACATTGATGCCCCGGCAACCCCGGCATTTTCCTATGACGACATGGACCCGCACAGCCAGCGGCTGTGGAAGGTCTCCGCCATGGATGATTACGACATCTCAGACCAGGATATCCGCAATGCCCGGCGCGCCTACTATGCCAACGTATCCTACCTGGACGATCACGTGGGCAGGATACTGGACACCCTTGATGACTGCGGGTTGAAGGATGACACCATCATCATGTTCACATCCGACCATGGCGACATGCTGGGTGAGCGCGGCCTGTGGTACAAGATGAGCTTCATGGAGCATTCCGCCCGGGTGCCGCTGATTGTGCATGCGCCAGGTCGCTACGACGCGCGCCGGGTCACGCAACCGACCTCATTGCTGGATATCGTGCCGACCCTGAGCGATATTGCCGGGCGTCAAGACCATGCTGCCACGCTGGACGGACACTCGCTCCTGCCCCTGCTGCAAGGCGGCGCGGAAAACCCAGATCATGCCATATATGCCGAATTGACGGCGGAAGGCTGCCTGGCCCCGCTATTCATGATCCGGCAGGGAAACTGGAAATACACCGCATCCCGTCCCGACCCGGACCAGCTGTTCGACCTTGACGCAGATCCGAACGAAATGACCAATCTTGCAGACGATCCCGATCATGCCGCAGTCATCAGGAAATTCCGCTCCATGGCGGCGGCGCGCTGGAACCCGTCAAAGCTGGAAGCCGAAATCAAGGAAAGCCAGCTGGTGCGGCTTGCCGTGTGGCAGGCGCTGCGCAAAGGCAACTGGTATCCGTGGGACTACCAGCCATTGCGTGCTGCATCGGAACAGTACATGCGCAATCACAAGGACCTGAACGTGCTGGAAAAGACCTCAAGGTTTCCGCCACCGCCGCAGCCTGAGAAAAAACAAGGGTGAAAAATCAGGCCGTTTGGACCGCGTCTTCACCCTGTTTGCCTTCCGCCATGTCAAGCGCACTGCACACGGCATCGAAAGTCAAAAGGGTCGACGCGTGGCGCGCCTTGAAATCACGCACTGGCGACAATGCTTCAAGTTCAGACCATTTGCCGTCGGGAGCCGGCCCATTGTTCTTGAGCATGTCGTACATCTGGTCGCGAACTGCGCGCAACTCGTCCGGACTTGAGCCGACAACATGATGTGCCAGAATGGACGATGATGCCTGGCCCAACGCACACGCCTTCACATCGTGGGCGAAGTCGGACACCACACCATCATCAAGCATGATATCAACCGTCACCTTGGACCCGCACAACTTCGAGTGGGCAACAGCGCTGCCCTGCGGTGCGGGTAACCTGCCCAGCCGGGGAATATCAGCTGCAAACCCCAGTATCTGCTTGTTATAGACGTCGTTTATCATGGCAGCCCCAATATGGGTCGAACTTGCTTGTATTACCAGTCTCATTCGACCATATGCTGTTCGCAGGGAACGATTATGTGAGACCGCCGGTGTAATCTCCCTTTTGGATTCCGGCAAAGCTTATGCTAAGACCAGACCCTGAATTCAGATTTTTGGCTTTTTGCTGAAAAACGAGTGAACCCAAACACGCAACACAGCGTTAAATCAACGAATTTAGCCCTGAAATTTCAAGACTCTATAGAGGCCATAATGGACGCTGTCGTTAAACATACAGATGCCGTAAAGCCCAATATCGGGTCTGGCCCGACCGTTGAAAAGCCGAACGAAGAAGAAGCACTGGCTGCCGTTCGTACGCTGATTGCATGGGCCGGTGATGATCCGGACCGCGAGGGGCTGCTGGATACGCCAAAGCGGGTCCTCAAGGCATATGGCGAATTGTTCTCCGGTTACCAGGCGGACGGTCGCGATGCATTGCAGCGGACCTTCGAGGACGTCGGCGGATATGACGACATCGTACTGGTGCGAAATATTGAGTTCTTCTCACATTGCGAACACCACATGGTGCCGTTCCAGGGCCATGTTCACATTGCCTATCTGCCGACCAACGGTGTCGTCGGACTGTCAAAGCTGGCCAGAGTGGTGGAAGTTTTTTCGCGTCGTTTGCAGACGCAGGAAAACCTCACCGCCCAGATCGTGCATGCCATCGACTCACAACTGGATGCCCGCGGTGTTGCCGTCATGGTCGAAGCTGTACATAACTGCATGACCATGCGCGGCGTGCAGAAGCGTGACGCCTCAACACTGACCACCCGGTTTACCGGTGATTTCAAGTCGGTGCCGGCTCTGCAGGCACGCTTCATGGAAATGGTTCGATACCGCCAGCCCGACTGATACTGCCATCAACTGCAGGGAAATCCATTTGACTGATACGCTGTTTCCCCTTCCCTCCACCATTGATGATATCGAGGAAGGCAGCGCATTTGCGCCGCGCTTTGATGACGCCGGGCTGATCCCCGCAATGGCAATTGATGCACAGACCAATGCGCCGTTGATGTTCGCCTACATGAACAGGGAAAGCCTCGCTCTCAGCCTAGAAACCGGGTTGGCGCATTATTATTCGCGGTCGCGCCAGTCCTTGTGGAAGAAGGGCGAAACGTCCGGGCAATTGCAGCACATAGACCGCATTCGAACAGATTGTGATCAGGACATCCTGGTGCTGGAGGTTCGTGTTGAAGGTGATGGCGCGGCGTGCCACACCGGGCGGGCCACCTGTTTCTACAGGCAGGTCAATTCAGACAGAAGTCTGACGACAATCGACAATGTCAGAAAAATAGATCCGGAAGCGACATACGGCAAGAAATAAGCTGCCGTGTCTAGAGTCCTTCACCCTTAAATAGAAGCGTTTGATGGTACCAAATCAGTTCACTCGGCTAGGCGCAAAGCGAAGCGCGATGTGGTGCATCGGGCAAGCTTTGCAACGACGCCGATGGACTGATTTGGTCCACCGAAGGCCTATTTTCTGCGCCCGCTGGACTGCGTTACGTCTCCCTTGTGGTCAACCAGACCACGGCGGGAGCCGTGCCTTGCCAGCAAACGCAGAAAATCGGTCAAACGATTCTATTTAAGGGTGAAGGACTCTAAGCCGAGGTACGGACCTCTTCATATTCAGGTGTCGGCGGCACAGCATCTGATGCTTCAGGCTCTGCCTGTTTCGACGCAGCAGACTTGGCGGCAGCAGTTTGCGGTTTGTCAGGTTTTGCCTCGTCTTCTTCGGTCAGGGCATGCAACAGCAGGTCATGCAGGTCAGCAAGCGTAATCATTCCCTTGATCTCACCGTTTTCTGTGACCAGCACAAATTCCGATGCGGTGTTGTTCAGCAACTCCATGACCTGGATAATCTGCGTTGTGGTTTCACATGCCGGAACCAGATCGCGGACCAGATCACTGGCAACCATCTGCATCACTGACGATCCGAGCCTGCCGGACGCATTGATGATGTCCTTCTGCGACAGGGTTCCCTTGACTTCACCATACTCACTTAGGATGACCGTTCCGGGAGCCTGACACGACAGCAGGTATTCACACACATCCACGATCTTGGTGGATTGGACAATTGCCGGAACACCGCGCCCGTACTGTTCAATAATGTCCGCGGCATTCATCGCAGGTGCATACCTTTTTCGCGCAAAAAACGGGGCTCAAAAGCCCGATGCAGGATTATTGGCACAAAACCCTTAATCAGATGTTTCCCAAACGGCTCGTATCTGTTTCAGTTGCAATTTGGATGAAAACTGCTTCAGAAAATAATCCCTATCGATCTCAATGAGATAGACCGGCACGTCTGCACATGGCTGCAACATAGTTCCGATCAGGTCCGTCTGGCCGGATCGAGCCACCCGAACACCAGCAATCCGGTCAGAAACCCGCCCAGATGAGCCTCCCAGGCAATACGGGCATCGCCCATCAGGCCTGATGATGCCGTGAACATGTCGACACCAAACCAGATCGCCATGAAGACAACCGCTGATTTGTTGGTGAAAAGCCGCAGCAGGGGTTCCGGAGGCACCATGCTGAGATCCTTGCGCAAGCTGGACATCAATGTCCCGCCATGGGCAAAAATCAGCCGCACGGCCACAGCCATCTGACCTGCAATGGCACCCGATGCGCCAACGAGTATGGCTCCTGTCCCCCAGTTCATGACCATGGAAAATGCAGCTGCAACGCCTGCGGCCAGCATCGAAAGACCGATGAACCGGGCCGCTCCCAGCCGTCTTGCTGCAACTGATCCGAATGCCAGCATCCAGACCATGTTCATGATGAGATGCGTCCAGCTTCCGTGTAACAGTGCATATGAGAAGAAAGAGGTCACCCGGGCAGTTTCGCCCCCGGGCAGCAACTGGCCGCCGAATTCCGTCAGCGTCTGAAAGCGTGCCGGAATGAATGCCAGTGTCAGAACGGCACGGTTGTAGGTTTCACTGCCGACAAGCTGCAAACCGACGTGAACGACCAGCATGACCCCTGCCAGCAGCAACACCACACCCGGCGCGTTGATGACAGGTGGCTGTGTGCGCTGAAGCTTCATCGCTTCAAACTCATCACGTGTCAGCCGACCCTCTTCAATTGGCCGGTTTTCGGGCGATTTCTCGTCATTCATGGAATTGCCTGTGTTTTTTCTTCTGTCTGGCACGGTGCCTGCAAAGACGGGTCAACAGCGTTCAGCTTTGAAACAACGACGAGATACCAGTCAGGCAGGTGACATTTATGTCAGGCACGAACCAAATTTTCAACAACGTCTCTGATAACACGGTTATGCACCCGACCAGCCGCAAGTTGCTGCGCATCTGGGAACGGATCAGAGGTGAAGAAGCCGCACCATTGAGAACCGACATCACCATGCGCGATCTGGTCGCCATTGTGCCGTGGACATGCATATTAGCACGTGATCCGCACAAAATGTCTTATATGTACCGGCTGGCAGGTTCTGCCGTGTGCGACACAATCGGCCGCCAGCTGACAGGTACCACTGCATTCGAGGACTGGTCAAACTTTGACCGTGAAACCATCGTTCGCGGCCTGGATACGGTTGTCGGCATGAAGCAGCCGTGCGTCGGCCGGTTTCTTGCCCACTCCTTTGGCGGCCGTGAGGTTGGGTTCGAGTTGGTTGCTGTCCCGGTCATTTCCGCAAACGGCAGGGATATTCACGCCCTTACAACCATCGCACCGTTCAGGGACGCACGAGGTGTAACACCAGATCCCCTGATAAAATTCAAGGTGCGCAAAATTCGTGTTTTGTGGAGTGACCAGTTGCCCGGCAAACCGGTTTGCACACCGGTGTCCAGCAGTGATGAGGTCCGGCGCATCAATTCGAGCTTTCTACGTGTCATTGAAGGCGGCAAGACCGGGTAGGTCAGGATGGCTTTGCCTGAATCGGCCAAAACCCGAAAAAATCAGCCCGTTTCGAAGTGATCGAGCGGCCTGACAGGGGGGGGTCGAACCCGCGCTGTTGCAGTACCGCGCCAAATGGCACCGCGCAGCTTTACAATCGCTCTGCAAGTGCACTTTTACGAAATACTGGCATGCGGGTAATTTTATCCGTTGTTAAGGCCGCATTTACGTGAACACGCTTAAAATCCCATCTGAGATGAGAGAATTATCGGTCGATTTCTCGAAAAAACCTTCAATGGCGCCTTGCAGAGGACTGTCAACGTGAATGCAAATTCAGTAACCGCTGATTCAAACAAATCAGCAACGTCATCCGGTACCAGCAAAAGGATCATCTTCGGCCGCTTCATGCTGCCTGATATGAACGAGTATCCCTGCCAGGTATCCAGCATCGATGCAGATGGCGCGAAACTGCTGAGTGACCATACCGTCGAGCCAGGCACCCCGATCATAGCCTATCTCGATGATATCGGCCGGGTGGACGGCAAGATGGAAGAAGCCGTCGAAGATGGCTTTTATGTTTCGTTCAATCTCACCGGCAGGCGTCGCGAGCGCATGGAACGCCGCCTTGAGTGGTTCGAAACATCAGACCCGGAAGAACGCCGGGATGACCGGTTTGCTCCAAAGGACTCAGCCTCCCAGATTACGCTGAACGATGGTCGTGAGTATCCGTGTGAAGTGATCGACATCTCTGTCTCAGGCGCATCGATCAAGACCAGTGTGCTGCCAAGCATCGGCACTTACCTTTCGCTGGGCAGAATGCGCGGCCGTGTGGTGCGTTTTACAGCGGACGGTATCGCCATTGAATTCATGAGCCAGCTGGAACCGGCAAATTTGGCCGATCACGCCGTGCTCTAGATCAGGTATTGGGATCCTCCGAACCCATATTGCCGTAGACACCAGTCACTTTACGTATTCTTCAAAACCCGCTGAAGCGCATCGCTTCAGCGGGTTTTTTCAGGCCTCCAGGAATGACCAACCATCCGGCGTTGACACCGTAACAGCCCGGCTGAGCATCCGTTAGCAACTGCTTCATGATTAACGAATTTCACGCTGAACGATTCAAATCTGGCACATCTGTTTAGCTGAATCTCAAGTCCCGTCCGGTAGCTTCTGTCCAACAACAAAAAAGGATGGGGCGTTTGAAAATGAGTAGATTAAAGGGGTTGGCCCTGTGCCTGGCGGTGATGGCGACAGCACTTCCGGCACATGCCTATAACCAGCAGAAGACCGGAAATCTGACCGGGTCTTCGAACATTCATGCACCGGAGTTCGGTGTGACTTTGCCGCCGATTGGCTATGTGCAGTTCTGCGCCCGCTACAAGGCGGAATGCCGCAATGTCGGCACTGACAAGACCCAGGCCGAGTTGAACAACAAGACCTGGGCGCAGCTTGTAGAGGTCAACAGTTTCGTCAATGACAAGATCGCTCCGGCAACAGACATGGACCTTTACGGCATTGTCGAGCGCTGGGACTATCCATCAATCGCAGGCGACTGCGAAGACTACGTTCTCATGAAGAAGCGCTACCTGGAAGGTCTCGGCTTTGCCCCTGAAGCACTGCTGATCACGGTTGTGCTCGATGAAAACGGTGATGGCCATGCTGTCTTGATGGTCCGTACCGATGGTGGTGATTTCGTTCTCGACAACCGCCGTCGCACGGTCCTGCGCTGGTCGGAAACCGGATACGAGTACCTCAAGCGCCAATCCCAGACCAATCCACGCATCTGGGTATCGATGAACACGCGCTATGCCAAGAACAAGGACACGATCGCAGGAGCAAACTGATCTGAAGCGGTAGCTTTTCCGTAAATGCAGGTCCGCCCGCAAGGCAAATGGCCTGAACAAAACGAACATACAGAACGGCCCGGTCGGCATCCCCTCCCCATCCCCCACCAACCGGGTCCCAGGGGCCAGCATCATTCCCACCTGATGCTGGCCCCGCTTTTTTTGAGCGGTGTCATAGCAGGATAGCTGTCGGTTCAACTCGTGCGTATCGTGGGGTGTCAGTCTTCCACCAGCTTCAGCCCATTCTCGCCGGCATAGCGATGGACCTTGTCCACATAGGTCCGGGCTGCCGCGCGCAGCACGGCTTCGGCCTTGGCATCCAGTGACTTTACCACCCGCCCGGGTGCGCCCAGCACCATCGAATTGTCCTCAATGATTTTGCCTTCACCGACCAGGGCATGAGCCCCGACAATGCAGTTGCGACCGATAACGGCACCGTTCATGACGGTTGCTCCCATGCCGATCAGTGAATTGTCATGAACCGTGCATCCATGCAGCATGGCGAGATGACCGACGGTGACACCCTGTCCCACCGTCAAGGGAAAGCCCGGATCAGTGTGCAGGACGCAATTGTCCTGGATGTTGCTTTCCTCGCCTATGTCTACCAGTTCGTTGTCGCCGCGAAGAACGGCGCCAAACCAGACACTTGCAAGCCGCCCCAGGCGCACTTTGCCTATGAGGGAAGCCGTGGGGGCCGCGTAATATGGATCAGACTTCGGAAATTGCGGCCGGTGGCCCTCAAACTCATAAATGCTCATGAAACGTGCGCGTACGCCCTTGCCTGGTTATGTCGTCAACAGAAAACCGAGACAGACAACTAGCACGATCCCGTTCATGAAACACCATACGCCGGACAGGATGAAACCTGCCAGCATGCCAGCCGCATACCGCCAGCCATCATCCATCATGCGCACGGCGCTGCCTGCGAGTATCAACGGCGCCGCCAACATGATTGCCATAACGCGCAGCGGCATCGAGATGGCTGGTCCGCCATCCAGCAGGCTGGCGAATGACGGTCTGGTGTATCCCAGCCACAGCCAGCCCGAATGCACCAGCCCTGCCCCGGTCAATCCAAAGGCCATGATTGTCAAAAAAGTGTCATATGTCATCCTGGGACATTCCCAATTTGGTTCGCCACACATCGAAAACTACGGAAATCTGCCATTTTCCACAAAAACAACGGAAACCCGGGCAAGTCTCATCGTGCTTGCACAGAACGCTTGCAACGGGCATACCAATTGAGTGGGCCGGGGCCATGTCTTGCAAACCGGGAGCGCCGGTTTCACCAACTGGAGATGTGCCCATAACCAGTGGAACGCGGTTTGATGCAGTCAAAACCGGCATGTTGCTCTGGCACTTTGAAAGCGATCAGTTTTATGGTTTTTGATTGCTTCAATCAAAAGCCATACTGATCTGGTCAATATCCGAAAGGTCCCATGAGCCGGCACCGACACAGCGCGTACAGCCGCGGACCGCAGGAACGGTCAATCGGCGGGATGATGATTACATTCATCGGCCTGGTTATCGTGACCGGGGGTTTCATTATCGCATGGCTGTTTCTGGCAGACAGGGATCTTCTGTTTGCAACCCCGCAACAGGTCGCCAGCCCGGACGCGGCTCCTGTTCTGGCCCGCTATCGTTTCGACACCGCCGAACTGGTCGCACCGACCCGTCTCGTCACCAGGGTCAACCGGCGTACGCTCGGCAATATCGTGAAACTCGATTTACTGCTGCCATGGCCGTACCAGCCGGGCAGCATTCCCCGGCTTCCGGAAACATCGCGCGAGTTCAATGACTGGATTATCCTGACCTTCGAAACCGCAACCAGGGATGAACTGACGCCCGTGGAACGCTATGGTGAAATTTACCCGGTTTATTTCGACGGAGAACCCGAACAGGTTGACGGCAATCTGTTGCGCTACAAATTCAAGGGAACGTCGCCATACGCGGATCTGACATTGTTTGTGGCGACCGTGGAAGGCCGCCATATCGTTCACCGCTGCGACCGCAAGCCATCTGTCCTGGGCCCGATCCTGTGTGAACGCACCTTGTCGCTGGCCAACAATATGAAGCTCAGGGTCCGGTTTTCACGCAGCCATCTGGAAAACTGGGCGCAGATAGAGCGCAATGTTCGTCTTGCGCTGGCAAACATGTTCAGAACAATTCAGCCGGGCTAGAAAACTGCCCTACTGCAGATCAAAGTCCAGAATCGCCATCTGGAAATTGTACGACAGATCATCAGGATCTTCATCATCGCGGTAAACAACACCTATGAATTCGTCACCGATGTAGACTTCGCCGGAATCGTCCTTCTGCGGCCGCTTGCGCACCTGCACTGAAGCGTTATCAAAGGTTTTCTGCAGGAATCGCGTCAGCTTTGAAATTTCGTCAGGTGTCATGTTGGCCTCTTCAAACGTCATACAAAATGGTCACACGGCGCGCGCAGCAAAACGAAAACGCTGCCCGCAAGCGATGTCACGGTTTAACCGTGTTCACACCTTCGGAACAACCCCCAACGTGGAAATCGGAGCTTTTTACAACCGTACCCGCCCTGAAGCACTCGGGAAACGATCCGGTTAATGATTTATGCCGATTTGTCAGTCTCGGAAACCGTGATGCTGTGGTCCATACGACGTGCAGGCTCATCGCACCCCGCATAACCGACCACCTTCGCCGGCACACCGGCAACGGTACGATTTGGCGGCACGTCATGTAACACGACAGAGCCTGCCGCAACGCGCGAGCAGTGCCCGATCTCGATATTCCCCAATATCGAGGCGCCCGCCCCGATCAGGCAGCCGTGCCGCACTTTGGGGTGCCGGTCACCGTCGGCCTTGCCGGTGCCGCCGAGGGTCACCGAATGCAGCATCGAGACATTGTCTTCAACCACGGCGGTTGCACCGATGACGATGGAGTGGGCGTGGTCGATCATGATGCCGCGCCCGATCTGTGAAGTGGGATGAAGATCAGTACCGAAGATCATCGAGGACCGGCTTTGCAGGTAGTACGCGAAATCCTTGCGCCCCATCTTGAACAGCCTGTGCGCCATGCGATAGGTCTGCAAAGCCTGAAAACCCTTGAAGTACAATAAAGGCTCGATATAGCGATCACAGGCCGGATCCCGGTCGAATACCGCCAACAGGTCGGCACGCGCTGCAGCCCCAATCTCCGGGTCGGCATCAAGAGCATCTTCAAAACCCTGCACGATCAGCTCAGCGCCGATATCCGCATTGCCAAGGCGCTGCGCCAGGCGGTGACACAATGCTTCTTCGAAACTTGACGGGTTCAGAACCGACGTAAACAAGAAGCCACCAAGACTTGTATCGGCCCGTGTTGCGGCTTCGGCTTCTTCGCGGATGCGGGTCCATACCGGATCAACTGTGGTCAGTTTCGCAGCTGTGGTTTTCAAGTTTGACATTTTTCAAGCCTCCGGCTTCACCGTGTGCAGGCATTATAGCCGATCCGGTGTTGATGCCATTATTTAGTACGCAAACGTGTCAACGCCAAGTCAGGTCAGCAAAAAAAGTAAGTAAAGCATCCGTGAAGACGTCGTTGCGATCACCGGCAACCATATGGCGCGCGCCGGCAATATCGGCAAACTTTGCGTGCGGAACGGCGTCAACAAAGGCATCGACCTCATCTTCACCGACCAGCTCGCTTTCGCGACCGCGCACCAGTAAAACCGGCATTTTCAGACGCTTTGCGGCTTGAAAGCCTTGTGCTTCGACCTCTTTGGCATGGTGGTCGGCATCTGCCCGCGACGAAATGAACTTCGGGTCCCAATGCCAGCGCAACCGGCCGTCCGCACCCTGCCTGAGGTTTTTCGAGAGGCCGGACAGATCAGTTGGTCGTGGGCGGTGCGGAAGATAGGCCGATATAGCGTCCGCAGCCTCTTCAACAGTGGCAAATCCCTCTTCGGAGTGCTCCGACATGAAACCAATGATGCGGCGAACCCCGTCGACTTTCATCTTCGGCGTAATATCCACCAGCACAAGAGCTGCAATCGTGGCCTCACCGGCCTCAGCCCCAGCCGCAAACAACCCGGCCAGCCCTCCGAGAGACGCCCCGACAACTGCCGGTTTGAACCCGGTTCGATCCCTGACCTGGGTCGCCACACACCCCATGTCACCGGCAAATGAATTAAAGTCATAGGTAGAGCTTTCAACCCAGTCACTGTCACCATGCCCGCGCTGGTCCATGGTCACAGCAGTAATGCCCCGGGCCGCCAACGCGCGCGCGGTTCCACCCCACGAGTGCCGGGTCTGACCGCCACCGTGAGCCAGAAGCACCAGACCGCGCGGAGTATCCGCGCCATACAGGTCCGCCACCAGCCGGTTACCTTCGGAGCCGGTGAACTCAATCCGCTCGTTTGATGTCATGGCCGCCTGTCCAGAAAATCCAGTACCGATAACTTGTACGTCTTGTCCCCTACCGCTTTCATGTGATCCTTGCCGGCCAGCACAATTCCCTCGGCAAACGGAATCGCCTCCACCAGTGTGTTGACGGAGCCGGCAAGCTCGTCTTCATCACCGGCCACAACAAGGGTTGGCACCCTGATTTGCGCCAGTTCGTCCTCACTGATCAGGCTTCTTTGCGATGCCATGCAGGCAGCAAGAGCCTCAAGATCCGAACCCGTCTGCTCTGCAAATGCCCTGAATGCCCTACCCTGTACGCCGCGCGCCTCCGCCAGCGACGTTGCCTGAAGTGCGGCCACAATTTCCTCGGCTCCGATCACACCGCTGATCATGTTGCCGGCCAGACCGCCCAGCACCAGGGATCGCACCTGTTCGCCGTTGTGAACGCCCAGCAAGGCAGACAGGCGCGCGCCCATGGAATAACCCATCACATCCACTTTCTCGTGGCCGAGGTGCGCAATCAATCGGCTTGAATCGCGGGCCATTTCGAGCGACGTGTAGCGTACCGGGTCATGCGGTTTGTCGCTGTCGCCATGCCCGCGATTGTCAATTGCAATGACCTGCCGGCCGGCTTTGGCCAGAAGATCGATCCAGCCGGTGGACCCCCAGTTGATCCGCACATTGGAGGCAAATCCGTGGATCAGCAGTATCGGCTCACCTTCCCCGTGCACCTCATAGGAAATATTGACGTTATCCGACATGAAACTTGGCAAAGACTTCTGGCTCCGATTGGCGTTACGGGCTTGGCCCAGCACACCAAGTTATGCTATCGCCGCAATAACGGCTATAACCAAACGCAGTTCCATCAACACAAGAAATTCCGTGAACCGCATAAAACTTGAGGCAGGCAGAGACATGGCGAGTACCGGCACCCCGAAATTTCACAATGACATGGGCGTTTCCGTAATCGAGATCGGCGTACACGAATTTCAGTGCACCGGTGCCAGTGCCCCGTTCGATCATCCGCATGTGTTTCTGGACATGGGCGCAGACGACGAGATTGTCTGCCCGTATTGCTCGACCCTGTTTCGTCATTCAAGTGCGCTGAAAGCAGGTGAAGCCATGCCGCCGGAAGCCGTTTTTCGCGACTGAGCAGCGTCGTTTCCGCGCGCTGCGAAGCCTGGTGCGCATGTACACGACAGGTTTTGCGCCGGAAGGCGGTCGCAACCTGATTTCAACAATTGGGATTGCGGGCAACTGAAAAGGCAACGGCGGCGTTGGCCCCTCAACCAACACCGCCGTCATGCGTACTTCGCTTCTTTCGTCAGCGGGACTGCCCTTACCCCTCAGAAAGGACGATCAGCTCAGCGAAGTCGTCTCGAACATTTTTCAATGCTGGACTGAACGCTGAAGTCAGTGTCTCATTACGGCCCGAAGAATACAATTTGAATTGAATTTTACAGTGAATGGTAAGTTAACATTGACCATGTCGACAGCGCCGCAAATCCGGGACTACGACGATGACGATGAGGCGCAGCTGATCCGGTTGACACGGGAACTGCAAAGCCATGAAACGTCTTACTATGACCGCATGATCCCGCCGGACGAGATTGCGGGCTGGTATGTTGAGGGCATCAAGGCAGATTGCCGGGACTGCGCCGGGCGTATCCGGCTCGCATGGCTGGCTGACGAACCTCTCGGGTATTGTGTCATCCTGACCAAAGTTCCCAATGAAGAAGTCGACGAACAGGCTTTTGACTATGCCTATGTAAGCGAGATTGTTGTCGCAAAATCGGCCCGCGGCCAGGGCGTCGGTACAGAATTGCTGCGCGATGCGGAAAATCTGGCGCGCGCGGCCAATGCAAAATGGCTTCGCATCAACGTGCTGGCGAAGAACACGCTGGCACGTGATGTCTATGACCGCTTTGGATTTGAGGAACACCTGGTTACCATGGAGAAACCGCTCAAATGAGAATGAAGAACAAGACAGTGATCGTTACCGGTGGCGCCTCCGGTTTCGGTGAGGGCATGATCCGCCGGTTTGCCGAGGAAGGCGCCAATACCGTTATCGCCGATATCAATGATAATGCCGGCGAGGCCCTGGCCAGAGAGATTTCGGGCAAGGGCACGCCGTGCGTCTATACCCACTGTGATGTCACCGACAGCGGTTACTTCCAGAACCTGGTCACCTCGACAGTTGACCAGTTCAGCACCATTGACGTGATGATCAACAATGCCGGCATGCCGCAGACCAACCAGCCTATGCTGGATGTGGATGAAGACACCTTCCAGCGCATCTTCGATGTCAATGTGAAATCCATATTCCTGGCGACAAGAGCGGTTGTACCGGTCATGCGCGAACAGGGCTCAGGCTCGATCATCAACACCGCGTCAACCGCAGCCCTGCGCCCGCGTCCGGGGCTTGTCTGGTACAATGCATCCAAGGGTGCCGTGACCACCATGACCAAGGCCATGGCCGTTGAACTGGCGCCCGATCAGATCCGCGTCAACGCACTGTGTCCCGTCGCCGGTGAAACACCGATGCTGGGCGCGTTCATGGGTGGCGAAATCACCAATGAAATGCGCTCCGCCTTTGTTTCAACGGTCCCCATGGGCAGGCTGTCCACCCCGCTGGACATGGCCAACGCAGCTCTGTTTTTCGCCTCCGATGAAAGCACCTTCATCACCGGTGTCTGCATGGAAGTCGACGGCGGGCGTTGTATTTAGCTGTGGCAAAACCTCAACGTATCAGTCTCAAATCAGCCCGCCGCCTTGCACTGACGGCGCAAGGCTTCTCTGGCGCCCCTCCGGCACCTGGCAAGACCACGCGCTGGCAGGCTCTGTCGAAGGTCATCGACAATCTCAACCTGTTGCAGATCGACAGTGTGAACGTGTTGTCGCGCTCACATTACCTGCCCGTGTTTTCGCGGTTGGGCAGTTACGACAAGACCGTGCTGGACAAGCACACGCTGGCGGCAAAGAACCGGCGCTGCTTTGAATACTGGGCGCATGAGGCATCCATACTGCCACATCGCTACCAGCCATTGCTGCGCTGGCGCATGGATGATGCACGCAACGGCACCGGCATCTACAAGGGACTGGTGGAGTTTGCGCGCAACAAGCAGCAGGTTATTGCAGACACGCTTGAAAAGGTTCGTGCCGAAGGCCCGTTGCGCCCGCGCGATTTTGGCCAGCCGGCGGTTCGCTCAGGCGAATGGTGGGGCTGGAACGAAAACAAGACTGCACTGGAATATCTGTTCTGGACCGGCGATGTGACCACCGCCAGCCGCGACGGTTTCGAACGGTTGTATGATGTGCCGGAACGGGTGTTGCCTGATGACATACACACCGCCGTTTCGCCCGCACGGGCGGACGCCATCCGTGAACTGGCCAGGCACTCCGCCCGCGCACTGGGCATTTCGACCGAGACCGACATCAGGGACTATTTTCGCCTGCCCGTGGCCGATGCCCGCCGCGCGGTTGCAGAACTTGTGGAAAGCGGCGAACTGCACATGGTCGAGGTCAAGGGCTGGACCAAGCCGGGTTATGTCTGGCATGCAGCAAAGTCCTCCCGCTCGTTTGAGCGCGCAACCGTGCTGTCGCCGTTTGATCCATTGGTCTGGAACCGGGACCGCGCGGAACGATTGTTCGACTTTCGCTATCGCATAGAAATCTATACGCCCGCCCCGAAACGCCAGTTCGGCTATTACGTGCTGCCGTTTCTGATCGGCGAGCAATTGTCAGGCAGGCTGTGCATGAAGGCAGACCGGCAGGCAGGCACCTTGCGCATCAATGCAGCCTGGCATGAAGACGGCGTGGATGCCGGCAGCGCATCCGAAGCTATTGCGCCTGCCCTTCACGACATGAGCCGGTGGCTTGATCTTGAGCGCGTCGAGATTGCCGGCCAGGGTAATATGGCGACGGCACTCAAGGCCGCCGTCTGAAATCAGATCACCCCTTCCCTGACAAGTTCATCGGTGACCTCGACAACCGCACCGCGAATTGTGTCCACCAGGAAGTCGGCATCGTCTCTTGTCATGGTCAGCGGCGGCGACATCACGTCCAGGTGGCCCATGGGGCGCACCAGAAGTCCGCGTGTTTCGCATAGATTGGAAATCCGCTTGGAGATGTTCATTTCATGGGGAATGTGTGCCTTGGTGTGCTTGTCGGCGACATATTCAACACACATCATCATGCGCTTGCCGCGCACATCACCGACGATGGGAAGCTCAGACAATTCACGCAGGCGGCCTTCAAAATAATCGCCCACGTCTTTCACGTTGCCGCAGATGTCTTCGCGTTCCATGATTTCGATATTCTTCAGCGCCACTGCGCAACCTACCGGATGACCGGCACAGGTGAAGCCGTGCGCAAACCAGCCATCAGGATTTTCACTCGACATCACATCGTGTATTTCATCCGTATAGAGCGTCGCGCCCATCGGGAAGTATCCCGAGGTGATGCCCTTGGCGCACACGATCATATCCGGCTGGATGCCGAATTCATCCCATGATGCAAACATGTGCCCGATGCGTCCAAACGCCGTGACGACCTCGTCGGCGATGAACAGGATGTCGTGTTCACGGCACACGTCGATCATCCGCTTCAGATAGCCCGGCGGCGGCGGCACGACGCCGCCGGATGCCTGGATGGGTTCGGCAATGAAGCAGGAGATTGTGTCAGCGCCCAGTTCGGCAATCTTGTCCCTGAATTCCTGCACCAGGAAGTCGGTGAATTCAGATTCCGTCATGCCATCGCCGCCGCGATAAAAATACGGTGCCGAGAGATGGTGGATAAAGCTGGTCAGGTACTGGAACTCGTCCTGGCGGTCACCGTCACGCAGGCCCACAGATGCCGTCAGCACGGTCGAACCATGGTAGGAATTCTTGCGGCTGATGATGTGCTTGCGGTTCTTGCGGCCCTTGCGTCCGTGATAGTACTGCGCAATCCGGATGGCGCCTTCATTGGCGGCTGATCCCGTAAGGGAATACATGACCCGGTTCAGCGAACCGGGCGCCATGGATGCCAGCTTGCCCGACAGCAAGGCCGCCGGCGCATTGGAGACGTCAACAAACGTATTGGAGTAGGCCAGTTGACTGGCCTGCTGTGCCATCACCTGTGCCAGTTCATCACGGCCATAGCCGACATTGACACACCACATGCCGCCAATACCGTCAAAATACCGGTTGCCCTCGGTATCGGTGACGTGACAGCCCTCGCCCTTGGCCAGCACCAGGGAACCTTCCTTCTTGAAACTGTCAAAATGCGTCCAGGGATGCAGGAAATGGTCACGATCCAGCGCCCACAACTTTTCATGGTCGTACTGGTTGTGCAAAGGGTTCAGCATTACGGCACCTTCCATATTGAATGAACATTCAATATGGCGGATTTTGTGCACACTGGCAATGTCCCTGGTCCACACAGGCCCGAAACAATACAACAATGGCTCCTGTCAATTACTCGGGGCAGCCAGTTCCGCCGGCAGCGCCTCAACCTCCTCAGCCGCCGCATTCATGGCTACTTCATCGCGCGAGCGGACAACTATGTTGGTTGCGAACCGGCCATCACGTTCATACGGATAAGATCCGATCATCACGCCTGGATGCTCGAGCTGGATCTCCTTCAACCGCTTGGCCACATCGCCTTCACCCAGATCAAGCGGCACGGTGCGTGACAGCATGACCGCGCCGCCGGTGAGCTTGGGCGCCACTTCATCCAGCATGGCCTGCATAATCCTGGGCACACCTGCCATCACGAACACATTGCCGATGTGAAACCCGGGCGCCTTGGAGACGGAATTGAGGATCAACTCGGCCGTGTCGGGTATCCGGGCCATGCGTAGCCTGGCTTCGTTCTCCTCGATACCGCGGGCCTGCCAGTGTGCCCGCAAAATCTTCAGGGCCTCGGGATGGTGGTCGATTGCAACACCAAACGCCGCTGCCACGCAGTTTGCGGTAATGTCGTCGTGAGTGGGTCCAATGCCACCTGTAGTGAACACATAGGTATACCGGGTGCGCAATGCATTCAGCGCGGCCACAATGTCGTCCTCCTCGTCAGACACGACACGCGCTTCCTTCAGGTCTATGCCGATGACGGTAAGATAATCTGCAATGTATCCAAGGTTCGCATCCTTGGTGCGCCCCGATAGAATTTCGTCTCCAATCAGCAGGACCGCTGCTGTAGGGATTGAGCTTGTCATGGCTGGCAAATTTCCGGTTTATGTGACACTTATTCACTTACGTCAGAAGCCATCAAACAGGTCAAGCCATCATGATAATATCAGACAAGCCATTGCTGCGCGGCAGCTTGATCAAGCGCTACAAGAGGTTTCTGAGCGATGTCAGGCTGGAGACAGGGGAAATCGTCACCGCGTCCTGTCCGAACACCGGCTCCATGATGGGTTTGCTGGATCCGGGAAATCCGGTCTGGCTGTCGGTCTCCGACAGCAAGACCCGCAAATACAAACACACCTGGGAAATGGTCGAGGCCGTCAATGCCGGCGGCGACAAGGCCCGTGTCGGCCTGAACACCGGCCTGCCCAACAAGCTTGTCGAGGAAGCCATTACTGCCGGGCGCATTCCCGAACTTGCTGGCTACGACACGCTCAAGCGCGAACAGAAATACGGCAAGAACAGTCGCATCGACATCCTGTTGTCGGACGACAACAAGCCGTCATGTTATGTGGAGGTCAAGAACGTCACACTGTCGCGGTCCGCAGGCATGGCCGAGTTTCCCGACGCGGTTACCTCCCGCGGGGCAAAACACCTTGTGGAACTGGCAGACATGGTTCGTGACGGACACCGCGCGGTTATGGTGTATTTGATCCAGCGCAGTGACGCGAAAAGCTTCTCACTGGCCCGCGACATCGATCCGGTGTACTTTGAAACCTGGAGCAATGCGACTAAATCAGGCGTCGAGAGCATCGCGATGGCTTGCACCATGGGCGATGATGCGATTTCATGTGATAAGGCAATAAGAATTGAGGGCGTGTCCTGAGACCACCACAAGGTAAATCATGCAAACCACTTATGTAGAAGCAACCGCCGCCCCGCTGGTCAACAATGGTCAGGTCAAGCTGCACGGACCGGAAGATTTTGAAGGCATGCGCAAGGCAGGCAGGCTGGCGGCCGAAGCCCTCGACCTGCTGGTCCCGCTGGTGCAGCCGGGTGTCACCACCGAAGAACTCGACCGGGCGGCCCTGATGTTCGCAAGAGACCATGGCGCCACGCCGGCGCCGCTGTATTATCGTGGCTTTCCCAAATCCATCTGCACATCGATCAACCATGTGGTCTGCCACGGCATTCCCGGCCCGCGCGCGCTCAAGGAAGGCGAAGTCGTAAATATCGACATCACCCTGATCGTAGACGGCTGGCACGGTGACTCCAGTCGCATGTACCCTGTGGGCGCCATCAACCGCCGGGCTGAACGGCTGATAGAAATCACCTATGAATGCCTCATGCGCGGATTGGCGGAAGTGCGCCCGGGCGCTCATACCGGCGACATCGGCCATGCCATTCAGACATATGCCGAAGGCCAGCGCTGCTCGGTGGTGCGTGATTTCTGCGGTCATGGCCTGGGCAGGCTGTTCCATGACATGCCGAACATTCTGCACTATGGCCGCAAGGGCGAAGGGATCGAACTGCGCGAAGGCATGTTCTTCACCGTCGAGCCGATGATCAACCTGGGCAGGCCGCAGGTCAAAGTGCTGTCTGACGGATGGACTGCGGTGACCCGTGACCGGTCCCTGTCGGCACAGTTTGAACACTCCATCGGCATTACCGCGGACGGATGCGAGATCTTCACTTTGTCGCCGGAAGGCTATCACTGCCCGCCGCACAAGACCTGATCACGCGACAAGTACCCCGGGGATCTGAGAATGGGTTTCAAGGACGAACAGGGGTTTGATCTTCCCGGCCGCGCCAAACCGGATGCGCCCGACCATCTTGGCCATCGCGAGCGTCTGCGTGTGCGCTTCAACCAGGGCGGCGCGGACGCCATGCCGGATTATGAACTGCTGGAACTGATGCTGTTTCGGGCCATCCCCCGGCAAGACACCAAGCCGATTGCCAAGGCGCTGATAGCCAGGTTCGGATCGTTCGGCGATGTCCTGGCCGCACCGCCCCCCCGGCTGAAAGAAGTCAAAGGCGTTGGCGACAAGGTCGTGTTTGAACTGAAGCTCATTCAGGCAGCCGCCGTGCGCATGGCCCGCAACACTGTGCTGTCGAAGCCTGCACTGACGTCCTGGACCGCATTGATCGAGTATTGCACCGCCGCCATGGCCTATGACGACCGTGAACAGTTTCGCCTGCTGTTCCTTGACCGCAAGAACGTGCTGATTGCAGATGAGGTGCAGCAACGCGGCACGGTCGATCACACGCCCGTCTATCCGCGCGAGGTGATCAAGCGGGCGCTGGAACTGTCGGCATCGGCGATTATCCTGGTGCACAATCACCCGTCCGGTGATCCGACACCGTCACAGGCCGACATCGACATGACCCGGCAGATTGTGGATGCGGCATCAAAGCTGACGATCACTGTTCACGACCACATCATCATCGGCCGCGCCGGTCATGCCAGTTTCAGGGCAATGAAGCTGATTTAGCTCGCTTCACGCTTGGCCCAGGCCGCTTTGAAAGCAGGCCGCTCGCGCACCCGTGCCAGATAGTCCCGCAACGGGCCTTTCGGCGGCATCCACTTCATCACATTGATGCCCCAGCCCATGCAGTGACCGATGATCAGGTCGGGCACAGTGAACTCATCGCCTGTTACAAACTGGTTATCGCCAAGCCGGGCTTCCAGATGGTCAAGCCCGCGCTTGTAGTCATACTCGCAGGCGGCTGCGGCCTTGTCGCTGCGCAGGTCTTCCGGCAGCACGAAACTGTTCTTCGCCGCCCACCACAGGGCCCCATCCAGTTCGTCCAGTGCCAGGTGGGTGAAACTGTCCTGCCGGGCACGTTCAACTGTTCCGGCCTTGTGGGTGAACCTGTCGTGCTTGTCGGCCAGATACTGGCAAATCGCTACACTGTCTATGATGACATCATCACCGTCCATGAACGCCGGCACCTTGGCAGACGGATTTACCGCCAACGCTTCAGGTGAGCGTGGTGCTGCGCTGTCTTGCTCATAGGTTTCGCCCAGTTCTTCCAGCATCCACATCACCCGGAAGGCTCGGGACTTTGCAGATCCAATCAGCTTGTACATGGTATGAAATTCTCCGGCTTACTTATTGAACTGACTCTCAAAAATCACGTTCACGATGGTTCAGGCTGTCAGGTGTGTCAAAATCCCGTAATACCGCGTCGCTGTCCACGTCGATCATGCGCACATTGTCCCCGCTCAATAAGCTGCGCGCGCCCTTGTCACCGCTGGTTCTCTCAAGTTCGGCAAAATTCCCTCTGCCCAAAATCACCGGATTGCCGCGCACGCCTTTGTGGTGCGGAACGACAATACAGTCCTCACCGGTAAACGCATCCAGCAACTGATTGATGGTTTCAGCGGACACATCCGGCATGTCCCCGAGCAGGATCATTGCGCCTGCGCAACTGTGTGGCAAAACCGTAATGCCGGTTTTCAGTGATCCCGCCTGCCCAGCCGCATACTCTGCATTGTGGGCGAAAACGACATCAAGCCCGCAGAGCGCTTCCTGAACCGCGTCAGCGTCATGGCCGGTTACAACAATGACCGGGTCGAGGTCTGTGGCCAGTGCAGCTTCAGCAACGCTGCGCACCATCGGTTGGCCGCCATACTCCGCCAGCAATTTGTTGGCCGCACCAAAGCGTGCCGATGTCCCGGCTGCCAGGACCACGCCGGCCAACCGGCTCACCGGCCTGCCTCGCGCGGTGACGGCCTGGTTTCAATTTCCATCAGCAGCCCGCCTGCCCCCATATCCATGATATCCTGAGGTCGCACATCAATTCCTGCCAACACCCGGCCCAGCACCCAGTCAAACCCGTTCAGTTTCGGCGATCGGGCACACGATGGCACTCCGATGACCGCTTCGCCGTCAAGCGTGCCAAGCAACAGCAGGTTACCCGGATCAACAGGCATCCCCAGATGCACGATTTGCCCGCCGGCCGCTTTCAGGCCCGCCGGCACCACATCGCCGCGGTCGACGATGGCCGATGCCCCGAACACCAGCACCGGATCATGACCTGACGCCTTCAACTGACGGATCCCGTCAGACACGCCGTCAATTGTATGCGCAACTTCAACCACATCGCCCAGTGTGCTGCCATGGAGCTCGAGCCGGTCACGAATGACCGTCGCCGATTTTTCCAGCAAGGTTTCCTTCATGCCGGCGGTGCGGGTCAAGACCAGACCGGCCTTGTGCGGCTTGAAGGGGACAACCGACAACAGTGTACCGGATTCGGTCAGTTCCACTGCCTCATCGACGATACTCGCCGGTGCAGAAAACGGAATGATCTTGACGGTGGCCACCATCTGCCCCGCCTTGACGGCTTGAAATGGCGTCAGCGTCGCCAGCGTCACGGCCTCATGCAGCCGATTGAGTGCCCGCACCAGGCCTGCATCCACCAGCACAATGCCGTCATGGGCAGAGTGGATATTGGCCCGCCCGGTGGCGGCCTGCTGCCGGGTAACACCGTCGCCGCACACCGCATCCGCCAGGCGCGCAGCGGCTGCATCTTCATGGACATCGCTTGCCTCGACACGCGCAGCAAACACAGTTGCAACGCCGGCCTTTTTCAACTCCGCAACATCCGCTGCAGAAAGAACCCTGCCCTTCTTGAAGCTGATGCCGTCAGTGCGTACCGAATGGGCAAGAATGGCGCCTTGAGCCAGGGTTACCTCGATTTCGCCGAATGTCATGTATCCAGGCCCAGTCGAAGTGCTTTTGTCATCTCCGCCATGATGGCAATGGCAATTTCCGGCGCACCGCGCGCGCCGATGTCCAGACCAACGGGACCGCAGATGCGCGACGGTTCGACACCTGCCTGTTTCAGCCTCTCGGTTCGCGCCGTCTGGGTGCGCCTGGACCCCAGCGCACCAATGTAAAAACAGTCACTTTGAAGTGCCGCAACCAGGGCCGGATCATCCACTTTCGGATCATGGGTAAGCGCCAGAAATCCGGTGCGTGCATCAAGGCCTATTTCGGGCAACACTTCGTCTGGCCAATCTGCGTGAAGTGCAACACCGGGAAATCTGTCTTCCGTCGCAAATGCCCCGCGTGGATCGATCACTGTGATATCATAGCCTGCCGCTTTCGCCATCGGCACGATTGCCTGGGCAATATGGACCGCCCCAACAATCACGAGCCGCAGGGCGGGATTGTGAATATGGATGAAGAACTCGGCAGTGTCCGTTGAAACGACTCCTGATTTGTCAAACCGGAACCCGTTTTCCAGGGCATCCGCCAACGCATGCTCATCCGCATAACGCTGGGCCACCACCTCCTGTGCACCGGAGGCAATATCGGTCACTACCGCCACGGCCAGCCGGTCGGCGCGCGCCTTCTGCAATGTTTCAAGAACTGAAATATCCATTGGTGTTTCAGGCTCCGGTTACGGGCTCGACATAGACCCTGATCTTGCCGCCGCACGCCAATCCGACTTCCCATGCGGTTTCATCCGCCACGCCGAAGGCCAGAACCTTGCCTTTACCGGTTTCAATGGCGTCCTGCGCCTCGGTCACAACGGCTCCTTCAACGCAGCCGCCGGATACGGAGCCTTCAAAATTGCCGTCGCCGTCGATGACCAGTTGCGAGCCGACCGGTTGCGGAGCGGACCCCCAGGTCTCGATGACCGTGGCCAGCGCCACTTTGCGGCCTTCGCGGACCCAGCTATTGGCCGTATTCAACAGGTTTGCATCATTGCTGCTCATGGTCTCACCTCATCCGTTTTCCGCGGATCAACCGCTGTGCCATCAAGCCATCGTTGCGGATCATGGGTTTCATTGCGCGAACCTGACAGGACTTCGGCCAGATCAGCAAGTGTATTCAATGAATGGCAGGGCCGGAACTCGTCCACATGGGGCATGATTGCCTTGATTCCGCTGGCGCGCGCTTCAAATCCACCATAGCGCAAAAGCGGATTGAGCCAGACAATTCGTTTGGCAGAGCGCGCCAGCCGCGCCATTTCCGCCTCCAGCAGGTCGACATCATCGCGGTCCAGTCCGTCCGTCATCATCAGCACGTGGGCGCCCTGGGCCAGAACCCGGCGCGCCCACTTCCGGTTGAACTCACGCAAGGTGTGGCCGATGCGGGTGCCGCCGGACCAGTCATCAACATGGCTGCCGACCAGCTCCATGGCTTCATCCACATCCCGGCGTTTCAGCTCACGGGTGATATTGGTCAGCCGCGTACCGAACACGAACACCTGGACCCGTGACCGGTCATTGGTCAGGGCATGCAGAAAATGCAGAAACACACGCGAATAGTTCGCCATGGATCCGGAAATATCCAGCAACACGACCAAAGGCGGCTCGCGCGTCTGGCGGGCCTTGTGGGCCAGAGACGTCATATTGCCCCCTGCCCGTAGTGACCGGCGTATGGTGGCACGCATATCCACCACGCCCTGGCGGGAAGGTTTGAACCGCCGCATCTTCACTTCCAGCCGGTTCATGCGCATGCGGGCAATGGCGGCACGGGCGATACGCTCTTCATCCGCACTCATCTGCTCAAAGTCCTTGTTGCGCATCACCTCGCGCGCTGACGAGGTAAACTCGCCTTCAAGTTCAACCTCGTCCGAAGGGCGTTCGCGTTGAGATTGCGCGTCGTCCTGATTGAAAAGGGCTTCTGCCAGCCGTTTGTTGCCGGCCTTCTTTTTCGCCGGTGCGGTTTCCACGCGGACCTGCTGAAACAACAACTGCATCAGTTGCTCAACCATTTGCGGCTTGCGCCAGAACACTTCGAACGCATGATCAAACAGCGTTGTGTGCTCATGCCGTTTCACGAACACCGAGTGCATGATCCAGTAGAAATCGGTCTTGCTCGCCATGCCGCCACCGCGAACCGCCTCGAGTGCATCGAGCACGGCGCCGGGCCCGACCGGCAGGCCGGTGTCGCGCAACACCCGGGCGAAATGCATGATGTTGTCCGGCAGATGACCTGTTGGAGGCGGCTTGTTGGAATTGGCTGCTGTCGGCTGCATCGCCATCAGGACTACTCGGCAGCGCGCAAGCGGATATCGGACTGTATCTGGTCAACCAGCCGCTTGGCTTCAGACCCCTCCATGCGGGCGATGTCATCCTGATATTTCAGCAGTACACCAAGCGTGTCGTTCACTGTCGCCGGGTCCAGGGCGATGGCATTCAGTTCGTTCAACGCCCCAACCCAGTCCAGGGTCTCAGCAACACCAGGTGACTTGAAAAGGTCCTGGCCACGCAATGCCTGGATGAAACCGACAACTTCCTGGGCCAGATCATCACCGACGCCGGGCTTGCGCGCCTTGATGATGGCAAGTTCACGCTCGGCCGAGGGATATCCGACCCAGTGATACAGGCAGCGCCGCTTAAGCGCATCATGCACTTCGCGGGTGCGATTGGAGGTTACGATGACGATCGGCGGCTCAGCAGCCTTCACCGTGCCAATTTCGGGAATGGTGATCTGATAGTCTGACAGCACTTCCAGCAAGAAGGCTTCGAACGCCTCGTCTGTCCGGTCAAGTTCATCGATCAACAGAACGGGCGGGCCGCTCTTGTGAGGCTCAAGTGCCTGCAGCAACGGCCGCTTGATCAGGAAGCGGTCGGAAAAAATATCCGACTGCAGCCGGTCACGGTCATCGACACCTTCTGCTTCGGCCATGCGGATCTCGATCATCTGCGCCGAGTAATTCCACTCATAAACGGCTGCAGCCAGATCAAGGCCTTCATAGCACTGCAACCGGATCAGGTCGCGGCCGAGCACGGAGCTCAGCACCTTGGCAATTTCCGTCTTGCCGACACCTGCTTCGCCTTCCAGAAACAAAGGCCTGCCCATTTTCAATGCCAGATAAACCACCGTCGACAGCGGCCGGTCTGCCAGGTAACCGTCGTTGGACAAGAGTTCCTGTGTGGCATCAATGGAGGAAGGCAGTGGTTTGGGCATACGTTCGCTCAGCTTGTGTTGTTCTAAAAAAATAGTCCGCGAGCAAGATACCCGCGGACCGGTGTTGATACGGGGTTTGGCCTACTTGGCGGCAGCAATTGCCCGTTTGGCCATCACGCCCACAAGGTGTGCACGATACTCGGCGGACGCATGAATGTCCTCGTTCATGTCGTCAGCCTTGATTTTCACCTTGGCGATCGCATCGGCGGAGAAGTCTGCCGTCAGTGCCTTTTCCATGGCCTTTTCCCGGTAGGCAGAGCCTTTCGCGCCGGTTACTCCAACGCGAACACCCTTCTTGCCGAAATCTGCCACGAAGACACCAACCATGGCATAGCGTGATGCCGGGTTCGGGAACTTCGAGTAGGCAGACCGTGCCGGAATTTCAAACTCGATCTGCTTTATGATCTCGTTCGTCCGTAAGGCAGTTTCAAACAAAGACTTGAAGAACTTGTCCGCTTCAATTGTACGGCTGTCCGTAACCACTTTGGCATTCAGCGCCAACAAAGCTGACGGATAGTCCGCCGCCGGGTCGGCATTGGCGACCGAACCCCCAATGGTGCCCTTGTGGCGCACATGCGGATCTCCGATCATGCCGGCCAGTGCGGCAAGCGCAGGCACAGCCTTCTTCAGGTCAGAACTGGAAGCGACCTCCGCATGGGTGGTGCCCGCCTTGATGGTGACCTTGGTCTTGGTCACGCTCACACCTGAATTGCCCAGGCCTGAAAGGTCGATCACGTCGGTTGGCGAAGCCAGTCGCTGTTTCATGGTTGGGATAAGCGTCATGCCCCCCGCCATCAGCTTGCCTTCCTTCTTCGACTTGATCAGCTTGACCGCATCCGCCAGCTTCTTGGGACGGTGATATTCAAATTCATACATAGGTTTTCTCCTGTCCCTTTGGTTTATTCAGCCGCTTCGCGCAGATGCGCCATGGCGTTCCAGACATTTTGCGGTGTAGCCGGCATTGGCACGTCCTTGACGCCCAGTGCGCTGGTCAGTGCATTCATCACCGCAGCAGGTGCCGCAATCGCACCGGCCTCGCCACAACCCTTGATACCCAGCGGGTTCGACGGGCACTCGGTCTTGGTAAAGCCCAGCTTGAACGACGGCAGATTGTCAGCCCGTGGCATGCAATAGTCCATGTACGATCCAGTCAGAAGCTGACCGCCTTCATCATAGACAACAGCTTCGGTCAGTGCCTGACCGATACCCTGCGCAATGCCACCGTGCACCTGACCTTCGACAATCATCGGATTGATGACATTGCCGAAATCATCCACGGCCACCCAGTCGACGATCTCGGTCACGCCGGTATCTGCATCGACTTCCAGTTCGCAGATATGACAACCGGCCGGGAACGTAAAGTTGGTCGGATCGTGGAAAGCGCCTTCCTTGAGACCCGGCTCGATTTCCGAGGTCGGGAACTTGTGCGCCACATAGGCAGACAGCGCAACTTCGCCGAATGCCATCTTCTTGTCGGTGCCTTTGACCGAGAAGCTGCCATCCTTGAATTCGACATCACTCTCGGATGCTTCCATGACGTGAGCAGCCACCTTCTTCGCCTTGGCCTCGATCTTGTCGAGCGCCTTGGAAATAGCCGTCATGCCGACCGCACCCGAGCGCGACCCGTAGGTGCCCATGCCGAACTGAACCTTGTCGGTATCGCCATGAACGATAGCCACCTGATCGGCCGGAATGCCAAGCCGGTCCGATACGAGCTGTGCAAAGGTCGTCTCGTGACCCTGGCCGTGACTGTGCGATCCGGTGAGGATCTCAACTGTGCCAACCGGGTTCACGCGGACTTCAGCCGACTCCCACAACCCGACGCCGGCACCCAGTGAACCAACCGCGGCCGACGGCGCAATACCGCATGCTTCAATATAGTTGGAGAACCCGATGCCGCGCAGCTTGCCTTTGCGGGCCGAGGCGGCCTTGCGCTTTTCAAAGCCGGCATAATCGATCATCTCCATCGCCTTTTTCTGCGATGCGCCGTAATCGCCTGCGTCATAACACATGATGACAGGTGTCTGATGCGGGAACGAATTGACGAAATTCTTCGCCCGGAAGTCTGCCGGATCCATGCCCAGTTCGCGAGCCGCTGTTTCCATCAGCCGCTCCACGACATAGGTCGCTTCCGGCCTGCCGGCACCGCGATAGGCGTCCACGGGGGAGGTGTTGGTATAAACCGCATCCACCTCGGCATAGATGGCGGGAATATTATACTGGCCCGACAACAGCGTTGCATAAAGATAGGTCGGCACGGAAGACGCAAACGTCGACAGATATGCCCCCATATTGGCAATTGTCTTGGCACGCAGACCGGTGATTCTGCCATTGCTGTCGGTTGCCAGTTCCGCCTTGGTCACGTGGTCGCGGCCATTGGCATCGGTCAGGAAAGCTTCCGAACGGTCAGCCACCCATTTGACCGGCACGCCGCCGGCACGTTTCGACGCCCACAGGCACACAACCTCTTCGGCATAGATGAAAATCTTGGAACCGAAACCACCGCCCACATCCGGCGCGATCACGCGCAGCTTGTGCTCAGGCGCCAGCCCTACGAATGCCGAGATGACAAGCCGGGCCACATGCGGGTTCTGGCTGGTGGTGTAGAGCGTGTAGTGATCTTCGCCCTCATCATACGAACCGATCGCAGCACGCGGCTCCATGGCATTCGGTGCCAGCCGGTTATTGACCAGATCAAGGCTGGTTATGTGGGCTGCGCTGGCGAAGGCGGCCTCGGTTGCGGCCTTGTCGCCAAGCTCCCATTCAAACACGGTGTTCTTTGAAGCAACGTCATGTACCTGCGGCGTGCCACGTTTTTGCGAAGCCACGGGATCGACATTGGCGTCCAGCACCTTGTACGTGACATTGATCATTTCGGCTGCGGCTTTTGCCTGCGCCATGGTATGGGCCACGACAACCGCCACCTGATCACCCACATGACGAACCTTGCCTTGCGCCAGCACCGGATGCGGCCCCGCCTTCATCGGCGAGCCGTCCTTGGAATGGATCATCCAGCCGCAAATGACACCGCCGATATTGTCGGCTGCGGCATCCTCGCCAGTCAGCACGCACAAGACACCCGGTGCCTTCTCGGCCTTCTTGATGTCGATCTTCTTGATCTCTGCGTGTGCATGGGGTGAGCGCAGGAAATATCCAACTGCCTGGCCCGGCAGGTTTATGTCGTCGGTATACCGGCCCTTGCCGGTGATGAAGCGGTGATCTTCCTTGCGCAGCATGCGTGCGCCAATGCCTGTATCACTCATTTGATTTTTGTTTCCTCTAATTCGGTAACATGTTCCAACCCGGTCAGCGCCACGATAGGGCGACCGGTGCGCATCACATCTTGGCAGCGCCTGCCTGGATGGCCTTGACGATGTTGTGATAGCCGGTACAGCGGCAGATATTGCCTTCCAGCTCTTCGCGAATGGTCTCTTCCTTGAGCTTCTTGCCCTTGCGCTTCACGATATCGATACCCGCCATGATCATGCCCGGTGTACAGAAACCGCATTGCAGACCGTGATGTTCGCGGAAGGCTTCCTGCATGGGATGCAGCTTGCCGTTGGTGGCAAGTCCCTCAACCGTGTTGACCGTTGCACCGTCGCAGGCAACTGCCAGAGCCGTGCACGATTTAATGGCCTTGCCATCCACATGCACCACACAGGCACCACACTGGCTGGTATCGCAGCCTACATGGGTACCCGTTTTTCCAAGATTACCGCGGATGAAATCGACAAGAAGTGTGCGGCCTTCCACGTCACCACAGACTTTTTCGCCGTTCACCGTCATTGATATTGCCGGCATTCAGAACCTCCCTTTGTATTCAAATCACCCGCCATGATCCATCTGGCGGCTTTGCCGGGCGCCAGCTTGCGTCAAGCTGCAAGCCAAGGTCAAGCAGTACCACTCATCCTCCCCACGCATTTTGGCGTATACTGGTCCAACTGACGGAAAACCTGATGAAAGGCTGGTTATGTTCCAAAAAATTGCAGGCATCATGATTGTAGTTTCGGGCCTTGTTGCAGGCACCCCGGCAGGCCATGCCCAGGAACCCGATACACTGAAGTCCATCATCTCGAACCAGATAGAAGCATTTCGCAACAATGACGGCGTGACGGCCTTCGGCTTCGCCTCCTTGAGGCTGAGATCTATTTTCCAGTCGCCGGAACGGTTTATGGAAATGGTAAAACGCCAATATGGACCCGTTTACCGGCCTGAAAACTTCAGCTTTGGACAGACCTCGCTCGAGACTGCCGGGCAGCCTGTTCAGGTCGTTGACATTGTCGATCAACAGGGCCGGTCATGGAGAGCCTTTTACACCTTCGAGCAGCACCCGGACGGCTCGTGGCGCATCGCAAGCGTGCAGCTTGAAAAACTGCCGGGCAGCAGTGTTTGAAAAACACTCATGTGGACGCTTGAACAAAGCAATTCACGCAGGTTTTCCGGCCCGGAAATTGAGATACAGCAAGTGTGAGTTTTCTGGTTAAGCCTCCGGTAATCACACCGGCATTTAACTCAAAACAGCAACGTTTCCGCAACCAGACACGCGTATCAATGATCCCTACAAAGATATGTCTTTGCATTTTATTGCGAAAGGCTGTCAGGACCTTGCAGGGCTT
>CALHUA010000027.1 GCA_938039915.1 uncultured Anderseniella sp.
TTCCGACGGTCATGGTGTCACCACCAATGAAGACCGGTCGTGGGAAGACAGCTACCGGAAACGCTGGCAGCATGACAAGATCGTGCGCTCGACCCACGGCGCAAACTGCACCGGTTCGTGCTCCTGGAAAATCTATGTGAAGGGCGGCATCGTCACCTGGGAGACCCAGCAGACCGACTATCCGCGCACAAGGCCGGACCTGCCCAACCATGAACCGCGCGGCTGCTCCCGCGGGGCTTCCTACAGCTGGTACATGTATTCGGCAAACCGGGTCAAATATCCGCTGGTGCGCGCCAGGCTGTTGAGGCAATGGCGCAGGGAGCGGGCGGTCCGCACACCGGTTGCTGCCTGGACTGCCATTCAGGAAGACCCGCAGAAGCGCCAGGACTATATCCAGGTGCGCGGGCACGGCGGTTTCGTCCGCGCCAAGTGGGAAGAGGTCAACGAGATCATTGCGGCGGCCAACGCCTACACGGTGAAGAAATGGGGTCCTGACAGGGTCATCGGTTTCTCGCCGATCCCGGCCATGTCGATGGTCTCCTATGCAGCAGGCTCGCGCTATCTGTCGCTGATGGGTGGTGTATGCATGTCGTTTTACGACTGGTATTGCGACCTGCCGCCGGCCTCGCCGATGACCTGGGGCGAGCAGACCGATGTGCCGGAAAGTGCCGACTGGTACAATTCCGGCTTCCTGATGCTGTGGGGCTCGAACGTGCCGCAGACCCGCACGCCGGATGCACATTTCTACACGGAGGCCCGCTACAAGGGCGCCAAGTCGGTTGTTGTGTCGCCGGATTACTCCGAAGCCGCGAAATTCTCCGACATGTGGCTGCATCCCAAGCAGGGTACTGATGCGGCACTGGCCATGGCCATCGGCCACGTGATCCTGCGAGAGTTTCATCTCGACCGCCAGGCTGAGTATTTCGAAGACTATTGCCGCCGCTATACCGACATGCCGATGCTGGTGAAGCTGGTCAAGAAGGACGGCCACTATGTGCCGGACCGGTTGTTGCGGGCCTCCGATATAAAGGGTGCGCTTGGAGAGAAGAACAATCCTGACTGGAAGACGGTCGCAATTGACGGCAAGACCAGGAAACCGGTCGCGCCAACCGGCTCCGTCGGATTCCGCTGGGGCGAACAAGGCAAGTGGAATCTGGAGGCCAGGGACGGGAAGGGGAAAGATGTCGAGCTTGCCATGAGCCTTATCCTTGATGAGGATCATGACGAAGCCGCACCGGTCGCCTTCCCGTACTTCGGTAATCGCGAACACGATCATTTCGAGGGAACAGATCATGACAGCGTGCTGGTGCGCTCGGTGCCGGCCAGAACCGTCAAGCTGACCGACGGCGACACGCTGGTTGCCACCGTGTTTGACCTGTTCGTGGCCAATTACGGTCTCGACCGTGGCCTGCGCGACGGCAACTCGGCCAAGTCCTATGACGACGATCTGCCGTACACGCCGGCCTGGGCTGAACAGATTACCGGTGTGCCGCGCGACCAGATCATCGCGGTTGCCCGTGAGTTTGCTTCCAATGCGGAAAAAACCAGGGGCCGCTCCATGGTCATTCTCGGGGCCGGTCTGAACCACTGGTACCATATGGACATGAACTACCGCGGCATCATCAACATGCTGGTGATGTGCGGATGTGTCGGCCAGTCCGGCGGTGGATGGAGCCATTATGTGGGGCAGGAAAAGCTGCGCCCGCAAACCGGCTGGCTGCCTTTGGCCTTCGGTCTCGACTGGAACCGTCCGCCCCGGCAGATGAACTCGACCTCGTTCTTCTACGCCCATACGGATCAGTGGCGTTACGAGACGCTTGAAGTGGATGAAATCCTGTCGCCGACAGCGCCGGATGGCCCCTGGGACGGAACCCTGATCGACTACAATATCCGGGCTGAACGCATGGGCTGGTTGCCGTCGGCTCCGCAGTTGAAGGCCAACCCGCTGGAAATAGCGGCAGCTGCAGCCAAGGCCAAAAAAGACCCCAAGGACTATGTCGTCGAGCAGTTGAAGGCCGGCAAGCTGCAGATGTCGTGTGAAGACCCGGACGATGAAGCCAACTGGCCACGCAATCTGTTCGTGTGGCGGTCAAACCTGCTGGGCTCGTCCGGCAAGGGGCATGAATATTTCCTCAAACACCTGCTTGGCACATCGCATGGCGTGATGGGCAAGGATCTCGGCGAAGAGGGGCGGGTGCGCACCACCGAAGCAGAGTGGCATGAGCAGGCACCGGAAGGAAAGCTCGACCTGCTTGTCACGCTCGACTTCCGCATGTCGACCACCTGTATCTATTCCGACATCGTTCTGCCGACGGCGACGTGGTATGAGAAGAACGATCTCAATACCTCTGACATGCACCCGTTCATTCATCCGCTGACCAGTGCTGCCGATCCGGCCTGGGATGCGCGCAGTGACTGGGATATTTTCAAGGGGCTTGCGGAAAAATTTTCCGAAGTCTCTCCGGAGATCCTGGGTGTGGAAAAGGATGTGGTGCTTGTCCCCATCCTGCATGACACGCCGGGCGAACTGGCCCAGCCAAAGGATGTCAAGGACTGGAAGACAGGCGAGGTGGAACCGATACCCGGCAAAACCATGCCGATGGTGGCGGTGGTCGAGCGCGACTATCCAAATCTCTACAAGCGCTTTACCGCCCTTGGCCCGCTCATGGACAAGTTGGGTAATGGCGGCAAGGGCATTTCGTGGAACACCGAACACGAGGTCGAGCTGCTCGGCCGCCTGAACGGTGTTGTGACCGAAGAAGGCGCCACCAAGGGCCGGCCGCGCATTGAAACCGACATCGACGCGACCGAAGTCATCCTGTCTCTGGCGCCGGAAACCAATGGTGAAGTGGCGGTGAAGGCCTGGGACGCCTTGTCCAAGGCAACCGGGATCGAGCACGCACACCTGGCAATTCCCAAGGAAGATGAGAAAATCCGCTTCAGGGATGTGGTGGCACAGCCCAGGAAGATCATCTCGTCGCCGACCTGGTCGGGCATTGAAAGCGAGAAGGTCTGCTACAATGCGGGCTACACAAATGTCCATGAGCTAATCCCGTGGCGCACGTTGACCGGGCGCCAGCAGCTCTACCAGGATCACCTGTGGATGCGGGCATTCGGCGAAGCTTTTTGCGTCTACCGTCCGCCCATCGATACCAAGTCGATCAATCCGGTCATCGAGGCCAAGTCGAATGGTAAGCCGCAGGTGGTGCTGAACTTCATCACCCCGCACCAGAAGTGGGGCATTCACTCGACCTATTCCGACAACCTGATGATGCTGACGCTGAACCGCGGCGGTCCGGTGGTGTGGATATCGGAAACCGATGCCGCGAAGGCTCAGCTTGTCGACAATGACTGGGTCGAGGTGTTCAACAGCAATGGGGCGATTTCAGCCCGGGTCGTTGTTTCCCAGCGCATGAAGGAGGGTACGATCTACATGTACCATGCGCAGGAGAAAATCGTGAATACGCCGGGCTCGCAGGTTACCGGCCAGCGTGGCGGCATTCACAACTCGGTCACCCGGGCGATCACCAAGCCGACCCACATGATCGGCGGCTACGCCCAGCAATCCTACGGCTTCAACTATTACGGCACGGTCGGGTCCAACCGGGACGAGTTCGTGGTGGTTCACAAGATGGACAAGGTCGACTGGATGGAAGGTCCGTATGTCGAACCGGCAACCCCCAAAGTGGAGGCAGCAGAATGAAAATCCGCGCTCAAATCGGCATGGTGCTGAATCTGGACAAATGCATCGGTTGCCACACCTGTTCCGTGACTTGCAAAAATGTCTGGACCAACCGCGAAGGCGTCGAATACGCCTGGTTCAACAATGTCGAGACCAAGCCAGGGGTCGGCTATCCCAAGCAATGGGAGAACCAGAAGAAATGGAACGGCGGCTGGACCCGCAAGGCCAATGGCAGGATCGAACCCAGGATGGGTGCCAAATGGCGCATCCTGGCGAAAATCTTCGCCAATCCGGACCTGCCGGAAATCGACGACTATTACGAGCCGTTCGATTTCGACTATGGCCACCTGCAGACCGCCGGTGAAACCGAAGCTGCGCCCACGGCGCGTCCGCGGTCACTGATCAGCGGCGAACGCATGCAGAAAATCGAATGGGGTCCCAACTGGGAAGAAATTCTCGGTGGGGAGTTTTCCAAGCGGTCGGCCGACTACAACTTCGAGGGCATCGAGAAGGAAATCTACGGCGAGTTCGAGAACACCTTCATGATGTACCTGCCGAGGTTGTGCGAGCACTGCCTCAATCCGACCTGCGTGGCTGCCTGTCCGTCGGGTGCGATATACAAGCGTGAGGATGACGGCATTGTCCTTATCGACCAGGAGAAATGCCGCGGCTGGCGCATGTGCGTGTCGGGCTGTCCCTACAAGAAGATCTACTACAACTGGTCTTCGGGTAAATCGGAGAAGTGCATATTCTGCTATCCGCGCATCGAGGCAGGGCACCCCACGGTGTGCTCGGAAACCTGTGTGGGTCGCATCCGCTATCTCGGTGTCGTGCTGTACGATGCCGACAGGATTTCCGAAGCTGCGTCCACGCAGGATGAGAAAAACCTGTACGAAGAACAGCTCAAGGTATTTCTCGATCCCAATGACCCTGCAGTGATTGAGCAGGCGCGCAAGGAGGGTATTCCCGAGGCGTGGCTGGACGCTGCGCAAAAATCGCCAGTGTACAAGATGGCGATGGACTGGAAGGTGGCGTTCCCGCTTCATCCGGAATACCGCACGTTGCCGATGGTCTGGTACATTCCGCCGCTGTCACCGCTGCAGTCTGCGGCTGAAGCCGGCAAGCTCGGCATGGATGGCGCCATGCCAGATGTCCGGTCGCTGCGGATACCGGTCAAGTACCTGGCCAACCTGCTCACTGCCGGCAAGGAAGCACCCGTCGTATCGGCCCTGGAGCGGATGCTGGCCATGCGTGCCTACATGCGAGCCAAGACCGTGGACGGTGTCATTGATGAAGTGGTGGCCGAGAAGGTCGGCATGACCGGCCAGATGATCGAGGACATGTACCACGTCATGGCGATCGCCAATTACGAAGATCGCTTCGTCATCCCGACCAGTCATCGCGAGATCTCCGAGGACGCCTATGACGTCAGGGGGTCATGCGGGTTCTCGTTCGGCAACGGCTGTTCGGATGGTGACACCGAAACCGACCTGTTCGGCGGCAAACGGACCAGAACGGTGCAGACCCCAACCGATATTTTCAAGGAGCGCGTGTAATGAATACGACCCTGAAGGTTCTTTCGCTGTTGTTGACGTACCCGACAACAGAGTTGCTTGAAGGTCTGCCGGAGCTGAAAGCGGCGTTGGCAGACGATGCGGCACTGGGTGATCGGGAACTGAAACTGGTGACCCGGCTGATCGACGATATCGGCAGGCTGGACCTGTATGATGCGCAGGAACGCTATGTGTTCCTGTTTGACCGCACCCGCACGCTGTCGCTGCACCTGTTTGAACATGTGCACGGCGAAAGCCGCGACCGCGGACAGGCCATGGTCGACCTGATGGCGATGTATGAGGCTGATGGCTTTGAGATCGATGCCAAGGAACTCCCTGACTTCCTGCCGATGTTTCTGGAATATCTGTCGAACAAGCCGGAAGCCGAAGCCCGTGAATTGCTGGGACAAACGGCACACATTGTCACCGTCCTGAAGCAGAGGTTGCGCAAGCGCGACACTGTCTATGTCAACGCCTTTGTCGCGCTCGAGACCATCGCCAAGGGAAAGCCTGACGCGAAACTGGTGCGCGAACTGCTGGCGGTGCCGGAGGATGATCCGAACGACCTGGAGGCACTGGACCGGATCTGGGAAGAAGAAGCGGTCACCTTCGGCGGCAATGCCGGCGAGGGCACCTGTGGAACAGACCGGATCCAGCGCCAGATGCGCGCCCACCAACGCAAACCGGGTAATGACCTGCCTGGCCAAACTGACCAAATCGGAGGCTGACATGTCCAGTTACTTCAACACACTGCTGTTTACCGTTTATCCGTATGTGGCACTGGCGATCATGATCATCGGCTCCATCCTGCGTTATGACCGCGAACCTTACTCATGGCGCTCGGGCTCTTCACAATTGCTGCGGCGCAAGCAGCTTGTGTGGGGGTCGGTGCTGTTCCACGTCGGCATTCTGTTCCTGCTGCTGGGGCATTCCGTCGGGCTTCTGACCCCGCATTCGATCTATGAACATTTCCTGTCCGCAGAATCCAAGCAGCTGCTTGCGATCATTGCCGGAACAATTGCAGGTATCACCTGCTTTATCGGTCTGTGCCTGCTGATGCATCGCCGGTTCTTTGATCCGCGTATTCGTGTCACCTCCACGTTTGCCGACAATGCGATCCTGGTCATCTTGTGGGTACAGTTGACGCTTGGCCTGATCACGGTACCGTATTCGCTTCAACATGAAGACGCCGGTGTCATGCTGGCCCTTTCGGAATGGGCGCAGCGCATTCTCACCTTGCAGATTGACGGCACAGCCAGCCTCGTGGCTGCACAGGCATGGCCTTATCAGGCCCATATCCTGCTCGGCCTGACGATCTTCCTGATTTTCCCGTTTTCAAGGCTGGTGCACATGCTGTCGGTGCCGGTTCGCTATTTCTGGCGACCCGGGTACCAGGTGGTGCGTGAACGCAATCGTCGCGGTACCTCGCGCCTGCCGGCGGAGTGAGAGCACATGACCTCAATCTATCAGAACCCGACCCTGCATATCCGTGAACCGGGCAAGAAGGAGACCGCTCAAAAGAGCTATGACGGTTATGTCGAGCCGGACACCAAAATCCCGCCCAAGCCGGCAAAGGTGATCAAGGATGTCACGGTCAACGGCGTGCTCATTGCCGAAGCCGACATCATGGCTGAAGCCCAGAACCATCCGGCGGACACACCTGGTGCCGCACTGGCACAGGCAGCTCATGCGCTGGCAGTGCGTGAATTGCTGCTGCAGGAAGCCGGCAGGCTGGGGGTTGCGGCTCCTCTTGTGACCGGTGAAGGCAAGCCGGAGGAGACCAGTGAAGACGCAATCATAAGACTGCTCATCGAACGGGAAGTTGATGTGCCTCAGGCCGGCGATGAAGAGTGCCGGCGGATTTATGCCGTCAACAGGCACCGGTTCTGTTCCGATACGATCTACGAAGCGCGCCACATTCTGTTTGCCGCTGAAAGTACCGATGCCAAGGCCCGTGATGGCGTGCGCGGCAAGGCTGAAAACCTGGCGGCTCATCTGAGCCTGCATCCGGAAGAGTTTGCCGGTGCCGCCGAAGAGTTTTCGGATTGCCCGTCAGGTCAGCAGGGCGGCAACCTGGGACAGCTCACGACGGGATCGACGGTGTCGGAATTTGAACGCGCACTGGAAACCATGACCGCCGGTGACACGACGGCAAAGCTGGTCGAAAGCCGGTTCGGGTTTCATCTGGTGGTGGTGGACCGCAAGATCGACGGCGAGCAGCTGCCCTTTGAAAACGTGCAGGCCCGCATTGCCGCGTGGCTGGATGCAGCGGCCTGGTCCAAGGCCGTGGCGCAGTACATTTCCATTCTGGCGGGTAAGGCAGACATACAAGGCGTCGATATGGAGGCATCGTCCGGTTTCCTGGTTCAATAGAACGCCTCAGGTTGTTGTGTTGAATCAGGCGTGGGGTTCAAGCATCTGTTTTCACATGCTTTTGCTCAACGATTTGATGCACCCGGCAAGACAGTTCACAGGAGGAAGCAAAAATGAAAAAACAGGAGGAAACAGAAGTCCTTGCACTGGAGGCGCTTGGTAATGCGCCGCCGCCATCGCAACTTGCCGAACCGCTTGATTATATTTTTGCAGAGCATTTTCGGCAGCGCGTTCTGTGCAATATGCTGGACGAGATAGCTGATCAGGATCACCCCAGCCGGCAGATGATTGAGGCGGTTCTGCGATTTCTGAGAGTGGATTTCGCCCCGCACATGCAGGACGAGGAACATGACCTGTTTCCCCTGCTGCGCAGGCGGGCGGAACCGGAAGACCGGATTGATGACGTGATCGGGCAACTGACCCAGGAGCATGCCGCAGACCGGTTGGATGCCAAGCTCATTACGGAAGGCCTGAGCAAGGCGCTTGCAGGCAGCGCTGCGACCGGGACGGCCTCTTCCCTTGGCAAACTGTTGCACCGGTTTGCCGAAAATGAACGTAATCACCTGACATTGGAAAACGCCATCATACTGCCTCTGGCACGCATACGGCTGACGTCGGATGATCTGCGGAACATGGCGAAGCAGATGGCTGCCCGCAGGGGAGTTGATCTTCAGGAGTTGGGTGATGCTGTCTGATCTGCTGAATCATAATGTTCGCTGGGCGACGGAGAAACACCGTGAGGATCCGGAATATTTTCACAGGCTGTCGAGTCTGCAGCGACCGGACTATTTGTGGATCGGGTGTTCCGACAGCCGGGTACCCGCCAACGTTATAACCGGGCTGGAGCCTGGCGAAGTATTCGTCCATCGCAATGTCGCCAATCTGGTGCACCGGGGAGACCTGAATCTGCTTTCCGTTTTGGAATTTGCAGTTGAGACACTGGAAATCGAGCACATCATCGTGTGCGGCCATTATGGTTGTGGTGGTGTCAAAGCAGCCATGGACGGACATCGCCACGGCATCATTGATCACTGGCTGCAACCGATCCGGGATGTTGCCGACGTCAGTGCGGCCGAACTTGTCTCGATTGAAGATGAACAATTGCGGCAGGACCGGTTGTGCGAACTGAGCATTCAGTCCCAGGTTGCCAGTCTGGCGCGGACCCCCATCATTCAGTCGGCCTGGCGGCGTGGCAAACCATTGCGCATCCACGGCTGGGTTTATGGACTGGAAGATGGATTGTTGCGCAACCTTGATTGTTCGACCGAAGGGCTGCCGGTTTCGGTGCCGACCGTAGCGACTGAAATCAACTGTGCACCAGGAGATGTAATCAATGGCTGAAACTGCCGGCCTTGCCACCTGTGGATGTGATGACAGTGTTCAGGTGAAATCGCTGATGTCGGTGCATGAGGCAGTTTCGCGGGCCCATGCACTTGTGCGGAAGCCGACAGGGTTTGAACTGACAGACCTGGGCAGCGCCGGCGATCGCACCGTGAGCAGGGACCTGCATGCGCCAGCACCAATGCCGTTCTTCAATAATTCGGCGATGGACGGCTTTGCGGTCAGGACGTCTTGCTTTACCGGAAACGGACCGTGGAAGTTGCCGGTTCTTGGACCGCTGGCGGCAGGTTCACCCTCGACACTTGCTGTGCCCGACACAGCTGTTGCGGTTCGCATATTCACCGGTGCACCGGTGCCTGAGGGCTTTGACGCGGTGGTCATGCAGGAAGATGTCGGTGTGGACTGTGATCATGCGGTGTTCATGTCCAGGCCGAAAATCGGCCAGAATGTCAGGCAGCAGGGCGAAGACATTGCGCGCGGCGCTTTACTGGTCAGAGCAGGAACGCGCCTTGGATCGCGGCATATTGGGTTGCTCGCTGCCAACGGATATTCCGCGGTCAACGCCTACAGGCGTCCCAGGGTTGGTGTGTTCTCGACCGGGGATGAAATTGTTGAGCCAGGGCAACCTGCGTCGCCTGATCAGATATTTGATGCCAACCGGCCCATGCTGATCGGGCTTGCGCGGCAGGCAGGCGCCGATGTCACGGATCTGGGTATTATCGATGATACGCTGGACGAGACCACCAGCTGTTTTGCAGGCATGACCGGAAAATTCGACCTGATCGTTTCATCGGGAGCGGTGTCTGTGGGCGGACATGATTTCATCAAGCCGGGGCTGGAAAAGGCAGGCGGTGAGGTTGCCTTCTGGCAGGTCGCCATGAAGCCCGGTAAACCGGTCATGTTTGGCAAAATTGGTGAGGCGATTGTGGCCGGGTTGCCGGGCAATTCCCTGGCTGCCTATGTCGGGTTCAAATTGTTTGTCGACGGGATGGTGGCCGGACTGTCGGGCCGGCAGGGCTCCGTCCATCTCATGACAACGCCGGCCATTGCCGGGTTCGACTGGACCAGGTGGCCGGGACGAACGGAGTATTTTCCAGTCAGGCGGGCAGGCACAGACGAGTTCGGGGTGCCAATAGTCGAGCGCCTCGGACGGGGCGGTTCGGCTTCGCTGGCGCCGTTGTGCCAGGCAGACGGTATTGCCGTGGTTGCCGCTGACGTCGATGCTGTGGCGCACGGAGACATGCTCAGATGGCATGTTCTTTCAAATACCGACTGACACGGAACTTAAGTGCTGGATACCTGTTCTACTTGGTGCCGAACATGCGATCGCCCGCATCACCCAGACCCGGCACGATATAACCGTGATCATTGAGATGGCTGTCTATGGCAGCGGTAAAGATCGGGACGTCCGGGTGCTTGCTCGACAAGGCTTCTATGCCTTCCGGTGCAGACAGCAGGCACATGAAACGGATGTCCTTCGCGCCGGCCTGCTTGAGACGGTCAATGGCGGCTGAAACGGAATTGCCGGTCGCCAGCATCGGATCGACCAGAATGACCGGGCGGGCTTCAATCTCATCTGGCAGTTTCAGGTAGTATTCAACGGCCTTGAGTGTCTTGGGGTCGCGATACAGCCCGATATGGCCGACGCGGGCAGACGGGACCAGGTCCATCATGCCCGACAGCAGGCCGTTGCCGGCACGCAGAATGGAGACGAGACACAGTTTCTTGCCGGCCAGGAACGGGGCTTCCATGGATTCAATGGGCGTTTCAATGGTGCGCATGGTCAAAGGTAGATCGCGCAAGACTTCATAAGCCAGCAGCAGTGATATCTCGTTCAGCAGTTTGCGAAACACGGCAGACGGTGTCGTCTTGTCCCGCATCAGGGACAGCTTGTGCAGCACCAGGGGGTGGTCGATCACGGTTACCGGTGACGTCATGAGTGAAACCTTTTCAAACTGGGCAGGAACGGGACTGGACTGGATGAATTGGATACGCACTCCTTGCACTTTGGGCAAGTGGAGGGTGTGGATAACGGTAAGAAAATTTACCAATTGATAAATTTTTTGAACTTGCATAACCTGACACCATCCGCCTGACAGGTCAGGCAGCACCGACAAACATCAAACCTGAGGCCAGGGAGGCAGTCCATTGAACAGCAAACAGCATATGAGCGGCGTTGTTGCAGGCAGGCTGGATGCATCTGACATCGAGGACAATTTCCAGGATCTGCACCCGCCGCTGAGCACCCACGAGGCGGTCGTTGCAGCAGACAGGTGCTATTTCTGTCATGACGCGCCGTGTGTGACTGCGTGCCCGACCTCTATCGACATCCCCATGTTCATCCGCCAGATCTCGACCGGCAATCCGCTGGGCTCGGCTGAGACGATTTTCGACCAGAACATACTTGGCGGCATGTGCGCTCGGGTCTGCCCGACCGAAACCCTGTGTGAGCAGGTCTGTGTGCGCGAAGTGGCCGAGGGCAAGCCGGTCAAGATCGGCCTGCTGCAGCGCTACGCCACCGACCATGCAATGGACAGTGGTATTGAAATTTACAAACGCGCTGCGCCGTCAGGCAAGAAAGTGGCCGTGGTCGGGGCAGGGCCTGCCGGTCTCGCCTGCGCGCACCGTCTGGCGATGTACGGGCACGATGTCGAGATTCTCGAAGCAAGAGAAAAACCCGGCGGACTGAACGAGTTCGGCATTGCCGCCTACAAGACGGTCGATGGATTTGCGCAGCGCGAAGTTGATTTTGTACTGTCCATTGGCGGTATCAATATAAGCTATGGGCAAAAGCTCGGCGAGGACGTTTCGCTCGAACAACTGCAATCGGACTATGACGCCGTGTTCCTGGGCACAGGACTGGCTGGTGTGAATGCGTTGCGGATGGAAGGGTCTGACGCAGACGGTGTTGTGGACGCGGTGGACTTCATTGCCGGCCTACGCCAGTCGGCAGACAAGTCAGACATCGCTGTCGGCCGGCGCATTGTGGTTATCGGCGGCGGCATGACGGCGATTGATGCAGCCGTGCAGGCCAAGCTGCTTGGAGCCGAAGATGTGACCATCTGTTATCGCCGGGGCAAGGACCAGATGAACGCATCGGTGTTCGAACAGGACCTGGCCACGTCTCGCGGCGTCATCATCCGGCACTGGTTGCAGCCGGACAAAGTCAATGTCGCGGACGGCAAACTCAGGTCCGTCACCCTGGAATATACATCCCAGGACGCTGGCAAGCTGACCGGTACCGGTGAGACGATGACGATCGAGGCGGACCAGGTACTGGTCGCCATCGGCCAGACACTCGAGTCGTCAGGCCTTGGCTCACCGATCAAGCTTGAAGGTGGGTGTATTGCAACGGATGCGACGGGTCGCACATCTGCCGACAAAGTCTGGGCCGGCGGCGATTGCACCAACACCGGCGATGATTTGACAGTGACCGCCGTTGCCCAGGGCAGGGACGCGGCAGAAGCGATCAACGACACACTCAAACAGTAGCGCGACGTTGATAAAGGCGCCTCAAAGGAGAGAGTAGCATGGCTGACATCACGAACACTTTCGCCGGTATCAAATCACCAAACCCGTTCTGGCTGGCGTCTGCGCCGCCGACCGACAAGGCGTATAATGTCGAGCGTGCCTTCAGGGCAGGCTGGGGCGGTGTGGTCTGGAAAACCCTGGGCGAGGAAGGCCCGCCGCTGGTCAATGTCAACGGGCCACGATATGGCGCGATCTGGGGAGCTGACCGCCGTCTGCTGGGTCTCAACAATATCGAGCTGATCACCGACCGGGACCTGTACGTCAATCTTAGAGAGATCAAGCAGGTCAAGAAGGACTGGCCGGACCGCGCCATGGTGGTGTCGATTATGGTGCCGTGCGAAGAGGCGGCCTGGAAAGCTATTTTGCCGCTGGTTGAAGAGACCGGTGCTGACGGTATTGAACTGAATTTCGGCTGCCCGCACGGCATGAGCGAACGCGGCATGGGATCAGCTGTCGGCCAGGTGCCGGAATATATTGAGATGGTTACGCGCTGGTGCAAGGCAAACACCCGCATGCCGGTGATCGTGAAGCTGACACCGAACATCACCGACATCCGGTTTCCGGCACGCGCGGCACATGCCGGTGGCGCCGATGCGGTTTCGCTGATCAATACCGTGTCATCGATCACGTCCGTCAACCTCGACAATTTCTCGCCTGAACCATCGATAGACGGCAAGGGCTCACACGGTGGTTATTGTGGTCCGGCGGTTAAGCCGATTGCGTTGAACATGGTGGCCGAAATTGCCCGCGATGCTGAAACCCGTGGCTTGCCGATTTCGGGCATTGGCGGCATTACGACATGGCGCGATGCAGCAGAGTTCCTGGCGCTTGGAGCAGGCAATGTCCAGGTCTGTACCGCTGCCATGACCTACGGTTTCAAGATTGTATCGGAGATGATCGAAGGCCTGCAGAACTGGATGGACGCAAAGGGCCACGCAAGTCTTGATGACGTCATCGGGCGCGCGGTGCCCAACGTGACCGACTGGCAGTATCTCAATCTCAACTATGTCACCAAGGCGAAAATTGATCAGGATATGTGCATCTCCTGCGGCAGGTGTCATATCGCGTGTGAAGACACATCCCACCAGGCGATTACCCAGGAGGTGGATGGCGTTCGCCGTTTCGAGGTCATCGACGAAGAGTGTGTCGGCTGTAATCTGTGCGTGAATGTATGCCCGGTGGAAAACTGCATCACCATGGAACCGCTGGCGACCGGTGAGACAGACAAGCGGACCGGGGAGAAGGTCAGTGGCGATTACGGCAACTGGACTGAGCATCCGAACAATCCATCACGGGTGGCGGCCGAGTGACACATACACCTGCCTTGTCGGGCCTTTTCGATGAGTGAGCAGGAAACCGCAGCGCGCGCGTCCGCCTTTGCCACCGGCCGGCAGAAGCTGCTCGGCCATCTGTCATCGTTGATGTTTGCGTTGCTGATTGCCGGTTCCTTCTCCATCGGCGATTTGGCAGCGCCGTTCATCGCGCCTGCGGCCCTGAACGGCGTGCGCTTTGTCATTGCGACGGCGCTGGTCGCCGCTGTTGCGCTGGCGATCGCAAAAAAACCGATCACCAGGCCTGAAGGCCTCTGGCGTTACGCCATACTGGGCGCACTCATGGCGACTTATTTCATCCTGATGTTCGTGGCACTGCAGATTGCCGAGCCGATCTCGACCGGAGCAGTGTTCATGCTGGTGCCGCTGATGAGCGCCGGGTTCGGCTGGCTGTTCCTGCGCCAGACGACGCCCGGCATTGTCTGGCTCAGCCTGCTGATCGCTGCTGTCGGTGCCATCTGGGTGATTTTCCAGGGCGACCTTGATGCCATTCTCAAACTGCAGATCGGCAAGGGTGAGGCGATCTTCTTCGTGGGATGCGCTGCGCATGCCGCCTATGCATCACTGGTCAGGAAATTCAACAAGGGCGAACCGGTGCTGCACTTTACCCTGTACACGCTGGTGGCATCAACTTTGTGGATCGGGGCTGTCGGGGCACGTGATATCGTTGCGACGGACTGGACGACGCTTCCTGCAATTGTCTGGCTCGCGGTCGCCTATCTGGCAGTGTTCACGACGGCGGGCACGTTCTTCCTGATCCAGTTCGCCTCTCTGCGGCTGCCGGCCTCAAAGGTGCTTTCGTACACCTATTTCAC
>CALHUA010000028.1 GCA_938039915.1 uncultured Anderseniella sp.
TCACCGGTGTCGTTTCTTCGGACCAGCCGTCGACGATACAACGGCTACGGATATAGACAATTTCGGTGCCCGCAGGGATTGCAACGCCGGACAGTGACCGGGTAAAGGGTTGTTCATGCTCATGCGGATGCGCCAAAACCCGCAGCCCCAAAACATTGCCGTCCGCGTCTTCAACCTGCCAGCCATCGGCGTAGTGGTCCCATCCGGTGTCAGGATGCGTAATGGTCACATCAAATCGCCAATCACTGCCCGATTGCTGTGCCCGCACATCCGTTACCTGTGGCGCATCTGCAAATACCGTATCGATTTGAGACTTGGTCAAGAAACCAAGGGTAACGATGCTGTCGCCAAGACGACCGCCATTGACCTTTTGATGATCGATTGCCTGGTTGATGGCTTCCGGAGAAACAAGACCTTTGGCGACAAGAAGATTGCCTATACTCATGTCTGCGCACCTCTTGCTATCGCCGCCGACGTGGGGCCGAAACCGGTTTCAGGACAGGGTAATTGGCAGAAAACAACACTTCATGAATTGATCATCACTGGAGAATATAATTTACGTGGGGATAGACCAGGACAAGCTGGCGCGGCTCTGGAGCGAAATGATGGGATCACTAACGAGCCGCTCCTCGTTGCCTGCATATCAACCACAACGCCATCAGGCCCAAGCCCACTGCCAGCCAAAGTCCTGCATCCGGGCGTTCGCCGAACAAGATGAACCCCCATCCCAGACCGGCCAGCACGGCGACATAATCCGCACATGACGCGATCACGGCACCGCCCAACCTGATGAGAAGCGCGAACAGGTAGAACTCAAACCCAATCGAGATGGCCAGCAACAGCAGCGGCACGCTGGTATATTGACTGCGCATCTCCTCAAGCGGCAGCGCACTGGTGGCAAAGTGGAATGGAAACAGCATCACGGTACCGGCAATCAGGATGCCGGTTGACACCTGCAGCGGCGTGCGTCCGCGCGGCCAGGCGTACTTCATGAAGACACCATAAGCAGCCATAAGAGCCGGCAACACAAATGCCAGCATTGTCCATCCGAATCCGGCATCGCCAATCGACGCTTTCGGAACGAGCACGACAACTACAGCAGCAACTCCAACCAGAACACCCAGCACACGCTGCCAGGTTATGTGTTCTGTCCTAAGCAACAGGACGAATACGACAGTCATGATGGGAGACATGCAACTGATCAGGGTCAACAATCCAGTCGACATATGCGGGGCGATTGTCAGCTCGAGCCATAGGGGAGCTATGTTCACCAACACAGCGCTGACAGCATAAAAGCCGATTTCGCGCTGGCTCGGCATGAACCACTGCCCTCTTGCGATCTGAAAAGCGGCGAACACGGTGGCAAGCAAAATATGCATGAGCAACAATCCGGCCGATGTTGCGCCAACGTCTTCTCCGGCAGTCCTGGCCAGGGAAATCTGCAATCCCCATATGAGACCCAGAAAAACAACCAGGCATCTGAGAATGACTGCGCTGGTTTTCCGGCGTGCCCGGCAGGTTGATTGTTGGCCGGACAGATCCTCACGCGATGGTATGACCTTGCGCGGGTTGTTGCGATTTTCTGCAGTTTGAATGGTCATTCTGTGTGAACCTTGACTGCTTGCCGTTAAGTCAAGGATGGAGGAATCCATGCATTGAATATGTGTCATTGATCACATTGAAACTACCTTGGGTTGCAGCCCTTGACTCGTTCACGTGATTTGGCTTTATTAGAACAAAAAGAGAACAACGTAATTATCAAAGGATCACAACGGATGGCCGCGATTGCCCATACGAGCATTGCGGAGCTTGTAAAACATCAGGTTCAAAACCCCTTGCCCGGACCCGGGGACAACGCTCAGCAGACCGGTGTGTCATTTGACATCCCGGATCTGGACCAGCACCTGAATGGCGGCATGTGGACCAATGCCCTGCATGAAGTGCGATGCAGCCTTGCGCGTGATTTTGCCTGCGCTGCCGGGTTTGCGCTGGGACTGGCTGCACAATTCGGCAAGCGAGATGCAGGCAGGATTTTGTGGGTCATCGATCCTGCGGCATCGGTTGATTCCGGTCTGCCTTTTCCCGATGGACTGAGCGAGCACGGCATCGATCCCAAGCGGATGGTTTTTGTGCGCCCGATCACCCTGCAGGATGCCTTGTGGTCGGCGGATCAGGCGGCCAAATGCAGCGATCTTTCGGCTGTGGTTTTTCAGGTCAAGGGTAATCCGAAGCCGTTTGACATGACCGCCACACGCCGGCTGATGTTGCGGGCACGCGAAAGTGGCGTGCTGGTTTGCGTGCTGCGCCAAAGCGGCGGCGAAGAAGCCGGTGCTGCGGCCACCCGCTGGCATGTGGAAACCATGCCTTCAAGGCCTGATCCCGGTTTTGAACATGGACCCGGACAGGCGCGTCATGTGCACACACTTGAACGCAACCGCCACGGGCGAACAGGACAATGGACTTTAACATGGAACCCGGAAAACCGAGCCTTTGAGGATGGCACATCTGAAGATGGCACATCGAAAACTCACACAGCGAATCCTGTCCATCGCATTCACGCATCTGCCCACAGACCGGATTGCCCGGCTGAAGTGGGGCAAGTCGTGGATTTTGAACGCGCGTCCTGACAGCCCGCCCATTGCCGTCACGGATACGGAAAAAAATGCCGTTCGCATCGTGGCCCATGAAGCCCACGCGGCCCGACTGGGCATATTCAGCGGACAAAGCCTGAGTGATGCACGCGCCCTGGTGCCTGATCTTGAATGCCATTCGAAAGACCGGGCCTCAGAGCGCGACCTGCTTGGATCGCTGGCAGCCTGGTGCGAACGCTATACGCCGCTGGTCGCGCTCGATGGTGAAGACAGCCTGTTCATGGATGTCACCGGGTGCACCCATCTGTTTGGCGGCGAGACAAGTTTCATTGCCGATATCGAAACCCGCCTTGCAGCACAAGGGTTCACCGTTCGCACCTGTCTTGCAGATACCGCCGGTGCGGCATGGGCCATGGCGCGCCACGGCACCGGGCGCATGATTGCCCGCGACCGGCAGGCACAGGCCATAAGCGGCCTGCCGCTGGCCGCCCTTCGCCTTGATGCTGCTCTTGTAAAGAGCCTTGGCCGGGTCGGGTTCAAGACCATTGGCTGCATTGCAGACCTGCCACGCGCGCCCCTGGCGGCGCGCTTCGGCACGCATTTGCTCGACAGGCTCGACCAGGCGTCGGGCCGTCAGGACGAGGTCATTTCACCGCTCATGCCCGTTGCCGAACTGGCCTCGGAAAAACGCTTTGCAGATCCGATTGTGCATGAAGACGACATCAAGCGCGGCATCGGGCTTCTGGCCGGCAACATCATTCACCTGTTGGAACGCCGCGATCTCGGCGTCAGGACATGCGAGGTGAAACTGTTCCGGGTTGACGGGGAAGTGCTGTCACTGAGCGTGCATGCCGCCAACCCGTTGCGGGATGCTGACCGCATCGCCGCCCTGTTTCACGAGCGCCTGGCCAGGCTGCATACCGACCTGGACGCAGGCTTCGGGTTCGACATCTTACGGCTCAATATCCTGCAGGCAGACCCTTTCAATGGCGCCCAGCATGACCTGGTTGAGCGCAAGGATGCCGGTGACAGCTATAGTGCTCTCATCGACCGACTGGGCGCACGGCTTGGCACGGACCGGGTTCTGCAGTTTTCCTTCGCTGATACGCATATTCCCGAACGCCGGTTTGCGCTTGTGCCGGTATCCGGGCGAGACGGTAAAACCGGCCCGGACCAGGTTGCATTGCCCGGCCCGGCCCGCACCCCAACCCGGCCCTTGATACTGCTGGAAAGACCGGAACCCATCGACGCCGTTGCGCAGGTGCCCGACAGCCCGCCAAACCGGTTTCGCTGGCGCAAGGTACTGTACGAAATCGCCCGCTCTGAAGGTCCCGAACGGATTGCCTGTGAATGGTGGCGTGACGGGCGGGCCAGCCTGAGCCGGGATTATTTTCGCGTAGAGGATACGCAAGGCTACCGCTTCTGGCTGTTTCGATACGGGCTATATGAGCGCGAGACCACAAGGCCGGACTGGTATATGCACGGGTTGTTCTCATGACCGGCTACTGTGAACTGGCATGCAGCAGCAACTTCTCTTTCCTGCGCGGGGCCTCGCACCCGGAAGAACTGGTTGTGCAGGCAAAGCATCTGGGGCTCAGCGGGCTGTGCATCGCCGACCGCAATTCCCTGGCCGGCGTTGTGCGCGGGCACATGGCGGCAAAGGAAGCCGGACTGGCTTACGCGCCCGGATGCCGGCTGGTGTTTGCCGATAGCACACCGGATATCCTGGTATGGCCGAAAGACCGTCCGGCCTGGGGGCAGCTCTGCGAACTCCTCACCCTCGGCAAACGGCGCACGGTCAAGGGCGGATGTGAACTGTATCTGCAAGACCTGCTGGATCATGGTACCGGCCTGCTGATGGCCCTGGTGCCGGAGCGTGCAGACAAGGTACTTGAAACCTGCCTCGAAAAGCTCGCCACAGCCTTTGTGCATCATGTGCACGTTGCAGTCATGCGCAATCACAATGCCCGTGATCAGCGCAGATTGCCGGTGTTTGAGAAGCTTGCAGCCAGCCATAAGGTTCCCCTCATCGCCATAGGTGATGTGCTGTATCACCATCCCGACCGGCGCCCGTTGCAGGACGTTTTGACCTGCATCCGCGAGCACGAGACCCTGCAGTCCATCGGCACCCGGCTTGAACCCAATGCCGAACGGTACCTGCGCCCGCCGGCAGAAATGCAGCGCCTGTTCAAGGGGTATGAAGGAGCTGTCGAGCAAACCGCAAACCTGTTTGCACAGATTGGTTTCTCGCTTGACGAGTTGCGCTATCAATATCCTGAAGATCCGGTGTTCGAAGAGCTCGGCAACCGGCCCCTGCCGTCACAGGAAGCCCTTGAAAGGCTGACGGCAATCGGCCTGAAAAAACGCTATCCCAGGGGCGCACCGCAAAAGGTCATCGACGCTATCGCCCACGAAACCCGGCTGATCGCCAAGCTCAACTATGCGCCCTACTTCCTCACCGTCTATGACATCGTACGCTTCGCCCGTTCAAAAGGCATCTTGTGCCAGGGGCGCGGGTCGGCCGCCAATTCCTCCATCTGTTTCTGCCTTGGCATCACCGAGGTTGATCCCGGCAAGGTCAGCCTGCTGTTCGAGCGCTTTATTTCCGAAGAGCGCAATGAACCACCGGATATCGATGTGGACTTCGAGCACGAGCGGCGCGAAGAGGTGATCCAGTACATCTATGCCAAATACGGGCGCGACAAGGCCGGCCTTGCCGCCACGGTGATCTCCTACCGATCGCGGTCGGCCCTGCGTGAAGTGGGCAAGGTGTTCGGGCTGTCCGATGATGCGATCACCGCCATATCAGGCACCAAGTGGGGAAGTTATTCGCGAGAGATCGAGGCCGAAGACGCCCGGCGGGCCGGGCTTGACCCCGGTGACAAGCACCTGAAACAGATGCTGGACCTTGCGTCCCAGATCATCGGCTTTCCGAGGCATTTATCGCAGCACGTCGGTGGCTTCGTCATTTCCCGTGACCGGCTGTCATCGCTCATCCCCATCGAGAACGCCGCCATGCAGGATCGCACCATCGTTGAATGGGACAAGGATGACCTGGAAAGCCTGAACATGTTGAAAATCGACGTGCTGGCACTGGGCATGCTGACCTGCATCCGCAAGGCGTACAGCTTTCTGCAAAGCCATTACGGACGCACAGAAACCCTGTCCTCGCTGCCTGATGAAGATGAGGCTACCTATGACATGATCTGCCGGGCAGATACGATCGGCGTGTTCCAGATCGAAAGCCGGGCCCAGATGTCCATGCTGCCGCGCCTGAAACCCCGTTCCTATTACGACCTCGTCATCGAGGTTGCCATCGTGCGACCGGGACCCATTCAAGGCGACATGGTGCATCCCTATCTGCGCCGGCGCCAGGGCAAGGAGCCTGTCAGTTTCCCCAAGCAGGAACTGGCCGACGTTCTGGGCAAGACGCTGGGTGTACCGCTGTTTCAGGAGCAGGCTATGAACATCGCCATCGTGGCGGCAAAGTTTTCCCCCGGTGAAGCCGACAAACTGCGCCGCGCCATGGCGACTTTCAGGCGTGTCGGCACCATCAACTCTTTCCGGGACAAGATGGTCGAAGGCATGGTGTCGAACGGCTATGACCGCGAATTCGCCGAACATTGTTTCAAGCAGATCGAAGGCTTTGGCGATTATGGGTTCCCTGAAAGCCATGCCGCCAGCTTTGCCCTGCTGGTCTATGTGTCGTGCTGGCTCAAGTGTCATTATCCCGATGTGTTCTGTGCCGCCATCCTGAATTCACAGCCCATGGGGTTTTATGCGCCGGCCCAGTTGATCCGCGATGCCCGCGAGCACGGCGTTGAGGTGCGTGATGTCGATATCAATCATTCACAGTGGCTTTCGACGCTGGAGCCGGATGC
>CALHUA010000029.1 GCA_938039915.1 uncultured Anderseniella sp.
GAAACCGCCAGGACACGCGCCGCCTGCGTTTCTCTTTCTCTGTTCAACAATGTCAAAGAGCGACGGAAGACCTTGCGGACCTCCACCCCTGAAAACCGGCGGCAGGCGTCTGCGGTTTGACTTAAACCGTATAAACTGTCGTTAGTCTCAGGAGACAACAAAGAACGCTCGCCAACGAGTGGCGCCCGCTCTTCAGTGAGGCGGTTTATAGTTGCGCGGCGGCCTGACTGTCAAGCGGATTGTCGCAAAAAGTTCGCAAAAGATTCAACAAATTTCAAAACCCCGCAAAAACCACCGAAAACCGGCGCTTTCAGGCACCTCCGGCGCACCTGCCATCGGGCGGGCAGGTAACCTGCCAGCCCTTGCAGTTAATTAAGAAACTATATAGTATCTTTATTTCTGTTTTCCAGACCTCTCCGGGGCAAAAAATGAACGATCGCCGCCAGCAACTGCTGCATATCCTAAAGACTCTCGGTCCGCGCCCCACATCAAGCCTGGCAAGCCGGCTTGAAATGACACTGGCAGGTGTCCGCAAACATCTCAAACTGCTCGAACATGACAAGCTGGTCACATCAAGCGGTGTTGCCGGCGGTGTCGGCCGGCCCGACCTTGTATGGCGCCTAACTCCGGCAGGCCACAACCGGTTTCCCGACACCCATGACACACTGACGCTTGATCTGATCGGATCGATCCGCACCGTCTTCGGCGAGGCCGGCCTGGACAAGCTGATCGCGGCCCGCGAAAGCGAGACGACAAAGCGCTATGCGCACGCGCTGTCATCAGCCGCGTCGGCGCACCAGAAGATCGAACGCCTTGCTGACCTGCGCAGCGAAGAAGGCTACATGGCACAGGCTGAACAGATCGATGACCGGACTTGGCGGCTGGCGGAGAACCATTGCCCGGTTTGCGCTGCCGCCAGCGTCTGCCAGGGTCTGTGCCGGTCGGAGCTGGCGATCTTCAGGCAGGTGCTTGGCAAATCCTTCACCGTGGAACGCGATGAGTACCTGCTCGACGGAGCGCGACGCTGCTCCTATCTCATCCGGTCGCTGGTTCCAGCCGCCCGGCGAAACACCGGCTCATGACCCACCCCGATGATCAGCACCACGCCCCCTCGCCGCCACCGTCGGCAACGGCACCTTCAGCACGGCCGAACTGGCGTGCACTGGCAAAGTCCGGCGTGTTGTCACGATTTGTCTTCCTGGGACTTGGCATCTGGCTGCACGCGGCTGACGAGTTGATCATTTCAACACTCATCACCGACATCGTTGCAGATATCGGCGGCATTGAACTCCTCGGGTGGAACCTTGCGCTTTACGAACTCGGATCAATTCTGGCCGGTGCGGCCATGGGACTTCAGATCGCCCGTTCGGGACTGCGCGCCGGATTTGCATTGTCAGCCCTGGCCTACGCCACCGGTTGTGCAATATCGGCATTGGCGCCCGCCATGGAAATCATGCTGCTCGGACGGCTCGCGCAAGGCTTTGGCGGCGGCGGTCTGGTGGCAGTTGCGTTCATTGCAGTTGAAAAACTGTTCGACAGATCCATATGGCCGCAATTGTTTGCACTCTTGTCGGCCATCTGGGGGGTGTCGGCGTTCCTCGGTCCGCTGATCGGCGGGCTGTTCGCGCAGGCCGACTGGTGGCGTGGGGCGTTCTGGTTTTTTGGCATCCAGGCAGCATTACTGGCAGCCACCGCCTACATTATAATACCTGCACAGCACGTCGCCGGCACGGCACCCGGTAGTTCCGGCGGCCCCGACAGCTCCCTCAAACCCGCCGGAACCGCCGCCGCACCCGCCATTTTTCCGGCCCGGCGGCTGGCTGTTCTGGCGGCTGCCATTGTGGCAATTGCCTGGTCCGGCATAACCGCCAACCTGATGGCCGCGATAATAACAGGATGTGCCGGTCTTGCAGGCGTGGGCGTATTCCTGGCAATAGATCAGAACCGCACCTCCGGTCACATCCTGCCTTCGGCAATCCGGACCCGTGGCAGCACCGCCCGCAACTCGCTGGTGATGGTCTTCTGCCTGGCGGCATCGACGATCTCGTTTTCGGTTTTCGGACCCGTCCTGTTACGTGTTCTGCACCAGCTGTCAGCACTGGAAACAGGCTATGTTATTGCTTTGGAATCAATAGGTTGGTCAGTTGCCGCGATTGCACTGGCCAACCAGCCGGAACACCGGGAAAAACTGATCATCCGGACCGGTGCAAGCCTGGTGCTCATCGGCCTGATAGGGTTTGCCGTCACAATGGTGTCAGGCCCTGTCTGGCTCGTTTGCGTTTTTGCGGTTCTGCAAGGCGCAGGTTTCGGCATGTCCTGGAGCTTCATCATCCGGCGGCTGGTTGAATCCGTTGGCGAGACCGAGCGCTCCATTGCAGCAGCTGCAATTCCGCTGGTTCAGCGAATCGCATATGCCTTGGGGGCAGCTGTGGCAGGACTTGTTGCCAATTCCGTCGGTTTTTCAGGTGGCCTTTCGGCACAGACGGCGCAAGTTGTGGCCATCTGGGTTTTTGTGGCCTTCATACCACTTGCCACAATTGGGGTTTTTGCAGGCTTCAAAATGTCTGCAAAATGACCTCTTTATGTCTGAAAAAAGGCGTTCGCACGAAACCATGCCGTTTATGGCCAAGTTAACCGCCGATAAACCATATTCTTCCAGTATGAGGGTCTGCAAGGTTGTCTAAAATTTGCCTTACAACCTCACCGCCGCTGACGTCAACTCATTGTGCAAGCTCAGGTTTTTCAGCTTCACAAGCTCTCGAAAGGTTGACACGAAGCGTGCTGACAGGCATTGTCCGGTCAGTTGGTGGGGACGGCTGACCAGCAGTTGCGAAACTGCGTTCAGCATAGCGTTTGTCAGGTTTGGGTGACTGCGTGACGACTTAGCAGCGCAGGATGGGTGTGTTCTTTTCCATCCGGTGTCAAAAACGGGATTTGCAATTACCGTGCAGGTGGCGGTTGTGATCCGGTCAGAGGTCAAGGGGTTCTACGGGTTTGAAGTCATTGTTCAAAAAGATGCGGCCGCGCAAGGCAGGCTCTTTGACAGAGACCGCTCGTAAACTAAGCATCGATGATCTGGCTATCGACAACACCGATTTCTTCCTGGTTCCAAAACAAAAATCCAACAATTTCCAGGTCGTAAGCCTGGTGGCGTTCACGTTGTTTGGTGGCGCAGCCGCCGCCGGTCTTGCATTGAGCTGGCCGTCAACGACGCAAGGCGTCATCGCCAACAGCTGGCAGGTGCAGAGCGATCAGACGGCAAACTCTTCGGCGCGCTCTGAAGGTTTCATCCAGACATCCACCAAGGGTGATTTCAACGGCGCCATCGCCAAGGCAGTATCTGCCAGCCCGATGCAGCCCCTGTCGGTCGCCTATATCCAGGGCCAGCCGGACACGAGCGGCATCAATGCAACCGGCGACTTGCTGACAGAGAACGGATATCCTGCCCCCGGCAGCGACGCCCTGGCCTATGGCGAGCCGATCATCCTGGAAAACAGCATCGAGCTTGCCTCTTTGCCCGATACAAACAATTCCACCAGCGTCTCGAAGACGTTGCCGCCGGAACCGGTAGACGAAGAGGTTGTTCTGCGCCAGGGAGATACGCTGATCGGCCGCATGGTCAACCTTGGCGTCACTGTCGAAAGCGCGCGCGCCGTCGCAGCCGCCATCGAGCCGGTATTCCCGGGTCGCCTGGTCCGCACCGGCCAGAGATACTCGGTGACGCTCGACAAGCAGCAGGATTTCTACGGTAACGAAGTGATTGCACCGGTGCGGGTGTCGTTTACCCCGCCTGGCGGCGAAGAACTGATCGTCGAGTCTGACGATGACGGTCGTTACATCGCAACCATCGGCGGCAAGAAGGCCAAGCCGCTGTCGCGTATTGCTAATGCACCGCACTACCGCGCCAAGGCAAAGGTATCGTCCTCGGTATATGCGGCTGCCCGTGACAATGGCGTTCCGGGCTATGTGATCAATGCGGCGATGAAAGTTCTGGGCCACAGCATCGACCTGCAGCGCCAGATCCATTCCGGCGACCAGATTGACCTGTTTTACGGAAACCCGCTCAGCGGCTCATCGACAAAGCGCAAAGTGCTGCACTATGCCAAGTTGCGCACGTCCGGTCGCGACCATATTTACTACCGGTTCACCGACAAAAACGGCAAAACCGCCTATTACGACGAGAACGGCGTCGGCTCCAGCAAGTCGCTGATGCGCACACCGATTTCCGGCGGTCGTATCACATCCGGTTTCGGCATGCGGCGTCATCCGCTGCTGGGTTATAACAAACTCCACACCGGCATCGATTTTGGCGCGGCCCGCGGTACACCGATCAAGGCAGCCGGTGACGGTGTCGTCGTGCACGCCGGCTGGCGCGGCTCCTATGGACGCACTGTCGTCATCAAGCACGCCAAGAAGTATTCAACCCTGTATGCCCACATGAGCAAGACCGCCAAACTGAAAAAGGGCCAGAAGGTCCGCCAGGGTCAGGTTATCGGTTATGTCGGCACAACCGGCCGGTCCACCGGTCCTCACCTGCACTATGAAGTGCGCAAACGCGGTCGCCCGATCAATCCGCGCCGTGTACAGGTCGCGTCGTCCGGCAGGAAGCTGAAGGGCGAGGAACTGCGCGCCTTCAAGCAGCAGAAGAGGAAAGTCCTGGCGCTCATGCAGGAAGCACCGTCTTCAATTCAGATCGCCCAGGTCAACGGACAATAGAAATAGCGCCGTCAGGAACCGATATCGTGGCTTGTATTGAAGTCATGCTGACCTGACAGGATGTCGCTGCCGTAGCCCCAAGAACCTACTCGTTCATGATCCATTGCACCGGCTTGTCCTCGCGGCGGCCGGACAATTCGACCTGATCGCCTGCCTGCCGCCCTGCCATGACCGACAACCAGTCCTGAGGCTTTCGGATGCGCCTGCCGTTCGCCAGATACACAATATCCCCTGCCCTGAGCCCCGATTTATCGCCCGGCAGACCCGGCACAATCTTCACCACCAGCACCCCCTGGCGGCCTGCTTCACCGCTGGGTGGAACCGCCCGCAACAGCACGCCTGTTCTGGCAGGAACAAACTGGCCTGTACTGGCAAGTGCATCAGCGATGACGTGAACCAGCCTTGCATCCACGGCAAAATTTACCCCGATATTGGCATCCGACTGCTTGGTGAAAATGGCTGACAGCATGCCGGTAAACCGCCCCTGCATGTCCACCAGCGCACCACCTGACATGCCGGGGTTTACCGCCGCGTCGGTCTGGATAAAGTCTTCAATGGCATTGAAACCGACACCGGCCCGGTTGACCGCCGATACCCGGCCGCAACTGACCGACAGGCCGACACCAAATGCATTGCCGATGGCGCACACTTCATCACCGATGCCCGGCGTGCCGGCGCGGACGGCGATTGCCGGCAGGGATTTGTCAATCTGCAGCACTGCCAGATCACTGGCCTTGTGCCGCGCGATCACCCTGGCTGGATAACTGGTTCCATCGTCATCACGCACCAGCACCGGCACCTGGTCTTGAACCGGCCCGAGCACATGATCCGCCGTCACGATGGTTCGGCCATCACCAATTACAACGCCGCTGCCTTCCGGCTCGGCAAGGTTTGCCGGCCTTCCTGACCAGACCGGCAGCACGGTCACAACCGACTTGCGGGCAACCTCCAGGGGCGAGATATCCCGTCCACCTGCCGCAGGCACCGTCAGGCCAAGCAGAACCATTGCCAGCATGGGTGCAGCAACACTGCGTCTGGTAACAGAAATCATCGTCTCAGCTCCGCGTGAATTCAGGTTGCCCAAGGTCGCCGACCCGGGTTGAGCGGCCATGCAGGCATACCTCGCGAAACTGGTACAAAAGCGCTGCGGTCGGTGCATACATGCGATGCCCGATGGTCGGCAGCACCGCCGACATGACCGTCTTGCCTCCGACCCTGTCGGGCACCATTTCGGGAATTGACGGTGTGTCCAGTTCTTCCAGGGGAACACGATAGAGCTGCGCAACCTCGCCGGGATCGGGTGTGAACACTGCACCAGCTCCTGCCCACACCACCACCGGTGTGATGACGAACCCCGAGCGGGTCACCATGTCATCCAGCAATCCGAGCACCGAAGGTGTCTCAAGGTAGAGACCCACTTCCTCGTGGGTTTCGCGCAAAGCGGCCTCGATCACGTTTTCACCCTCGTCGAGGCGTCCGCCTGGCAGGGCATACTGTCCGCCATGCCGGTTAAGTTTGCTCGCCCTCAGGGTTATCACGATGTCGGCTGGCGCAGCGTGCGATGCAGCACCAAGAATCAAGGCGACAGCGGCTTTGCGCAGGGAACCGTCTGTAACGGTGATGCGATCATGTGCGGAAAGGTACTGGGCGACAGTGTCACGCAGACCAGCATTGAAAGAGTAACTCATCCGATCATGCTAGACGATTTTGCGCCCAGATAGAATTGTTTGGTACGCGACACTTCAATTGCAGCATCGCGTACCAGGTGAGTAACTTCATCGGTGAGGTGGTTAGTGAACACTGGCCGGTTTGGAAGCGTCGTCTCCAGCGCTCGAGGCTATGATGCCAGCCTCCAGATCACCGGCAGTTTCACCGTTGAAGGTCAGACCAAGCTTGCCGGCATCGACCTTGACCACCTGTTCGTCGTGGATCCTGCCTTCAAGGATCGCTTCCGCCAGCGGGTCCTGAACCAGTTTCTGGATCACCCGCTTCAGCGGGCGCGCACCATATGCCGGATCATAGCCCTGGGTTGCCAGGTGATCTCGCGCCTTGTCGGTCAGGTCCAGAACGATCTTGCGGTCTTCCAGCAACTTCGCCAGCCGGGCCAGTTGAATGTCCACAATGGCACCCATGTTCTCCCGCCTGAGCCGGTGGAACAGGATGATCTCATCAAGCCGGTTGAGAAATTCCGGCCGGAAGTGCGAACGCACCATTTCCATGATCTGGCCGCGTGCCGCTTCCGCGGCTTCGTCTTCTTTCAGTGCAACCAGAAATTCTGCACCGATATTGGAGGTCATGATGATCAGCGTATTGCGGAAGTCCACCGTGCGGCCCTGACCGTCGGTCAGGCGGCCATCGTCAAGCACCTGCAGGAGTACGTTGAACACGTCCGGGTGTGCCTTTTCGATCTCGTCAAACAAGATGACCTGGTAGGGCCTGCGGCGCACCGCCTCTGTGAGTGCGCCACCTTCGTCATAGCCAACATAGCCAGGAGGCGCACCGATCAACCGGGCAACCGAATGCTTTTCCATGTACTCAGACATGTCCACCCGCACCATTGCCTGCTCGTCATCGAACAGAAATGATGCCAACGCCTTGGTCAGTTCGGTCTTGCCGACACCGGTGGGACCTAGGAACATGAACGATCCGATCGGACGGTTGGGATCCTGCAAGCCGGCACGCGCACGGCGAACCGCCGTTGAAACAGAGCGAACCGCATCCGCCTGTCCGACGACCCGCTTGGCGAGTTCGGCTTCCATGGTGAGCAGTTTCTCACGCTCGCCCTCCAGCATCTTGTCAACCGGAATCCCGGTCCAGCGCGACACAACGCCGGCAATATGGCTGTCGGTAACCGCTTCTTCCATCAGTGGATTGGCGGGCTTGCAGATCGCTTCCGTATCGGCAAGCTTCTTCTCCAGTTGCGGGATCGCGCCATAGGCAAGTTCGCCCGCCTTGGCCAGGTCTCCGCCCCTCTGGGCACGCTCAAGCTCCAGCCGGGCATGGTCCAGCTCTTCCTTGATCTTCTGGACCTCATTGAGCTTCTGTTTTTCCGACTGCCAGGTCTGGGTCAGGGCCGAAGATTTTTCTTCAAGATCAGCCAGTTCCTTTTCCAGCTTGCCGAGCCTGGTCTTGGAAGCCTTGTCGTCTTCCTTCTTCAGGGCCTCGCGCTCGATCTTCAACTGGATGATGCGACGGTCGAACTCGTCCAGCTCTTCAGGCTTCGAATCAACCTGCATGCGCAGACGCGAACCTGCCTCGTCCATCAGGTCGATGGCCTTGTCAGGCAAGAACCGGTCGGTGATATAACGGTTGGACAGATTGGCCGCTGCAACAAGAGCCGCATCGGTGATGCGCACGCCATGATGCATTTCATACTTTTCCTTGAGACCGCGCAGGATCGACACCGTGTCTTCAACTGTTGGTTCGGAGATGAATACAGGCTGGAACCGACGCGCCAGGGCAGCGTCTTTTTCAACGTGCTTGCGATACTCATCCAGGGTTGTTGCACCGACACAGTGCAGTTCACCGCGCGCCAGCGCAGGCTTAAGCAGGTTTGATGCATCCATCGCCCCGTCTGCCTTGCCGGCACCCACAAGGGTGTGCATTTCATCGATAAACAGGACGATATTGCCGGCTGCCGCCTGCACTTCCGACAGTACCGACTTGAGCCGTTCTTCAAACTCACCGCGGTATTTCGCACCGGCAATCAGCGAACCCATATCGAGCGACAACAGGCGCTTGTCCTTGAGACTCTCCGGCACGTCACCGTTGACGATGCGCTGGGCCAATCCTTCGGCAATCGCCGTTTTGCCAACGCCCGGTTCGCCGATCAGGACCGGATTGTTCTT
>CALHUA010000030.1 GCA_938039915.1 uncultured Anderseniella sp.
GGCTTGCGAAAACGCCCTGCCGTCGGCAAACCCGGGAAAGTTCAGGGTGACAATGTCGAGCCGCGCCAGATGCGGGGTAAGCTGGTCCACATCGACATCGTTCGGCACATCGACACCAAGACCGCGATGATCGGCCGGCCAACCGGCCAAAACTTCTTCCAGACGGGCCAGCGGCGCGATGATCATGCTGCGGTCAGTGGCGCTATCGCCCTCTTCGAGATGGGCCCAGACGTCTTCAACAATCCTGTTGTTTTCAATTACCGGCATAAAGAGCTTCCTTGAAAGGGGCCGCACCCAGGCGGCGGTAGGTTTGCAGGAATTCTTCCCCCTGCTCACGCACGTTCAGATAGGTATCGACGACGGTTTCAACCGCGTCGGTGATCTCTTCCGCCCCGAAACCAGGCCCCAGGATTTTACCAATCGACGCATTTTCGGCAGACGAGCCGCCAAGCGTGATCTGGTAGAACTCCTTGCCCTTCTTATCGACGCCGAGAATACCGATATGGCCGACATGGTGGTGGCCGCAGGCATTGATGCAGCCGGATATATTCAGCTTCAACGGCCCGACATCATGCTGCCGCTTGATATCGGCGAAGCGTGTGGAAATCTCCTGCGCCACCGGAATCGAGCGGGCCGTTGCCAGCGCGCAGTAATCCAGGCCGGGACAGGAGATGATATCGCCGATGAGACCAATATTGGCTTCCGCCAGGTCCTGTTCCTTAAGCTTTTCCCAAACCTCGATCAGGTCGCTGGTACGCACATGCGGCAGCGTCAGGTTCTGGGCGTGGGTGACGCGAACTTCACCGAAAGAATACTCATCAGCGAGCTTTGCGACAGCACGCATCTGTTCGGATGTCGCATCACCCGGAATGCCCCCGGCCGGCTTGAACGAGGCATTGACGATGGTGTAGCCGGGCACCTTATGGGCTGCCGTGTTGGCGGAAAGCCACTGCCGGAATCCGCGGTCGGCGAGTTTCTTTTCCTCGATCTCGGGAACAAAGGCCGGCAGGGTTTCCCAGGCAGGCGGTGCGAAATAGGATGAGATGCGGTGCAGTTCGCGGGCGTCTACCTCGATGGTCTCTTTCGGTGCTTCGGCAAATTCCTTCTCGACCGCAGCGGAAAACGCTTCCGCGCCCATTTCGTGGACCAGGATCTTGATGCGGGCCTTGTACTTGTTGTCGCGCCGGCCGATCAGGTTGTAGACCCGCATGACGGCGGTCAGGTATGGCAGCAGGTCAGCTTCGGCCAGCCAGTCACGCACGGTCACGGCAATCATGGGCGTGCGCCCCTGCCCGCCGCCGACCAGCACTTCCCAGCCGCGCTCGCCTTTCTCGTTCAGATGCATGCGCAGACCGATATCGTGGACCCGGACGGCCGCACGGTCGTTGGGCGAGCCTGTCACCGCGATCTTGAACTTGCGCGGCAGATAGGTGAATTCGGGATGCAGGCTCGACCATTGCCGGATCAGTTCACACACCGGGCGCGGGTCAGCCAGTTCATCGGCGGCCGCACCGGCATAGGCATCCGTCGTGGTATTGCGGATACAGTTGCCGGAGGTCTGGATGGCGTGCATCTCGACATCTGCCAGCGCGTCCAGGATATCAGCAGTTTCTTCCAGCCTGATCCAGTTGTACTGAATGTTCTGGCGCGTGGTCCAGTGGCCGTAGCCGCGGTCATACCTGTCGGCGATGTCGGCCAGCACATTGAGCTGGCGCGATGACATGGTGCCATACGGCACCGCGACGCGCAGCATGTAGGCGTGAAGCTGGTGATACAGGCCGTTCATCAGCCGCATGGGTTTGAATTCGTCCTCTGTGATGGTGCCGTCGAGACGGCGTGCCACCTGGTCACGGAACTGGGCGACCCGGGCATCGACGAACTTGCGGTCAAACTCGTCATAGCGATACATGTTGGGTTCAGGCGTCACGTGCACGTTCATTGGTCCACTACCTCGCTTGTCGAAAATCCCTGCGCCACTTGTGCCAGGTCGGCGCGTACTGTCGGGCCCAGTGCCCTGATGCGCTCGCGGATGTGCACCGGGCGCACGGCCCCGCTTTCACGCGACACCTCCACCAGGTAGGCACCCATGACGATGTTGGCGTGTTCGTCCTTTTGCGCTTCGCCGAGTGCCACGAAACCGGTGTCCTCACACTTCAGCACGGCGGCCCCATCAATGCCGCGCACCCATGTGTCATCCGACGCGCGGAACACAGTATCGCCGGACAACACCTCGTTGGCGGTCACCACGTACTCACTGCAGTCTTCGGTTACATCGTTCATGACGCGATCCTTTCTTCTGCTACGACCTCGGCCTGCATTTGCGTATCCAGGATGTCCGAGCGCGCCGGGTCGAGACCGATATAGATGATGGCCGGACCCTTGATGGCGCCCAGGGCAAGTGTCCTGGTCAGCGTGGCAATGGTGCCCACGGCAGTCTTCTGGTCAGCGCGGGTGCCGTTTTCGACCACCACGACGGGCGTGTCTTCGGCAATACCTGCCCCCAACAACTGGCGCTGGATGTGGCCAGCCTGGCGCACGCCCATATAGATGGAAAACGCGGCACCGGGTTTGGCCAAAGCGGCCCAGTCATGCTCCGCTGCGCCCTTATCGGCGGTACCTGTCAGCACTGTGAAGCTGCGGTTCTCACCGCGCCAGGTCAGCGGCAGGCGGACGGCAGCGGCACATGCCACGGCAGCGGTGATACCCGGCACCACATCGACCGGAATACCGGCGTCCACGAGTGCTGCCTGTTCTTCACCACCACGGCCGAACACATACGGATCGCCACCTTTCAGGCGCACCACGCGTTTACCGGCGCTGGCATGTTCGATGAGGATGTCGTTGATGCGTGTCTGGCTGACCGACAGCTTGCCCGGCGCTTTGCCCACATCGATGCGCTCCGCATCACGGCGCGCATACTCCAGAATGCCGGGGCCAACGAGACGGTCATAGACAATCACATCGGCGTCCAGCAGGCGGCGCTGGGCTTTCAGGGTCAGCAGGTCGGCATCACCGGGGCCGGCACCAACCAGAGACACCGACCCGGTTGCCTCGCGACTGTTGCCGGACAGTGCGTCATCCACCGACCGGTCAAAACCGGCTTCAGGATCGCGGTCGAAGGCGGCGCGGATATTGCCGAAGAAGAACGAGCGCCAGAAGTCACGGCGCGGACTGCCCTTTTCCAGCGCACGGGCCACGCGTGGCCGCAAGGCAGATGCCTTGTCGACAAGCGCACCGATGGATGGTGGCAGCATGGCTTCGAGATGAGCCTTGATGCCCTGGCCCAGTACCGGCGCGGCGCCCTCGGTGCCAATGGCGATGGTCAGTGACCCGCGATCCACGATGGACGGCGTCAGGAACGAGCACTTGTCCTGCCGGTCGACCACATTGACCGGGATGTTGCGCTCGGTCGCGGCAGCATGGACCGCTGCCTCATCGGCCTCGTCCAGCCCGCAGGCGAACACCAGTGACGCACCATGCAGGTCATCGGCATCGAAGTCACGCGATATGAGACAGGCACCGGCAGCGTCGATTTCAGCGGAGAGTTCGCGCTCGGCAAACGGCGTGATGACCACAATCCGCGCCGGCGTCTTGGCCATCAGTCGCAGCTTTTGCGCAGCCTCGGCTCCGCCCCCGACTATGACGACGGTCTTTGCTTCAAGGTCCAGAAACACCGGATAATAGCGCATGATCAGGTCACTCCAACGCGTTCGTTAAAACGATCAATTGGAATGACATATAGAACTGTTCGTTAAAAAGAACAAGCCGTTCTTTTGTGACAATCAGGTGGCGTCACGCAGTTGTGAGGGAAAGCGGCGCATGCGGAGGAGCGGTTTGAGTGAATCACTCAAACTTTATAGTCTTTATTCAGAATACCTTACGCAATTGGTGAACAGACTGACAACCGGATGAGTTGGCCCGCCAGTAGAGGGAGGTTGAGACACTGGGCGTTCCGCTGAAAGACATAAAACCACCCAAGAGCGACAACATTCGCCCGGGCCCGGCATTCTGGCTGGTGCTGATTGTCATCGGCGGCACGACTGTATGGCAGAAAGTCAATGGGCCGCCGGAGCCAACAGCTACCCCCGAGAACATCAACAACATCCTGGACCGGTCGCAGTGAAAATACTCGCACCATGCCCTCTTGCACATTGTCACCGGAGGGCAGTCACATGATGGAATGGCGTCTTCACAGTGGGAATGAAGGCGCTAAACCTGAGTGGACCAGCACCACTTGCCCGAAAGCCTGCGTTTCATGTCCTTCGTCATCCCAGACCCCATCCCCACCACCCTGCCCGTTTCCGGCACCGGAGACACTTTCCCGGTGCGCCGGGTCTATTGCGTCGGTCGCAACTATGCTGCGCATGCCATCGAGATGGGGCATGACCCGGACCGGGAAGACCCGTTCTTCTTTCTCAAGTGCCCGGAGAACATCGTTACGGCGGATGCAAGTGGCGAGATTGCTTTCCCCTATCCGCCTGCCTCAAATGATGTCCATCACGAGATTGAAATGATCGTGGCGCTCAAGTCAGGCGGCAGGGATATCGCGCTGGATGATGCGCTCACCCACGTTTATGGCTATGGCGCCGGTCTCGACATGACCCGCCGTGACCTCCAAGGCCAGATGAAGAAGGCCGGGCGGCCCTGGGAAATCGGCAAGGCGTTTGATCACTCAGCGCCCATGACCGGACTGGTGCCGGTATCGGATATCGGTCATCCGGATGCCGGCGCCGTATGGCTCAAGGTCAATGGTGAGGTGCGCCAGCAGGGAGACCTGAACCAGATGATCTGGAAGGTACCGGAAATGATTTCCTATCTGTCCGGCCTGTTTGAACTGGCCGCTGGTGACCTGATCATGTCGGGCACACCGTCAGGTGTCGGGCCGGTTGTACGCGGTGATCACATGGAGGGCTTCGTGGAAGGTATCGGCGGGTTTCACTGCAAGGTCATCTGAATGGCATTGGCGAGATTCACGCCCCAGCCCAGCGGATTGATCCATCCCATCGCCCAGGCTCCATTGATTGCCACTCCGGCGGATAAATCCGCGATTATCACCCATTTTCCGACGTTGAACAGTTTGTAGAGCATGCCGAGCCTTGTGCCTTTTTGATACACGATCGCTACGTCCCGTTAAGAACTGAGCAAGGCGCAGGCCAGTTGGATGTTTTGGTGGTGTGTTATTTCGCTCACGCAAGCAGGTGGAGTTTTATTTCGCTCACGCAAGCAGCCGCGTTGCGGCTGCGCTCCGCTAGGGCGCACTTCGTGCGGCGGCCAGTCGGCCTTGCCTCAGCACTTCGTGTTTCGGAATGGATTTCATCGCCTATACTGGTGATGAACTCCCACTAGGCCCGACCGGGCCTCGGGCCGGTCAGGCCCGCCCCCGCGGAGCGCAGCCTTCGGCTGCTGACGTGAGCGCTTGCAGGTGTTGCCAAGTGACCCCATCGCGGGTATAAGCCACCTCGTTTGAACGAACCGTCCG
>CALHUA010000031.1 GCA_938039915.1 uncultured Anderseniella sp.
TCACGCATTTTGGGAAACAGCATGAAGGCCTGCTTCGAGAATTTCTTGCCCAGCACCCGGGTATTGATGTCACAGGCCCGGCGGTAATCATCGGCCATGACGGCCTCGCGGCACGGTACCGGGAAAACCGATGACCGGCGCACGCCGATGTACTGACGCGCCAGCATCTCGCAGGATCTGGCCGTATCGGCAGGAAAGCCGATCGGCATGTCCACACCGATATGGCTGGCACAAGTGTCCAGCGCACTGTTGATGTCCGGAATGATGTCGGCTTGTGGTGCGGTATCCGGGTCGCCCGACCATGACACCATGATCCAGCCCGCCTTGCAGCCGTCCAGTCCAAGGAAGCAGTTTTCAGGCATTTGTGGATCGAACCGGGGTGATGTTGCCGGTGTGTGGCGGTTGATCGATCAGATCGTTCCAGGCGGCAAGATCAAGCTCGTCACCGGCGGAAAGTGCTGTGGCCTCAACCACGCGGAAAGCGGTGTTGCCGGCATGAAGCAGCGCATCCCTTGGCGATGATTTGAGAATCCGGGCGGCGAATACGCCGGCAAACAGGTCGCCGGTGCCGTGCGGCGGGTCGGGAAAGGCAAGGGTCTCATGCAAGGTGGCTGCGCGGGCCTCGACCAGCAGATTGCCGATACCGAGCGTGTCCGGAAAGGCTGATGTGACCACGGTGGTGTCTGCGCCAAGCGAGCGTGCGGCGTGAACCAGGGACGTGTTGTCGCTGTTCTTGTCTCCGGTCAGCACGTCAAGTTCATAGCGGTTCGGCATTGCGATGTCAGCAAGTGGCAGAAGCTGCGTCTTGATCGTGGCAATAACCTCGTCTGCTACATACCTGCCATATGAATCGGCGCAAACCGGATCGACAAGTACCTGGAATTGCTGGCGGGCATCCTGCAGGCGTTTGATGAAATCAGCCGCTGCCGTGGCCTGTTCAGCATCCCGGAAATACCCGGTCATCACCAGATCGATTTCACGGCGCCAGTCGGGCTGTTCAAAACTTGAAAGCAGGTCGGTGATGGTCTGCGGCGAGGTGACCATGCCCGGCGGTTTGCCATGACCGGGATGATGTGCCCAGGTGACAGTGGGCACTTCCCACACATCGATGCCGAGCCGGCGTGCGGCAAAGGCAGACGCCGTGTTGCCGATATAACCGCGTGAAATGCGCGAGGAGATGGAGACAATGGCCATGGGATACCGGTGCAGCCTGGGAATTAACGGGTCGTTGGCCCGGCAGTATGTCCGATTGGATATGGAGTGGCTAGATGCCTTCGATCAATCCACCCTTGTTATTGTGCGTTGCAATATATTATGAACTGCGCAGGTAAAGTTCTTGCAGGGAAACAGCTTACATGACCGTCAGGCCGCGCCGCAGCGTTTTGTATATGCCGGGGTCCAATACCCGCGCGCTGGAAAAGGCAAAGACCCTTGCCGCAGACACGCTGATCCTGGATCTGGAAGATGCGGTTGCGCCGTCTGCCAAGGCGGACGCGCGCGGCTTTGTGTGTGATGCGGTGAAAGCCGGCGGCTATGGCAGGCGGGAACTGGTCATACGTATCAACTCGCTGACATCCGAATGGGGCATGGATGACCTGTCCGCGGCATTGCAGGCAGGACCGGATGCCATCCTGGTGCCGAAAGTCTCCACACCGTTTGATATTGCAACCGTCGACAAGGCCATGGCGGATGCACCGGAGCATGTGTCCATATGGGCCATGATGGAGACGCCGCTGGCCATGCTGAATGCGCGTGAAATCGCCTCAGCAACCAATGACTATTCCCGCTTTGAGTGCATGGTGATGGGCACCAATGACCTGGCCAAGGAGACCGGCGCGGGCCTGGGTGGCGATCGTGTAGCCATGCTGCCATGGCTGATGACCTGCGTGGCGGCGGCGCGCGCCTATGGCCTGGCGATCATTGACGGTGTCTACAATGATTTCCGGAATGAGGAAGGCTGTGCGGAAGAATGTGCGCAGGGCCGGCTGGCCGGCATGGACGGCAAGACACTGATCCACCCCGGCCAGATCGCACCGGCCAACGCGGCATTTGCACCATCGCCGGAGCAGGTTGCGGCGGCCAACGAAATCATCGCGGCGTTCGCCCTGCCGGAGAACGCAGGCCTTGGCGCCATCAATCTCAATGGCCGGATGGTCGAATTACTGCATTGTGAAATCGCGCGAAAGACAGTTGCCATGAACGAGGCAATCTCGGCGCTGGAGGCAACATCATGAGCATGACATCCAGCAAGACCACGTCAGGTAATTTCTTTGAGGACTTTTCGGTCGGCCAGATCATCCGGCATGCGGTGCCGCGCACGGTGGGCGAAGGCGAACGCGCGCTTTATACCGGGCTTTACGGAATGCGCTGCGCCGTTCAGTCGTCACACGCATTTGCGAGGGCGATCGGATACAAGGAATTTCCGCTGGACGACATGCTGGTGTTCCACATCGTGTTCGGCAAGACGGTGCCGGATATTTCTCTCAATGCCGTTGCCAATCTGGGATATGCAGATTGCCGTTTTCTGAAACCGGTGTTCGCCGGCGACACGCTTCACTCGCAATCTGAAGTCATCGGTGTGAAGCAGAATTCAAACGGCAAGACCGGTGTGGTCTATGTGCGCTCGACAGGCAGGAACCAGCACGGTGAACCGGTCCTTGAGTTTGTGCGCTGGGTGATGGTGCGTAAACGCGACGTGGCATCCAGTGCACCTGATCCGGTCGTGCCGGAATTGCCGGATCACGTGTCACCGGCCCGCCTGGGGACGGCATGTCCGGTGATCGATCCGGCAAAGTGGGACCCGGGTCTTTCCGGCTCCGCCTATTTCTGGGATGACTACCATGCCGGTGAACGGATTGATCACGTGGACGGCATGACGGTGGAAGAGGCCGAACACATGCTGGCAACCAGGCTGTACCAGAACACCGCAAAAGTGCATTTCAACCAGTTCACCGAAGGCCAGGGCCGGTTTGGCCGCAGGCTGATCTATGGCGGCCATGTGATCTCGCTGGCCCGTGCCCTGTCGTTCAACGGACTGGGCAACGCATTCCACATTGCAGCGATCAATGGCGGGGCACACGTCGCACCTCTGTTTGCCGGTGAAACGGTCTTCAGCTGGTCTGAAGTGCGCGATACGGCAAGGCTGGATGGCCGTGACGACGTCGGTGCCCTGCGATTGCGAACTGTCGCCACGAAGGATGCACCTTGCAGCTCGTTTCCGGAAACCGGTGATGACGGCGTCATTCTTGATCTTGATTACTGGGCATTGATGCCGCTCAGGCCTTAATGCCGCTCCAAACCATAATGGGATGCGCGTACACGGTGTGAAATTAAACCGAACGGCGCATTGCGTGTGTTGCGCTGCACATAGTATGAAAGAACCAATCCTGCCCAGACGGCATCACCGGGGACAATCTTAATGGCGAATTCACCCATGAAAGAGCGACCGCTCTCTCCGCATCTGAGTATCTACAAGCCGATGCTCACCACGATGATGTCGATCATGCATCGCATAACCGGCAGCGCACTGTATTTCGGCATGGCCCTGTTTGTGTGGTGGCTGTTTTCTGCAGCGCATTCGCAAAGCTATTTCGACTTTGTGCAGGGTTTCATCGGCTCCGGGTTCGGGCGCCTGGTGCTGTTCGGCTTTACCTGGGCGCTGGTGCATCATGCGCTTGGGGGCTTGCGGCATCTGCTGTGGGATACCGGGCGCGGATTTGACCTGGTGAAGATCGAATGGCTGGCGCGGGCAACCATTGCCGGATCGGTCACACTAACGCTGCTGATCTGGATCGCAGCCTATGCGGCGAGGTAACGCGATATGAGCATGAGAACGCCCCTGGGCAAAGTGCGCGGGCTGGGGTCAGCCAAATCCGGCACCGAGCATTTCTGGCATCAGCGGCTGACCGCGGTTGCCAATATTCCGCTGGTGATCTTTCTGGCGTGGTTCTGCGTTTCCAAGGTGGGCGCTGATCGAGCCGAGATGACACAGGCGCTGTCCAACCCGCTGGTGGCGCTGATGCTGGTGTTCACCATCATCTCGATCACCTGGCACATGCGGCTCGGCATGCAGGTTGTCATTGAAGATTATATACACAACGAAGGCGTCAAGGTGATCTGCCTTCTCGGCAATACCTTCTTCTCACTGGCGGTGGCCCTGACGGGCCTGTTCGCTGTCCTCAAGATTTCCTTCGGAGGCTGACCGGCACATGGCTGCGACGAACGCATACGAGTTTACCGACCACCAGTTTGACGTGGTTGTCGTCGGTGCCGGCGGCGCCGGCCTGCGCGCCACGCTTGGCATGGCCGAGCAGGGTCTCAGGACGGCCTGTATTTCCAAGGTGTTTCCGACCCGGTCACACACGGTGGCGGCGCAGGGCGGCATTGCTGCCAGCCTGCACAATATGGGTCCTGATCACTGGCAGTGGCACCTGTATGACACCGTGAAGGGATCCGACTGGCTCGGCGATACCGACGCCATGGAATACCTGGCGCGCGAGGCGCCTGCAGCCGTCTATGAACTTGAGCACTATGGCGTGCCGTTCAGCCGTACCGAAGAGGGTAAGATCTACCAGCGCCCGTTCGGCGGGCATATGCAGAATTTTGGTGACGGCCCGCCGGTGCAGCGCACCTGTGCCGCGGCTGACCGGACCGGACATGCCATCTTGCACACGCTGTACGGGCAAAGCCTGAAAAACAATGCGGAATTCTTCATCGAGTATTTCGCCATCGACCTGATCATGTCAGATGACGGCGTGTGTACCGGTGTCGTGGCGTGGAACCTTGAAGACGGCACCGTGCACCGGTTTGCCGCCAAGATGGTGGTGCTGGCGACGGGCGGCTATGGCCGGTCCTACTTCTCGGCCACGTCTGCGCATACCTGCACCGGCGACGGTAACGGCATGGCGGCGCGTGCCGGCCTGCCGCTGCAGGACATGGAATTCGTACAGTTCCACCCGACCGGGATTTATGGTGCGGGCTGCCTGATCACCGAAGGCGCGCGCGGCGAAGGCGGGTACCTGACCAATTCGGAAGGTGAGCGTTTCATGGAACGTTATGCGCCCAACGCCAAGGACCTGGCGTCGCGCGATGTGGTGTCGCGCTGCATGACCATGGAAATTCGCGAAGGCCGCGGCGTCGGCAAGGACAAGGACCACATCCACCTGCACCTGGATCATCTTGATCCGGCTGTTCTGCATGAGCGCCTGCCGGGTATTTCCGAGAGCGCCAAGATTTTTGCCGGCGTTGACCTGACCCGGGAGCCGATCCCGGTGCTGCCGACGGTGCACTACAATATGGGCGGCATCCCGACCAACTATTGGGGTGAGGTGCTCAATCCGACGAAGAAGGATCCGGACGCCATTCAACCGGGCCTGATGGCCGTTGGTGAGGCGGGCTGCGCGTCCGTGCATGGCGCCAATCGCCTGGGATCAAACTCATTGATCGACCTGGTGGTGTTTGGCCGGGCTGCCGCGATCAGGGCCGGCAAGGTAGTTGACAAGGAAGAACCGGTGCCGGCCATCAATGAAGCGGCTGTCGACAGGATCATGGGCCGGTTTGACGGCTTGCGGAATGCGTCAGGTTCTGTGCCGACCGCAAATCTTCGCCTCGAGATGCAGCGTGCCATGCAGGAAGATGCCGCCGTGTTCCGCACCCAGGAAACCCTGGCTCAGGGGTGCAAGCGGATCAGTGCGACATGGCAGAAGATGCATGACCTCAAGGTGACTGACAGATCGATGATCTGGAATTCTGACCTGGTTGAAACCCTGGAACTTGAAAACCTGATGGCAAGCGCCATCACCACGGTCTATTCAGCCGAGGCGCGCAAGGAAAGCCGTGGTGCGCATGCACGCGAAGACTACAAGTCAGGGCCCTATGACGGGCGCGACGACAAGAACTGGCGCAAGCACACGCTGTCGTGGGTTGATGACAAGGGCAAGGTCAAGCTGGATTATCGTCCGGTGCACACAGAGCCGCTGACAACACCCGCTGAAGGCGGCATTGACCCCAAGAAGATTGCGCCAAAAGCGCGCGTCTACTAGGGCACAGGGCACGGGATTAAAAAACATGGTTGAACTGACACTCCCCAAGAACTCCCAGGTCGGCGAAGGCAAGGTATGGCCCAGGCCTGAAGGCGCAAGCCGCACCCGCGAGTTCAAGGTGTATCGCTGGAGCCCGGACGATGACGGCAATCCGCAGGTCGACACCTATACCATCGACCTGGATGATTGCGGACCGATGGTTCTCGACGCGCTGATCAAGATCAAGAACGAGATCGATCCGACGCTGACCTTCCGCCGTTCGTGCCGGGAGGGCATCTGCGGGTCATGTGCGATGAACATCGACGGCACCAACACGCTCGCCTGTACCCGCGGCATCGACGAGGT
>CALHUA010000032.1 GCA_938039915.1 uncultured Anderseniella sp.
GGCGCTTATGTCGGCGTTAGGCTGGCCCAGGTCGGCCTCGACGTAGCCCTGATTGCCCGTGGGGATCATCTAGATGCAATTCGGGAGAACGGATTATCTGTCGAAAGTCCGCTCGGTGAAGTGAGTGGCCTCGGCTTGACCGCGACCGACAACCCGTCGGATATCGGCATTGTCGACCTTGTGATTTTCACGGTCAAGTTGTGGGATACGGAAATTGCTGCCAAAGCCATGCAGCCATTGATTGGACCGCAAACCAGGGTTGTTACTCTTCAAAACGGGATCGACAGCGTTGCAACGATCTCAAAACATGTGCCTGGCGAACAGGTCGTGGGCGGCACAATTTATCTGTTTGCCGTCATTGACCGCCCCGGCGTGATACGCAATTCGGGTGGTGTGCACAAAATGATCTTTGGCGTCGACAACGGCAATCCGATGTTGCGCCGACTGGCCGCCGCACTGGATCGTGCACCGGGCATTGAAGGTGTGCTCAGTGATGAAATTCGCCAGGCCATCTGGCAGAAATATATTCGGCTGGTACCGCTGTCGGCAGCAACTGCATTGACAAGAAAATCAGTGGGAGACGTGCGCAGTAATGCTGTTACACGTGAATTTCTGCAAACTTTGCTGGAAGAATTGGTCGGCGTAGCCAATGCTGAAGGATACAATTTCGCGGGCGACCAGGTTAGCGAAGGCATGGCGTTCTATGACGGACTGCCGGAGGAGTTTAAATCTTCCATGCTGGAAGATGTCGAACGCGGAAATCGTCTCGAACTGCCGTGGCTGTCTTCCAGGGTATGCGAGCTTGGGAAGCTGCATGGCATTGCCACTCCTGGCAACTGGGCCACAAAATGCGGGCTTCAGCTGCTGGCTGACGGATCGCGGAGTTGATGCCGGAATACGGAACTGCGCCTGATCGCTTCCAGAATGATAAGTCATGCTCTAGTCTGGCATTGAACTGAATTCTCTCTGGCTGGTGGTGCCCTCATGAATGTTGAAGACGCAACGCGCGCACGATACAGCTGCCGTGCATTTCTTGCCGACACACCCGTTGACCGTAAAACGGTTGAAGAGCTCCTCGCCGTCGCCGCAGCCGCGCCGTCGGGCGGAAACCTTCAGCCCTGGCAGATAATCGCGCTGAGCGGCCAGCCGCTTGCAGCCCTCGTCGATGATGTGAAGGCACAGGTAAGCGATCTGCCACGCGGTGAGGGCACTGAATACCGGATTTACCCGCAGAACCTGAAAGAGCCGTATTTTGCCAGGCGTCACAAGTGTGGCGAGGATCTGTATGCCACCATTGGTGTAGGGCGTGAGGACAAGCCGGGCCGGATGAGGCAGTTTCGCCGCAACATCGAGCTTTTCTCGGCCCCGGTCGGCCTGTTTGTCTATCTCGACCGCCAGATGCAACCCGGTCAGTGGTCGGATGCGGGCATGTTTATCCAGACCTTGATGCTGGCGGCAACCGCGCGCGGGCTCGCGACATGTGGTCAGGAATTCTGGGCCATGTGGCATAAGACGGTTGCCCGCTACACCGACCCGCCGGAAGACTGGATGCTGTTTTGCGGCATTGCACTTGGCGTTCCCGATCCGCAAGCGCCGATCAATTCGCTGAAAACCGACCGCGCGACGGTGTCGGAATTTGCCCGTTTTAGGGGCTTTTGAGGTGTGTATATAAGTGTTCATCACGTGTTCATGTGCAATGATGCATGGTCCGCCTCGAAATCGGCACCCCATGAAGTGAGCAAATTGAAAAAGCTATTGATAACATTGATTTGCCTGGTGATAGGCACAGGCACTGCAGGCGTCTCAGCGTCTGCGGCGCCTGTGACGTCGATGACGCACATCTCCGTACTGGACAGCATTACTGACGATGTGACGGGCAGGTCACCCTTCATGGATGCAACCGGTGGCCTCGGAGTCGTGGCACCTCTCATTCGTGTAGCCGGAGCGTCCAGTGCAAAGCGCGCTGCCGAGCGCGCTGCCGGCGGGCGTGCCGTAAAGGTAGTCAAAAAAGGTGGCAGGTTTATTGTTACCGTGGTATCGGGCGGTAGTGCCAGGCGGTGCGTCGTGGACGCGCAGAGCGGACAGGTTCTGGGCTGCCGCTAGGGTTCCGCCCTGGATCAAGATGGCTGGGTGACCTGAACAAGCGAGGATGGTGTGCGTTTACTGGTAGTGGAAGATGATCCGGATCTGAACCGGCAATTGGTCACGGCGCTCGGTGATGCAGGCTATGCGGTGGATACCGCGACCGACGGTGAAGAAGGCCATTTTCTCGGTGATACCGAGCCGTATGATGCCGTCATTCTCGATATTGGCCTGCCCGTGATGGACGGGGTCTCCGTGCTGGAGAACTGGCGCCGTGACGGCCGCAAGATGCCGGTGCTCATTCTCACCGCCCGTGATCGCTGGAGTGACAAGGTTGCAGGCTTTGATGCCGGTGCAGATGACTATGTTGCAAAACCGTTTCACATGGAAGAAGTGCTGGCCCGGGTGCGCGCCCTGCTGCGCCGGGCATCCGGCAATGCATCATCGGAAATGACCTGTGGAGACCTGGCGCTTGATACCAGCAGTGCCCGGGTCACGGTAAACGGCGGCGCGATCAAGCTGACCTCGCTCGAGTTCCGCCTGCTCAGCTACATGATGCACCACAAGGGCAAGGTCATTTCCCGTACCGAACTGGTCGAGCATCTCTATGATCAGGATTTTGACCGTGACTCCAACACCATCGAGGTGTTTGTCGGCAGGCTTCGCAAGAAGCTGGGCATTGATGTATTGAAGACCGTTCGCGGTCTTGGCTATTGCCTGTCAGAGCCGGATGATCAGTCGTAGTTCACTTGCCTTCCGGCTGATTGCCGCTGCTTCGGTTGTCAGTGTCGTGCTGCTGATCGCCGCCGGTATTCTTTTGAGTTCCCTGTTTACCGCGGCGGTTGAGCGCAGTCTCGACGCCCGCTTGCAGGCGGTGATGGATGGCTTGTTGGCGTCGGTCGAGCTTGAGAAGGAAGTACCGAAAATCAACAATGTTCTGGCTGACACGCGGTTTGAAATTCCGCTGGCAGGCTGGTACTGGCAGATTTCGTCGCTGGACGGCGATCCTGCGCGGCAGGTTGCATCCGCCTCACTGCTGGATGAACGGCTGCCGCTCGCTCAATTCATGCAACCGGACCGGCGGCCGGGCAACCGCATGAGCGGGTACCTGACGGACCAGTCCGGGAACACCCTGCGGGTCATTGAACAGCGCTTTACCCTGTTCGGCAGCAAGGAACAGTATTCCTTTCTCGTGGCAGGCAACTTCGACGAACTGCAGACCGAAGTGTCTGCGTTCAACAATGCCCTGATTGCCGTGCTCGGCCTGCTGGGCCTTGGTCTTGTTGCGGCCATCCTGCTGCAGGTCAGATATGGATTGCGGCCGCTGTCGGACCTGCAGGGCGAACTGTCGGAAATTCGTGAAGGCGAGCAGGAGCGTATCGCCGGCAGTTACCCTGATGAGATCCAGACGGTTACCGACGAGCTCAATCTGCTGTTGAAGTCCAACACGGAAGTGATTGAACGCGCCCGCACCCAGGTGGGCAATCTGGCCCATGCGCTGAAAACACCCCTGAGCGTACTCACCAATGAGGCCGGTATTCACGGCGGCACCCTGGGCAAGAAAGTGTCCGAACAGACCGGTGTCATGCGTGACCAGGTGTCTATGTATCTGGATCGCGCGCGACGCGCGGCGCGCGCCAAGACGATCGGGTCTTCAACCGACGCCAGCGACGTGGTCAAGTCAATTGTGCGCACGCTGGAACGGATCCACGTCGACCGCAGGGTTTCGGTCAAGTCCGGCTATGACAACGACATCCGCTTTCGCGGTGAACGCCAGGACCTGGAAGAAATGGTCGGCAACCTGCTCGACAATGCGTTCAAGTGGACCAATGGCAAGGTTGCGGTTGGTGTTCGCCCGTCAAAATCACCTATCGACAATCGGATTGCCTGGATTGACGTGTGTGTGGAAGACAATGGCCCCGGCCTGCCCGATGGCGGTGCGGCCATCGCCATGGAGCGCGGCAAGCGGCTTGACGAAACCAAGCCCGGCTCCGGCCTGGGTCTGTCGATCGTGAGTGAAACCGCCGCCATGTATGGCGGTAAACTGTTTCTCGACAAGAGCGAACTCGGCGGCCTGCACGCGGTATTGACCCTGCCGGCCGCGCGTCGCGGTGACGGGTAGGGGGAAAGGCTCTAGGTCTGTTCGTCTGCCACCGAACTGTTTGGCAGACCGCGCTCGCGATATGGTGTCCGCGAATAATAGGCGCGATAGCATTTCGAAAAATGTGACGGCGATGAAAACCCGCACGCCAGCGCGACATTGATCACCGACATGCTGGTTTGCAGCAGCAGGGATCGGGCCTTTTTCAGGCGCAGTTCCAGGTAATATCGTTTCGGCGAGCGGTCCAGATAGCGCCGGAACAGTCTTTCAAGCTGCCGTGTTGACAGGCCAGCCTCGCGGGCCAGCAGGCTGGGTGACAACGGGTCTTCCAGATTGTTTTCCATCTGCTCGATGATACCGACCATCTTCGGGTGCCGCGCACCGATGCGCGCTGGCAGGGACATCCTTTGATGCTCTCCCGGCTGTCTGATTGGCGAGTGCAGGATATTTTCAGCAACACTGGAGGCCAGCACCTGTCCATGCTGTGACGAAATCAACGCCAGGATCAGGTCCAGGGCCGCGGTACCGCCGGCACCGGTAAAGCGGTCACGATCCACCTCGAACAGGCCGGACGTGACATTGATATCCGGAAATTCCTCAATGAAGCCCGGCTGGTTCTCCCAGTGGATCGTACAGGTGTATCCATCCAGCAACCCGGCCATCGCCAGCAATTGCGCACCGGTGCAGATAGCTCCGATATCGGTCCCGCGCCGGGCTTGCTTGCGCAGCCAGTTGAACAGGGTTTTTTCACCGTACTGGTGAACATTTGTGCCGCCACATACAATGACGGTTGCATGTTCGGGAATAGCGTCCAGGTTGCCGTCGGGAACCAGCGTGATACCGTTTGATGCCGTTATGGGCGACCCATCACTTGAATGGATTGTCCATGTGTACAGCTCTTTTTCGGACAATCGGTTGGCCAGCCGCAGCGGGTCAATCACCGAGGTCACAGGCAGCAGCGTGAACTCCGGCACCAGGACCAGGGCGATCGGCATCGGCAAGTCTCTGGACTTATCACCAAACATTGGTTTCAGACTTTCCTCAAGCTGTGGCTGCAATGAAGGTGAGTTTCGCAAAACCCCCTCACTTGTGCCCAAGCATTACTGACGCCGGACGCTGACCACATTGTGTGGAAACGCGTCGCATATGTCACTGCCAAGTCGCAAAAACCATGCCTGCCTGTCGACAAATAACGCATCATCTGCAGCTATCTGCTTATGAGGACTTCGTCAATGGGTATCGCATCTACAACAATTATACCGACTGCGGGCAGCCAGTCCGCAACTGCGGCTTTCCTGCAAAACATGACGCTGGAAATCACGCCGCGACAGGCCGAAAAGCTGCCGCTCATTGCACAGCATGTGGCGCCGGGAACCCACATTTTTGTGGCACTTGTGGACCCATCGCATCTTGAGGATCAGATTACCGCGGTTGCGCAAATCAGAGAGTTGGGTCTTGAACCGGTCCCGCATGTGCCAGCTCGGTTTGTCCTGAACCGGGACGATCTGATGAGCCGTATCGAAAGGTTGGCGGTGTCCGGAGAGGTGACGCGCTACCTGGTGCTCGGCGGCGGTGCGCCTGAACCGATAGGTGACTATCACTGTGCGCTTCAATTGATGGAAACCGGCGTGTTTGAAGCCAATGGTGCAAAAGCGCTCGGCGTGGCGGGCCACCCGGAAGGCAATGCCGACATTGCCAAACTGCACGGCGAAGCCATGCTGATGCAGGCTCTGAGCGAAAAACAGGCCTATATCAGGGACGCCGGCCTGGAAGGCTTCATCTCGACGCAATTCCTGTTCGAGGCAGCGCCGGTTGCAAGCTGGGCAAAAACATTGCGTGCCAACGGAATCGATCTTCCCGCATTCATCGGCATTCCCGGTCCTGCATCCATCAAGACTCTTGCAAAATACGCTGCCGTTTGCGGTGTCGGAAACTCGGCCCGGTTCATCCGAAAACAGGCACTCAACATCACAAAGCTCCTGAGTGTATCAACACCGGACAAGTTCGTGGAAGACCTGGCAGTCCTTCATGCTGCCAGTCCCGAGCTCAAGGTCATGGGCCCGCACATGTATCCGTTTGGCGGTTTCGACAAGCTGTTCGACTGGCTGTCCGCCGTGCCGCGCTGAACAGCCGGATGGCACCGGCACGGTCCACCATCAAACAAATGGGTTGGGTTGTCGGTATTGCGCCTGATATGTTGCTCCGGGATAGCGATATTGATGGTAGGTCACAGGGCATATGGCGAACGACAAACTCAAGGTCGGCATTCTGTTCGGGGGGAAATCCGCCGAGCATGAAGTGTCACTTCAATCGGCGAAAAACGTGGCCGATGCAATCGACAGGAACAAGTACGACGTTGCCCTGATCGGGATCAACAAGTCCGGCGACTGGCTGCTGCCGGACCAATCACATTTTCTGCTCAATGCGGCCGATCCGAAACTTATACAGCTCAACAGCGAGAACCAGGAAAGCGTAGCCCTGGTGCCGCAAAGCGGCGGCGAATTGAGCAACCTGTCCGGCGGCGGTGTTCATTCCTCTATCGATGTTGTTTTTCCAATTCTCCATGGCCCTTTTGGAGAAGACGGAACCGTACAGGGTCTGTTGAAGCTCGCCGGTGTGCCGTTCGTCGGTTCCGGCGTAATCGGGTCTGCCGCCGGCATGGACAAGGATGTCATGAAGCGCCTGCTGCGTGACGCGGGCATCCCGATTGCCAGGTCATTGACTTACAGGCATGGGGACGTCCTGGACTTCGAAGCCATCTCATCTGAAATCGGCCTGCCGCTGTTTATCAAGCCAGCCAACATGGGATCATCGGTCGGCGTTCACAAGGTGTCTGACGGGTCCACATTCGACGCTGCTGTTCGCGATGCGTTTGCCTATGACACCAAGATCCTGGTCGAGGAATTCGTTGATGGCCGTGAGCTTGAATGTGCGGTACTCGGCAATCTGCGCCCGGAAACCTCCGTCGTCGGTGAGATCAAGCCAACCCACGATTTCTATTCCTACGAAGCCAAGTACATTGACGAGCACGGGGCGGGACTGGAAATTCCGGCCAAAATACCCGACGCCGTCAGTGACAGAATTCGCGACCTTGCGGTGAGAACCTTTCAGGCGCTTGAGTGTGAGGGCCTTGGCAGGGTGGACTGTTTCCTCAAGCCAGACGGCGAGATAATCGTCAACGAGATAAACACCATGCCGGGATTTACCCAGATAAGCATGTACCCGCGCCTGTGGGAGGCAAGCGGCCTTTCCTATCCTGACCTGATCGACAGACTTATCGAATTGGGGCTGGAGCGCTTTAAACGGGAACAGAAACTGAAGACCTCGTTCTAGGTCCTGACCCTAAGCTGGTTCGACCTTATCCGGACCGCTTGCCAAACAACCCGATGGTCGCGGCAGGTTTTGCCGTCGCCTCTATCCACTTCCAGGTGTAGTCCGCATAGGAGCGGAACACATAGATATCGATGGTGCATGGCTTGTCGGTGACGATGTGGGCAAGGGCGGCGATTTCAGCAAACATCAGCCGGCGTACCAGCCCGGCCTTGTACTCCGGCAGTGTGAAATCGATTGATGACCCTTTCATCAACACTTCGCGTACATTGTCACCCTCAAGCCGGATGATGGCCCTGGCGTCGGTGACATCGACAGCGAGTGAATGAATTTCGCCGAGGTTTTTGCGGAGAGTACTGACGAGGCCGCCTGCCTTGTTTTGTGGACAGCAGACCAGCCATTGATCAATCGACAACCACAACACCGTCATGTCGCCTTTGACAGCCGAACTGCGTGGTTTCAACGGCAGGTCGATGCCGAGAGCTGCCTTGGCGGCCTGCCGGAATTTCACCGAACCGGCCTCGCCCCGCAGGTCAATCATGCCGCGGTCTGAAACCTCCGACATGGAAACACTCAGGTTCCCAGCGTCACGAGTGTTCTCAAGATGGGCAAGCGGGCTGGTATACACTGCTTCAGACATTCTGGCGTTTCCCTTCTGCATCGAGGAACACGGGAGACGAAATTACCGCCTCCACGGTCTTGCCGCCTTCCAGCGGAAACGACACCGTTTCACCCATCTTGTCCTGACCGCCTTCGATCAGGGCCATGGCGATGGAGCGCTGTAATGTGGGGCTGAAATAGCTCGACGTCACGTGTCCAATCATTTTCATGGGTGGTGCCGATTTGATACTCTCCACCGCATAGGCACCGTCCGGCAGCACCTCCTGCGGATCAGTGGTCAGCAATCCGACCAGTTGCTTGCGGCCTTTGGATGCCAGGAAGGCCTGGTCCAGCGATCGCTTGCCAATGAAATCAGCCTTCTTCTTCGACACCGCCCAGCTCATGCCGACATCGTGCGGCGTGACTGTGCCGTCTGTCTCATCGCCGATGACGATGAAGCCTTTTTCTGCGCGCAGCACGTGCAGGGCTTCAGTGCCATAGGCGGCAATGCCTTCGCTTTTGCCGGCTTGCATGAGCGCATCCCACAGGCCGCGCCCATATCCCGACGGCGTGGCGATTTCATAAGACAGCTCACCGGAAAAGCTGATCCGGAACACCCGCACCGGGTATCCGGCCAGCGTGCCCTCGCGATAACTCATGAACTCGAAAACTTCAGGCGACAGGTCAATGTCACTGTCCAGCTTGTCGAGCACCGTGCGCGCTTCAGGTCCGGCAATGGCAAACTGCGACCATTGTTCGGTTACCGACGTCACGAACACTTTCAGCGATGTCCATTCCGTCTGCAGCCATTCTTCCAGCCACGCCACAATGTTGTCGGCACCGCCCGATGTCGTGTGCATGAGGTAATGGTCGTCACCTAGACGAACCGTCACGCCATCGTCCATCAGGAAGCCCATTTCGCTCATCATCAGGCCATAACGTGCCTTGCCGACTTTGAGCGTTGAGAACATGTTGGTGTAGACAAGGTCGAGCAGCCTGGCTGCATCCGGCCCTTTGATCTCGATCTTGCCGAGGGTCGATGCATCGAGCAGGCCGACCTTGTTGCGTACCGCCAGGATTTCCCGGTTGATGGCATCCTGCTTGGTTTCACCTGCCTGCGGGTAGCAATAGGCCCGCCGCCACTGGCCGACCGGTTCCCAGGTCGCGCCTTGTATTTTGTGCCAGTCATAGATCGCGGTACGGCGCACCGGCAGGAACAGCTCACCCTTTTTTGTGCCGGCAATGGCGCCGAACGAGTAGGGTGTATAGGGCGGGCGAAAGGTCGTGGTGCCGATTTCCGGTATGCGCTTGCCGGTCGCATCGGAGATGACGCCCAGACCGTTGATATTCGAGGTCTTGCCCTGGTCGGTGGCCATGCCAAGGGTTGTGTAGCGCTTGGTATGCTCGACAGATTCGTAGCCTTCACGTTGGGCAAGCTCCAGGTCGGCGGCCGTCACATCATTCTGGAAGTCGATGAAGTGCTTGTTGCCTTCATTGTATTTGCCGGTAGCGGGCGCAAACCAGATCGGTTCAATGGGGCCTGCGTTGTGCGCTTTGACCATCGGTTTTTTTACTGGTTTTGCCGCTTTGCCGCCGAGTTCCCTGGCAGCGGTTTCACCGCCTGCGAAACCTTCTTCAACACAAGTCTTCAGGTCAAAATTGCCATTGGCGCTGCCGACAACCGTGATCGGGTCTCCATGCCGGTCGGGGCGGAAGCTTTGAATGTCATCATCGAAACGGAGCTTGCCGCCATTATGGCACCACAGATGCACCACCGGATTGTATCCGCCGGACACGGCAACGAAATCACACTCGACCCGTTCTTCATTGACCACCCGGCCGCGTCCAATCGCATAGGGAGCGATCTTGACTGCGGTGATCTGCTTGCCGCCGGATGTTGTTTCAACACCGGCGATCGCCGCACCGGCCTGCACATTGAGGCCCGCCTCACGCGCTGCGTCGGCCAATGCGGACGGCGCATCCTTGCGCACATCGATGATGCGGCTCACCGCGACGCCGGTCTCGTGCAGTTTCAGGGCCGTCAGGTAGCCATCATCATTGTTGGTGAAAATGACCCCGTTCATGCCCGGTGATGTTCCGTAGCGTTCCACCATGCCACGGGCTGCCGAGGCCATCATGATGCCCGGCCTGTCATTGTTGGCAAAAGCAATCGGGCGCTCCAGTGCACCGGACGCCACGATCATCCGGCCGGCACGGATTTTCCACAGCCGGTGGCGCGGGGCGCCTTGAGCCAGCAGGTCAGGTTCGTGGTCGCAAACCCGTTCTGCCGCCAGTACGTAATTATGATGATAATGCCCGACAACGGTGGTCCGCGTCAGCACATGGCAATTGCCGGATTTTTCAAACTCGGCCTGGCGTGCGGCAACCCAGTCGGTCTGGCTGATGCCATCGATTTCGCCGGCCGAGATATCGGCCACCCCGCCCAGCACCGGGTTCTCGTCTGCCAGCATCACCCGCTTGCCGGTTGCTGCTGCTGCATGAGCCGCTGCAATGCCTGACACACCGCCGCCGACGACCAGCACATCCACATGGACATGCATCTGTTCGTAGGTGTCGGGATCGTGTTCGCTCGCTGCTTCGCCGAGGCCGGCCGCATTGCGGATGAACGGCTCGTAGACTTTTTCCCAGAAGCTGCGCGGCCACATGAATGTCTTGTAGTAAAACCCTCCGGGTAAAAACCGGGAGAACTTGTTGTTGATGATGCCGATGTCAAAATCCAGGTTCGGCCAGCGGTTCTGACTGGTCGCGGTCAGTCCGTCATAAAGCTCCACCTGCGTGGCCCTGAGGTTCGGTTCCTTGCGGCCGCCCTCGCCCACGCCAACCAGCGCGTTCATCTCTTCCGATCCCAGCCCGATCAGGCCGCGCGGGCGATGGTACTTGAAGCTCCGGCCCATCACCTTGCGTCCGCTCGCCAGAACGGCAGACGCAACCGTGTCGCCGGCAAATCCGGTCATCCTGGCGCCGTCGAAGCTGAACGAGATCTGCTTTGAACGGTCAATACGAGATCCAGTGGCGGCTGTCTCGGGCAGTCTGTACGGTTTGCCGGTCATGACTTCTTCGCCGTTGTTGAGACAGGTTTGCGCGTAGAGGTTTTCTTTGCAGCCGTCTTTTTGGCAGCAGGCCTGCCTGCCGTGGCCTGCTTGAAGAAGTCTGCCCACTGCCCGGTTGCCTGTTTCATCACGTCGGCAGGCGGCAATTCGGTGATGCCGTAATAGGCCTTGAAGTCCAGCGACACCGTATCGCGCGCGGCATGAAACCACTTGCCGCAGCCGCGATCACAGCGCCAGCGCTCGAAATGCAGACCCTTGGGGTTGAACCGCATGAACAGGTAATCGCGCTGTTCACCGTCTGCGATGTTGTCGGGGTTGGACGTTGCCGGACGTGCGATATGAGCCTGCCCGCCGCAGTGAAAGTCCGTTTCATCGCCTTCAGCCCCGCACACGGGGCACTGGATAATCAGCATCTCATCATTCCTAGTGCGCGACAGCCGCGGCGACGCTTTCATCGATAAAGCGGCCCTCGGTGAAGCGGTTGAGCCCAAATGGTGCGGCAATCGGATGCGGCCGGTCATTGGCGATGGTGTCAGCAAACACGAAGCCGGAGCCTGGAATGGATTTCCATCCGCCGGTGCCCCAGCCGCAATTGACATAAAGCCCGCCCACATCGGTCATGCTGATGATCGGTGAGCGATCCCCGGTCATGTCCACGATACCGCCCCACTGGCGCAACATGCGCAGCCGGGAGATGATCGGGAACGTTTCCACCAGCGCCGATACGGTGTGTTCAATGGCCGGAAACGAGCCGCGCTGTGAATAATTGTTGTAAGGATCCGCCCCGCCGCCAATCACCAGTTCGCCCTTGTCGGACTGGCTCATATAGCCGTGCACCGTATTGGCCATGACCACGCAATCGATCACCGGCTTGATGGGTTCGGACACCAGTGCCTGCAGGCAGACACTTTCCACCGGCATGCGCACACCGGCCATCTCCATGATGTTTGACGTATGGCCTGACGTGACGACGGCGACCTTTTTGGCGCGGATGGTGCCGCGTTTGGTTGCAACACCGGTAATCTTGCCGCCAGAGCGCAGCATGCCGGTGACTTCGCAGTTCTGGATGACATCGACACCCATATCATCGATGGCGCGGGCATATCCCCATGCGAGTGCGTCATGGCGCCCGGTGCCGCCGCGTGGCTGGTAATAGGCACCAAGGATCGGATAGCGCGCATCCGGGCTGTCATTGATGATCGGCACGATGCGCTTGACTTCCGCTGCATCGACCATGCGGCAGTCGAGACCCGCCAGCCGGTTGGCGTGGGCAGTGCGCCTGAACGCCCTGAGTTCATGTTCGGTCTGGCA
>CALHUA010000033.1 GCA_938039915.1 uncultured Anderseniella sp.
TCATGGACAAGGCCGGTTGGAAATAAGTTCTTCCGGCGGCTTGTGTTGCATGGTCGACTGAAGAGCAAACCTATCCGGACCTGACATGGCGACAGCGCAGGATTTCAAAAGTAACCCTGGTGGGGAGACAAAGGGGCGAACCTTCAGGGTTCGCCCCAATGGCGTTGTTGTAGCCACAGGCGTCCTGGCGCTGTTGGTGCTGCTGCCGATTGCATCTGTGCTGTCCAGCCTTTTTGATACCGGTAGGGGGGCATTGACGCACCTTGCCGCGACCATCCTGCCGGAACTCGTGCTCAATACCCTTGGACTTGTCGTCATGGTCGGTATCGGGACTGCTGTTGTCGGCACCGGCACGGCATGGCTTGTCAGCGCCTGCAGGTTTCCAGGATCACGTTCCATGCAATGGCTGCTGCTTCTGCCTCTGGCCATGCCCGCCTATATAATAGGATATGCCTATACGGATTTTCTGGTTTTTGCCGGGCCACTGCAAACCGGGTTGAGGGATCTGTTTGGCTGGACCAAGCACGATTACTGGTTTCCCGACATACACTCCTTGTGGGGTGTTAGCCTTATGCTGGTCCTGGTGCTTTACCCATATGTCTTCTTCCTGGCCCGCACTGCATTTCTGGAACAGTCACGCGGCCTCCTGGATGTGGCCCGCACGCTGGGGCGCAGCCCCTGGAACGTTTTTGGCACGGTGGCCCTCCCGATGGCCCGGCCTGCCATAGCGGCCGGCGTCGCGCTGGCGTTGATGGAAGCAATTGCCGATTTCGGAACGGTCCAGTACTTTGGTATTCAGACCTTCACCACAGCGATTTACCGGACATGGTTCGGCATGGGCGACAGGGTTGGCGCCGCGCAACTGGCTTCCGCCTTATTGGCCTTTGTCTTCCTGCTTGTCGCAATGGAGCATTGGTCGAGATCTCGCCAGGCCTTCTACGACACATCCGGCCGGGCGCTGAAACCACAACCGGTTCCGTTGCGGGGCTGGGCAGCCGTGGTGGCGTTTTCCGCCTGCGCCATTCCCGTGTTGCTGGGTTTCGTTCTGCCCGTGCTTATCCTGCTCGACCTTCATATTGAAGCAGGCGACGGTTTCCTGGGCACGCGCATTATGGTCTACGCCGGCAACAGTTTTCTGCTGGCAGGTGCTGCTGCAGTTATCGTTACCGCCTGTGCAGTCCTCACCGGATACTGTCTGCGTAAATCAAGGGGCGGAGTGACCTCCGGCCTCGTCAGGTTGTCGACCATGGGATATGCCATTCCCGGAACCGTAATCGCAGTGGGGGTGTTGATACCGTTGGGTGCATTCGACAACTGGCTTGATGCCCAGATGCGCAACTGGTTCGACATTTCAACAGGTCTCATCCTGTCCGGCAGCATTGTGGCACTGCTGTTTGCCTATACGGTGAGGTTTCTGGCAGTGGCAAACGGTGCCGTTGAAAGCGGCTTCAAACGTATCCCGGTACATATTGATGATGTGGCGCGCACTCTGGGGCGCACCCGGCGCGGCGTGATCGCGATAGTGCATCTGCCGTTGCTCCGACGCTCGCTGTTGATGTCGGCGGCGATTGTGTTTGTCGACGTACTCAAGGAACTGCCGGCCACCCTGATCATCCGTCCGTTCAATTTCGACACGTTGGCCGTCAGGGTCTACCAACTGGCGTCCGATGAACGGTTATCGGAAGCCGCGACCGGTTCACTGGTCATAGTGGCAATCGGCCTGGTGCCAATTTTCCTGCTGACAAGATTTGCAGATCGCCGGCATGAGCAGATCTCTGTTTCCCCGGCCATCAAGATCCCGCAGTAAGGCGTCAAAAGACGCCTTACTGCGGCGTGCGATATCAGAACATGAAGTCGTTCGTGTCCAGATCTGCCGCAGAGACGTTTTCGACCAGTATGGAACTATTGCCGAACTCGATAAGTGCGCCGTCAACGGTATCGGTAATGGTGAGATCACCGAACCCGATTGGCGCGAACTGATAGTCGTCGGGATGGAAGCTGATCAGGTCCAGGCCATCTTCAAAGTCCGTGATAGTGTCATGGCCCGTCTCGGTGGGATCAAACCAGAACGTGTCCTTGTCGCTGCCGCCGGTCAGAATATCGTTGCCGGCACCGCCTGCAATGAAATCCTCTCCGTTACCGCCATTCAGGGTGTCAGAGCCGTTTCCGCCAAACATCTTGTCGTCGCCGTCTTCGCCCAGAAGCGTATCATTGCCATCCTGACCATGAAGCGTGTCATCGTCGGCGCCGCCGTTCAACAGGTCACTGCCTTCGCCGCCGGCCATGTGGTCGTTGCCGTCTTCGCCAAACAGGGAGTCGTCGCCGCCATTGCCTAACACCAGGTCGTTGCCGTCACCGGCGTGATATGTATCATCACCTTCATGGCCCTTGTAGACATCTCTGTCTGACGTGCCGCGCGCGGAAGTCTGGACGTTGTCTTCGCCAAACGTGTCCTTGAAATCAAATGTGTCAGGTGGATTTTTGTCTAGAATCTCGAAACCTCGGGCAATCAACATGGTTTAACTCCAGTTTTTTCGTTTGTGTTGGAGATCATGATGAACAATCGCCCCTCACAGGAAAGTGAAGATAGTCACATCGCGATAGTGGACGTCAGTGGGGTTCGGCAAGTGACCCCGCCAGCCGGTTGTGACTGACGGGGGGAAACGTAGTTAGTTCAGGCGAGTGCAGGCAGTCTCAGATGATAAAGTCATCCTGGTTGATATCTGCGGCGGCAACGCCGTTGACCAGAATTGAGTTGCTGCCGTACTCGATCAATGCTCCATCAACAGTGTCTGTAATCTGCAACCGGCTATAGTCGAAGCTGTTGCGACCGTTCGTGATCTCGATCATATCGACGCCGTCTTCAAAATCGGTAATGACGTCATTGCCCCAGCCGAAATACGGCAGGGTGAACTGAAAGATATCGGCATCATTACCGCCAGTCAGGACATCATCATCCCGGCCTCCGTTGAGCAGGTCGTTGCCGTCTCCGCCATAGATGGTGTCGTTTCCCTGTTCTCCTTGCAACGTGTCGTTTCCATTGCCGCCACCGATTATGTCGTCGCCTTCGTGGCCCCGGATGCGGTCGTCACCGTCGAATCCTGACATGTTGTCATCGCCCGGTGTTCCGCTGAACCGGTCATCATTGTCGGTGCCCACGATAAACGGGGAATCGACTTGCGGCTCAAGCGTCTTGAACACCATGGTGTCCGGCAGGTTTTCGGGAAATATTTTGTAATCTGTTTTGAATAACATGGGCTTCTCCATCCAGTGAGTTAGCCCCTCATGCACACCCTATGGAAAAGTAAACGGCCGAGATGTGAACACCGTCACATCGACGCTGTCGTTAACCGCGCCAGGTTGACTGTTCAACGGTTCACCCATCTATAATCATGAAATAAATAAGTTTTTTCGGTTTCCGCAATTGGAACGCCTGATAATGTCGGGTTTGATTTGTTGCATTTCCGACATTGCGCAGGTTGAGCGGCGCACGGAAGAAATCTCCGAACATATTGCTTCTTTTCGCGGGATTTGTAACGTGGCGGGAAACTTCGGGATTGAGGTCAGTCTGGATTCTCGTTGTCAATTTCCGGATTGGTATGCGATGTAGCCATGCGTTGTTGATTGGCGTTAACGGTGACCTATCATTGGTGCGGTCTGCGGGAACAAGAACTGGCAGGAAGCGGATATGCCGCAAAGACAAGCTGATATGACGAACCGATTAGCGGATAGGGCAGCAGGTCAATGACAGATATTGCATGTATCATACTGGCTGCGGGTATGGGCACACGGATGCGTTCCGAATTGCCTAAGGTGCTGCACAAGGCCGCCGGACGGTCCCTGGTCGGCCACGTTGTAACCGCTGCCAATGACCTTGGCGCTGCCCGCATTATCGTTGTGGTTGGCGACGGCGCCGAGGCGATCGAAGCTGAAGTCAAGGGTTACGCGCCTGATGCTGATATCGTCATCCAGTCACCGGCATGCGGCACCGGTGATGCAGTGTCCAAGGCCATGCCGGCGCTTGACGGGTTTGACGGGACGGTCCTGGTGTTGTTCGGGGCAGACCCGCTGATGACCCAGGAAACACTGGGCCGGATGAAGGCGGCAATTGCCGGTGGATGCAGGTTGGCTGTGCTTGGCTTTGATGCCGTAGATCCATCCGGTTACGGCCGTTTGCTCACAAACGGACCGGACCATGTGTCCGGCATACGTGAACATGCAGATGCATCTGAGGAAGAACGTGCCATCACGCTGTGCAATTCCGGCGTCATGGCATTCGATGCCGCGTTGCTGCGTGACCTTCTGCCCGAGATCGGCAACGACAATGCCAAGGGCGAGTATTATCTGACCGACATTGTGGGGCTGGCACACGGCAAGGATGAAAAGGTGGCGTTGGTCACTTGTCCCGAGCATGAAATTCAAGGCGTCAACACAAGGGCCGAACTGGCTGCGGTCGAGGCTGAGTTCCAGCACCGCTACCGGCAAAAGGCCATGGCGGAAGGCGCGACGCTTGTTGCGCCGGAAACAGTATTCCTGAGCGCGGACACCGTCATAGCCCGTGATGTTGTCATAGAGCCGAACGTGATTATTGGACCTGGGGTGTCGATTGGGTCAGGTAGCCTGATCCGTGCGTTCTGCCATATCGAAAATGCACAGATCGGTGACGGTGTAGAGTTGGGACCTTATGCCCGCATCCGTCCGGGAACCCGGCTGGCGCAAAACGTCAAAGTGGGCAATTTTGTTGAAGTGAAGAACGCTCACCTGGAGCAAGGTTCCAAGGTGAACCACCTCAGCTATGTTGGTGACGCACGCGTCGGCGAAATGGCAAATGTCGGAGCCGGTACCATCACCTGTAACTATGACGGATTTTTCAAACACCATACGGACATTGGTTCGGGTGCGTTTATCGGATCCAATTCAGCACTGGTCGCACCGGTGAAAATAGGTGAGGGTGCGTATGTGGGATCAGGCAGCGTAATCACCCGGGACGTTGACGCCGGCGCGCTTGCAATCGCGCGCGGTTCGCAGGAAACCCGGGAGGGTTGGGCGACCCGGTACAACCAGGTTCAGGGCGCGCGTAAACAGAAATCTGCGGCCGGGAAGAAAAAGGAATAGGCATTTATGTGCGGTATTGTAGGCATCCTCGGCACTGAACCTGTCGCCATGCAACTGGTAGAGGCGCTGCGCCGGCTTGAGTATCGCGGATACGATTCCGCCGGTATCGCGGTTTTGAAAGATGGCGCAATCGACCGGGTTCGGGCGCCGGGAAAACTCGACAACCTGTATGCCAAAGTGACCGGCAACGGATGGGACGCCACCACCGGCATCGGACATACCAGGTGGGCTACCCATGGTGCGCCGAACGAAACCAATGCGCATCCGCATCAGGCCGGCAATGTGGTTGTCGTCCACAACGGCATCATTGAAAACTACCGGACGCTGAAGGACGAACTCGCCGCTGATGGCATTGCCTGTGATACCGAAACAGATACCGAAGTCGTGGCGCAGCTGGTCAATCAGAAACTGGGTGCCGGCCTGTCCCCGAAAGACGCGGTGTCAAAGACACTGAAACAGCTTGAAGGTGCTTTTTCACTGGGCATCCTGGTGCGTGGTGAACACGATCTGATGATCGGGGCACGGCAGGGCGCGCCACTGGCGGTGGGCCATGGTGATGGCCAGATGTTCCTCGGGTCGGATGCCGTGGCGCTGGCTCCCTTCACCAACCGGGTCAGTTACCTGAACGACGGTGACTGGGTTGTGCTGACGCGTGCCGGTGCGGAAATTTTCGATGTAAATGATCAGCCGGTGATCCGCGACATCAATTTCAGCCAGGCATCGACCATGCTGGTCGACAAGGGCAATCACCGTCACTTCATGGCCAAGGAGATCGAGGAACAACCGGAAGTCATCGGTCATACACTGGCTGAGTATGTCAATTTTGCAGACAGCACGATCATGCTGCCCGATGACCTGCCATTTGATTTTGCAGATGTCTCATCAGTGACGATTACCGCCTGTGGGACGGCGTTTTATGCAGCCCTGACTGCAAAGTACTGGTTCGAAAAGATTGCCCGCCTGCCGGTCGAAGTGGATATCGCTTCGGAATATCGCTATCGCGAAGCGCCGCTGGACACTAACGGTGTCACCATTGTCATTTCACAATCCGGTGAAACTGCCGACACGCTGGCTGCCTTGCGCTACAGCCTGTCTCAGGGCCACAAGGTGGTTGCCATAGTGAATGTGCCGGAATCAACTATTGCGCGTGAAAGTTCTGCCGTGTTGCGGACATTCGCCGGCCCTGAGATCGGTGTGGCCTCGACCAAGGCGTTTACTTGCCAGTTAAGCGTGCTGGCATGCCTGGCGGTTGCCGCTGCGAAAGCCCGTGCGACCATTGACGAGGCTGAGGAACAACGTCTTGTCAAAGCCCTGATCGGCCTGCCACGCATCATGTCCGGCATGATGGCAATGGAAGGACACATTGAAGACGTCGCCCGCAAGGTGGCGGTTGCCCGTGATGTCCTTTATCTGGGGCGTGGAGTAAACTATCCAATTGCCATGGAAGGTGCTCTCAAGCTGAAGGAAATCTCCTACATCCATGCAGAAGGCTACGCGGCAGGTGAACTGAAACACGGCCCCATCGCACTGATTGACGAACACGTGCCGGTGGTGGTGATTGCGCCGCGAGACGAGTTATTCGAAAAAACCATCTCCAACATGCAGGAAGTTGCCGCACGCGGCGGCCAGGTCATACTGGTAACCGATGAAACCGGGGCATCCGCGCATGCAGCGGATGCTTTCGAGACCATCGCGGTGCCTGAGGCCGACCCGTTCATTTCACCGATGATCTATGCAGTGCCCATGCAGTTGCTGGCGTATCACGCAGCCGTTTTCATCGGGACAGACGTTGATCAGCCGCGAAATCTGGCCAAGTCCGTGACCGTCGAGTAGGCCGGCACAAGGCGTTTTGAGATAATTCGAAAATTTTCTGTTTTCGCTTAGGTATTGTTTAACCATGTCCCGGCACTATCGCCGGCATGAAAGTACAGTTAGTTGTTCGTGCGTCTGTTTTATCTGCGTTCCTGGTTGCCGGAGTAGCCACCAATGCCGTCGCAGCCGCCTCAGAAACCACCGGGGTAAGCTCCGCCGCGCCGGCTGCCATCATGCAGTCAGCCTACACACACCTTGTATCCGGCAAGCCGAATAAGGCGATTGCCGAGTACTCAGATGCTATCTCCCGCAAGGAAATCTCGCTTGAAGACAGGGCCCGCGCCCTGATTAACCGCGCGCTTGCGCATCAGAAGTTGGCAGCACACGATGCGGCAATTGCTGATTACACTCAGGCGATAGAGCTGAATGCGCTGAATGCGAAAACGCGTGCCGTAGCCTTGTATAATCGCGGTCTTGCATACTCAAAGTCAGGCCGTCAGTCAGCCGCCATAGAAGACTATACAAACGCGCTGTATCTCGATCCGTACCTGTCGGAAGCCTTTTATTCGCGCGGCGTGGCATTGCGTGAGGCACGTCAATATGAATATGCGCTTATCGATTTTGCCCGTGCCACAAAGCTGAACTACCCGCACAAGCACCTGGCGCTTTTCGGTAAGGCCCTGACGCTGGCAAAGCTCGGCCACCGTGATGAGGCAACTGCAGTTCTGTTCCAGGCCTATTCCGTCAAACCGGATTTTGCGCCAGTTCGCGAACGGCTTGCCGAACTCGGTATGGACGTGCCGGAGAACCCCAGTGAACGGCAGATTCGTCTTGCCGTACTGCCGACGCAAAACCTGATGGCAGATGATATTATCACCGGGTCTACCAAGGCACCATCTGGAACCGTGACGCGCATTGCGCTGCGTGAACCGGTTGCCCCGTCAGCGGCTCTGGCTAACAATGGCAAGCCAGGCAGTGCAACAACCCGGTCTGCGGCTGCAGAAAAACCCGTGCCTCAGGTGAAAACGATTGCTGCGGCTGCTTTGCCCAAGATTGAAATTCCGGAGAACGTTTCCGTGGATCAGGTTGCCGCCGTACCTGAAATTCCAGCTGCCGTAACGGACGGCGCGGCAAAGATTGCCGAGGGCACGAAAACGCCTGATCCGGTCAGTGTCGTGCCTGTGTCCGTGCCTGTGAAAACAGCAAATGTGAATGATGGTGAGGACACTTCAAACGTCACTGACAGGCTTGAAGGATGGACGGTACAGCTCGTTTCGCAACGCCAGCCCGACAAGGCCTGGGACAACTGGGACGCGCTGAAAACCCGTCATGACAAGCTGCTCCGGAACAAGACCGCAGCGGTGGTGCGTGCCGATGTAGAAGGCAAGGGTATCTATTACAGGCTGCGGGTGCACAAGCTTGAGAAAAAGCAAGCCAAGCGGTTGTGCCGGAGTTTGAAACGCAAGGGTACCGGTTGCTTCATTGCCCGGGCCACGAGTTGAGCCGGCAGTTCAGTGGCGCGACGTTGGTCGTGTAACAATATAGACTGCAACACAGATCAAGATTGCGCCCGTCATCCATATCGCGATGGCGGGCGCATTTGTTGCCAGTGTCAGCCAGGCAAAACTTGCCGACATCATGATGATGGAGGTGGCTTTGGCTGCCAATGGAATGGACCGGTCGCGTTCCCAGTCGACAATATAGGGACCCAGTATGCGATGATTGATCAGCCAGTCATGGATGGCTGGTGAAGAGCGGGCAAAACATGCCAGCGCCAGCAACAGGAATGGCGTGGTTGGCAGCAGGGGCAGGAAAGCGCCTAGAAATCCCAGCCCGACAAACACAATCCCCAGAGCACGCAGAACATGCTGGCGCACTGTTAATCGACCTGACAAGATTGGCGGCTCCCGTGATGAGGGTTGCGTGAGCGGATGATTTTCAACAGGGTTGTAGCAGTCACGCTGAGAGCATGCTATGGCAGCGCGGTGGCAGATTTGTGCATGAATCGTTTTTGAGGTTTTAGGGTTTTTCCGTAGCTGATGCTTGGCAAGTTGAGAACATACTTTCTGACCGGCGTTGTTGTTGCAGCACCGATTGCAATCACGATCTGGCTGGTTTGGTGGTTTGTTTCGCTGTTCGACAGCCTGCTGAAACCATACATTCCGTCAGTCTACAATCCGGATTCCTATCTGCCGTTTACGGTGCCCGGCGTCGGCCTCGTATTCGCGCTCGTGGGTATCACACTCATTGGCGCACTGGCGGCAAATCTCGTTGGCAGGACGCTGCTGAACTTTGGTGAACGTACTCTTGACCGGATGCCGATCATCCGGTCTGTCTACAAGGCCGTGAAGCAGATATTCGAGACCGCCTTGTCGTCGAATGCCAGCAATTTTTCTTCCGTTGGTTTCATCGGGTATCCGCGTGAAGGCGTCAATGTTGTCTGTTTCATCGCACGCGAGCTTGATTCCGGAGAGATCGGTCTCGAGCCGGGCATCACTTATTATTCCGCCTTCATGCCGACGACCCCGAACCCGACGTCCGGCTTCCTGTTCTTTGTCGAGAAAGACCAGGTCACGATCCTGGATCTGACGGTTGAAGAGGCGGCCAAGCTGGTGATTTCTGCGGGTCTGGTCACACCGAAGCAATTGCGTGAAGCCAATGTTTCGGTGGCAGACGATGACGATACATTGTCAATGCTGATTGCGCATCCGGAGAAAGTCTTGAAGCCCGGGCAGAAGCCCGCTGCCAACCGGAAGAAAAAACCTGCGAAGAAATCCGCGAAGAAGAACTGATCAACCCGCAGACAGAAGCCGGATGGCATCGTCTCGTTCAAACAGATACAACAGGATGCGCAAGGCATCCGACCTTTTGCCGGTCAGGTGCGGATCGGTTTCCAGAATGAGTTTTGCGTCGTCACGCGCAGCCTGAAGCAGTTCGCCATGCTGTCCAAGGTCGGCCAGCCTGAAACTGGCAATGCCTGATTGCCGGGTACCGAGAACCTCGCCGGATCCGCGCAATTTCAGATCCTCTTCGGCAATGATGAACCCGTCTTCGGTTTCACGCATGGTTTTCAACCGGGCTGCGGCGGTTTCACCCAGCACGCCGTCATAGATCAGCACACAGCTGGATGCATCGGAGCCGCGTCCAACGCGGCCGCGAAGCTGATGCAACTGAGCCAGTCCGAAACGTTCGGCGTTCTCTATGATCATGATCGAGGCTTCGGGAACATCGACGCCAACCTCAATGACGGTGGTGGATACCAGTATAGATAAGTCTCCGGCCTTGAAGCTCGCCATAATGGCGTCCTTCTCCGCACCCTTCATGCGCCCATGTACCAGGCCCACCTTGTCACCGAACCTTGCTCGCAAGCTGGTGAAGCGCGCTTCTGCTGCGGTCTTGTCGATAAAGTCACTTTCCTCAACCAGCGGGCATACCCAATACGCCCGCTTGCCCTGGGAAACCGCGCGTGCGAGGCCGTCCACGATCTGTGCGAGCTTGTCCAGGGGCATGACGCGGGTATCAATTGGCTTGCGGCCGGCAGGCTTGCCGGTCAGCCGGGTAATATCCATGTCACCGTAAGCTGTCAGCGCCAGGGTGCGTGGAATAGGGGTGGCGGTCATCACCAGCAGGTCGCTCGGGCGTTTTGACTTTGATTGCAGGGCAAGGCGCTGATGCACGCCGAAACGGTGCTGTTCGTCAATGATAACAAGGCCCAGATCGGCAAAACCGACGCCCTCCTGAAACAGGGCATGCGTACCGATCAGGATGTGAATGTCTCCGGAGGCCAGATCCTCAAGCAGTTGCTGGCGTTGCGTACCCTTTTCCCGGCCGGTCAACACCGCTGCTCTGAGGCCGGCCTCTTCGGCCAGTGGGCCAATGCTGGCAATATGCTGGCGTGCCAGTATGTCCGTAGGTACCATCAGGGCTGACTGAGTACCGGCTTCGGCCGCGGTTACCATGGCCAAAAGACCGACAATTGTCTTGCCTGACCCGACATCACCCTGCAGCAGCCGCAGCATGCGATCGGGTGACGCCATGTCGGCGAGGATTTCAGAAACGGCGAGTTCCTGGCTGATGGTGAGTGAGAACGGCAAGGCATCGATGATATGCTGACGCGCTTTGCCATCGCCGGCCACGGGTCGGCCGGATGCCCGTTTCATGTGACGGCGCACCAGCGACAAGGCCAGCTGGTTTGCCAGCAACTCATCGTAAGCGAGCCGTTGCCGCGCCAGGCTGTCCGGTTCCAGGTCGGTTGGGTCTTCAGGATTGTGCAACCTCTCCAGGGCTGCCTGAAACTCAGGAAGCTGGCGTGCCGCTATCCAGGCGGCATCCTGCCACTCCGGTAATTCGGGGATATCACCCAGTATCTGCCGGATAGCTTTGCCGACAATCTTACCCGACACCCCTGCGGTCAGTGGGTAGACAGGTTCGAGCAGCGGCATTTCGGCAAACTGCTCACCCGTCAGGATATGGTCGGGATGAACAATTTGCGGTGTGCCGTCATACCATTCGATCTTGCCCGAGATGAACCGGGTCTCGCCCTCCGGCAAAGTTCGCTCGAGATAGGGGCCGTGTGAATGGAAAAACACCAGTGGCAGGGATCCGGTTTCGTCAAAGACTTCAACACGGTATGGCACACGCTTGTTGTGGCGTGGCGGCACCTTGTGGCGCCCGATCTGGGCCTCGATGGTGATGATGCCGGTTTGCGGAAGGTTAGAAATGGTCGGGCGGTTGCGCCGGTCAATCACGCCAACCGGCAGGTGGAACAACAGATCGACCAGCCGGGCAGCCAGATCTGCCGATCCGGGCTCGCCGTTTTGCGGGCGGACCAGGCCTGCCAGGGTCTTTTCCACCTTTGCACCGATGCCCTTCAGTGCACTGGCGGAAGCAAAATACCTGTTCAGGATTTCCGGTCGCATGGTTGCTTAGGATTTTCCAGTGAATTGTCAGGACAGTCGTCTTGCCCGGTTGCGTTTCATGTACGGTTCTTTCATAAACCGCCGGACACGATATTTCCAACCTCTACCAGTATTTCATTCCATTTCCATCGGACACAAGCTGTGACTGCTACTGACGAAAACCGGCGCAAGCGCATCCTCTGGCGGGCGTGCCATCGCGGCATCAAGGAGATGGATATTGTTGTCGGCACCTTCGTGCAGGCCCGGATTGCGCAGTCCGACGAAGCAGAGTTGCAGGAGCTGGAGCGCATTATTGAAATTCCCGACCAGGATCTGCTGGCGTGGCTGACCGGGGCACAGCCGGTACCGGGCGACCTGCAATCCCCATTATTGCAGGAAATGCTTGCGGCCCGCTTTGATGAAACGTTCTTCGGGAACCGGGAATGAAACGCGTCGAACTCAAAAGCGCTATAGCGTCTCCCGGTAAAGTGATCGTATCCGGCGCACCGGAAGGCATCGACGGCAAGATAGCAGGGGACATCGCCCGGCTGGCTGAAGACCGCCTGGTGGTGCACGTGGCACGTGATGATCAGCGGGCCTCGATGATCGCAGAGGCGATCTCCTTCTTTGCGCCAGAGGTCAACATCATCCAGTTCCCGGCCTGGGACTGCCTGCCTTATGACCGGGTTTCACCGGTTGCCGACATTCTGGCCAGGCGCATGAGTGCGCTGACCCAGCTGGCGGCGGGCAAGATCGACAAGCCAGCGGTCCTTCTGACGACGGCCAACGCCATCGTCCAGAAAGTTCCGCCGCGCGACATTATCCGGTCAGCCAGCTTTGAGGCACACCCCGGCAACCGGGTAGACACAAAAGAGCTGCAGGAATACCTGGCAATCAATGGGTTTTCGCGCACCGGTACTGTGGTTGATCCCGGCGATTTCGCCATCAGGGGCGGGATCATCGATATCTATCCACCAGGCAGTGAAGAGCCGGTCAGGCTTGATTTCTTCGGTGACACGCTGGAATCCATCCGCAGCTTTGATGCGCAGTCGCAACGCACAACCGGCCAGTTGCACGGCCTGAAACTGGATGCGGCAAGCGAAGTGCTGCTGAACGCGGAAACCATTGCCCAGTTTCGCACTTCCTATACGGCCCAGTTTTCCGGCACCGGCATGAATGACGCTGTCTATGAGGCGGTATCTGCCGGCAGGCGCTACCAGGGTGTGGAGCACTGGCTGGCACTGTTTTATGAGAAGCTGGAAACCGTGCTGGACTATGCCGGCGCCTGCGTCCTGACCATGGATCATCTGGCGGATGAATCCATCGAAGCTCGAAACACCCAGATCGATGAATACTATCAGGCCCGCATAGAAGCGCTCAACAAGGACACATTCGGTGCGCCGGTTTACAAACCGCTGCCGCCTGAGAAAATGTTCCTGACCGGTGACGCGTGGTCCGACCTTGCCGCGCAATACCCGGTGATTGCGCTGACGCCCTTTGAGGCGCCGGAAGCATCCACCTTAAGGGTCATTTCGGCGCAGGGCCGGCAGGGCCGCTCCTTTGCTGCCGAGCGCGCCGAAGCAGGGCGCAATGTCTATGACGCAGTTGTTGACCATGTTCGCGCGCAGCAGAAGTCCGGCAAACGTGTGTTGCTGGCGGCCTGGACTGAGGGCTCGCGCGACCGTCTTCTTGGCATCCTGAAGGATCATGAACTGGGTCTGGTTGTGCCGGCAAAAGACGGACCGGAAGCGCTCAAACGCTCAAAGGACATGGTTTCCCTCGTCGTGCTTGGGCTGGAGACCGGGTTCGAAACCGATGATCTGGCCGTTATTGCAGAGCAGGATATCCTCGGTGACCGGCTGGTGCGTCGCGGAAAGCGCCAGCGCAAGGCCAGCGATTTCATCTCGGAACTGGCATCGCTCAATGCCGGAGACCTGGTTGTGCATGTGGACCATGGGATTGGCCGTTTCGAAGGGCTGAAGGTCATCGATGTGCAAGATGCGCCGCATGACTGCCTGTTTCTGCAATACCATGGCGGTGACAGGCTGTTCCTGCCAGTGGAAAATATCGAGCTGTTGTCGCGTTATGGTTCAGATGAAGCGGGCGTCAATCTGGACAAGCTGGGTGGCGTGGCGTGGCAGGCGCGCAAGGCGCGGCTCAAGGAACGTGTCCGGGAAATTGCCAGCCAGCTTATCAAGACTGCTGCCCAGCGCGAACTGCGTGATGGCGAGGTTCTGAGCCTGCCGGACGGTATCTACGACGAATTCGCCTCCCGGTTTCCTTATGAGGAAACCGAAGATCAGCTCACTGCCATAGACTCGGTCATTTCCGATCTTGCGCGGGGCCGCCCGATGGACCGGCTGATCTGTGGTGATGTGGGTTTCGGAAAAACTGAAGTGGCGCTGCGCTCGGCCTTTATCGCCGTCATGGCCGGCAAACAGGTCGCGGTGGTGGTGCCGACAACCTTGCTGGCACGCCAGCACTACGCAACCTTTGCGGAGCGGTTCAAGGGATTGCCGGTCAGAATTGGTCAGGCCTCGCGTCTGGTGAGCCGCAAGGACGTCAATGAAGCCAAGAAGGGAATTTCAGACGGCACCGTAGACATCATGATCGGCACCCACGCCTTGCTGGCCGAAGACGTCAAGTTCCGCGATCTCGGCCTGCTGATCATCGATGAAGAACAGCACTTCGGCGTCAAGCACAAGGAAAAGCTGAAGGAAATGCGGGCTGACGTGCATGTGCTTACACTGACTGCTACGCCCATCCCGCGCACGCTGCAACTTGCCCTGTCCGGAGTGCGGGAACTTTCCCTGATAACCACGCCACCGCTGGACCGGCTTGCGGTCAGGACATATATCTCTCCGTTTGATCCGGTCATTATCCGCGAAACACTGCTGCGCGAACTGTATCGCGGTGGCCAGAGCTTCTATGTGGTGCCGCGTATTTCCGACTTGTCGGTGGTGGCGGACTTTCTCACGGCACAAGTGCCCGAGGTGAAATTCGCGATTGCCAATGGTCGCATGGCGCCAACAGAGCTGGATGACATCATGACCGGTTTCTATGACCGCCAATATGACGTGCTGCTGGCCACGACGATTATTGAATCAGGCCTCGACATACCGACGGCCAATACTCTGATCGTGCACCGATCTGACATGTTTGGGCTGGCTCAGCTTTACCAGATCAGGGGCAGGGTGGGGCGCTCCAAGCAACGTGCCTATGCACTGTTTACCGTGCCCGCCAACAAGACGCTCACCGCGCCTGCGGAGAAACGCCTGAAAGTGCTGCAATCTCTCGACTCCCTGGGGGCAGGCTTCACCCTGGCCAGTCACGACCTGGATATTCGCGGCGGTGGCAACCTGCTCGGTGAAGAACAGTCCGGTCACATCAAGGAAGTCGGGTTCGAGCTGTACCAGCATATGCTGGAAGAAGCCGTGGCGTCGTTACGATCCGGCGAACTTGACATCGAATCTGATGGCCAATGGTCGCCGCAGATCAATGTTGGTACCTCTGTGCTGCTGCCGGAGAGCTTCATTCCCGATCTGCAGGTCCGGCTTGGCGTCTACCGGCGGATGGCGGATCTGCCGACACAGGAGGAACTGGACGGGTTTGCGGCAGAACTCCAGGACAGGTTTGGGCGCTTGCCGGAAGAGGTCGAGCACCTGATCGATATCGTGTCGGTCAAGCTCCTGTGCCGCACGGCCAATGTCTCCAATATCGATGCCGGACCCAAGGGCGCGGTGTTTACCTTCAGGGACGGCAAGTTTCCCAATCCAGAGGCACTGGTGCAGTGGATCAACGACCAGGGCAGCCGGGCCAAGATCCGGCCTGACATGAGGCTGGTGATCATAAGGACCTGGGAAACACCGGCTGAGCGGCTGGCCGGGACACGCCAGTTGATGCAGACACTGGTGAAACTGGCGCAGCCGGAAAGCTAGGCTTCTCTCGAATGTCTTGCGCAACTCTGGCTGGATCCTCGGCACAAGGCCGAGGATGACACTTAGCGAGGGTTTAAGGGCCGTGTATCTCCACAATTGTCATCCTTGGGCTCGTCCCAAGGATCCATCCGTACGGCGCCGTGGATGACAGTGGGACGTTTCAGGCGTTGCCGGCAGGTGCTGAGCGCTCCTTGACTACTTCTGCAATGGCCTGTGCAATGGCCTCGGGCTCGCGGGCACCCATAACGGCATACCGGCTGCCGATGATGAAGGCAGGCACACCGGTAACGCCCATCTGTTGAGCCTGGGATATTTCAGCTTTGGTTTCTTCCAGGTCCGCATCACTTTCCAGCAGGCGTTCGACCACGGCGCGTTCAAGGCCGGCTTCAACGGCTGCGTCTGCCAGCACCTTTTTGTCGGTCAGGTTGGCGCCTTCAACGAAATACAGCTGGAACAGCCGCTCGACAGCGGCGTCCTGCACGCCCTCCGTCATGGCCCAGCGAATGACGCGGTGTGCGTTCAGCGTATTTGGCGAGATGGTGATCTTGTCAAATTCGAACGGAATCTCCTCGTCCTTGCCGGCCGCTCGCACCGGCCCGTAGACCTGAGCCGCCTGCTCATCGGAGCCGAACTTGTTGCGCAGGTATTCCTTCCTGTCCATACCGGTTTCCGGGATGGTATTATCCAGCTGATAGGGGCGCCAGCGGATGTCTACCGCCACGTCGGGAACCATGGCCAGTGCCTTTTCAAGCCGGCGCTTTCCGATATAGCACCACGGGCACATTACGTCAGAGATCACGTCGATCTCGATGATATCGGCTGGGTCAGTCGTCATTGGCGTGATCCTTGGAGTGCTTGAGCAAAGATGACAGCTTCTTCCTGATGATCTTGCCATTGCCCGACTGGGGCAGGGCCTCAACAAAGAAGATCTGCTTTGGCACCTTGTAGCGCGCCAGGGAGTTTGATGCAAAATCGATGACATCAGCTGCCGTCAAAGTTTCGTGTTCACGCATCACCACAAATGCCGTGACCAGTTTCATGCCCGGGTTCAGCTCAACTTCGGTTACACCGGCCTGCTGAATGGCAGGGTGGCGCATGATGGCGACTTCAACCTCCAGCGGCGAGATGCGATACCCGAAGGATGTCATTACATCGTCATTGCGACCCTCGTACCAGATATAGCCGTCGTCGTCGAAATGACCGAGGTCGCCGCCGACAAACCAGTCGCCGCGATACACGGTCTGATCATCATCGGGTCGGTTCCAGTATCGCAACATCATGCCAGGGTCGGTTCGGTGGACGGCGATCAGACCGGTTTCGCCCGCCTGCAAGGGTTCATCATCGCCGGAGACGGGCAGAATGCAGACACTGCGGCCGGCCTGGGGCTTTCCGGGACTACCCGGTTTTGTCGGCACATTTGGCGAACTGGAAATATAGGTAGAAATTTCGCTCATGCCCAATGCTTCGTAAAGCGGGATTCCGGTGGTCTCCATCCATTCTTTCTGGAGGCCGGGAAACATCGCTTCTCCCGCGGTCAGGCCATGGCGGAGTGTGCCAACCGTATCTGGTGACAGTCCGCCGTCGCTGAGCATCTGGCGATACAACGCCGGCACTGACGCCATAATGGTCGGGTTGAGGTCAGCGATCAGCTTGAGCCAGATAGAGCGGTCGCGCGGCCCGGTATACACAATTGAACTTGCACCATTGGCCCACGGATCGAACAGGGCGGTGCCCAAAGTGTAGGTCCAGTTAAAGGCACCGGTGTGCAGGATGGTATCTTCAGGTCTTATGCCGTACCAGCCCTGGTACATGGGCCGGCGTCCCCATACGGCACGCTGCGCATGCAGCACACCCTTGGGCCTACCGGAGGTTCCCGACGTGTACACGATGTAGGCAGGTGTTGTGGCGGCAGTGTCGGCATATTTGCCGCGTTGCCCGGACTTGAATGCTGCAATGGCGTCCGGGGTGATGAGCCTGCATCCCTCCGGCAGATCAGGCAGGTCCAACAATCCATCGTGGACAATGGCGGCTGCCTGGCTGTCTGCCAGGATGAACGAGATTTCATCCGCCGATAACATTGATGAGGTTGGTATCGGGACCAGTTCAGCAGCATTTGCGGCAAAGAATACCGCAGCGTAATCGAAACTGTTGCCCATCCGGATCAGGATTCGCGCACCCCGGTCAAACCCGAGCAGCCGGAACGCAGATGTCAGCCGAAGGACAATGTCTTCGATCTCGGCAAAGGTCAGTGCCTGATAACCGGTGCCGTCTGCAATCGTGAGTGCCGTCTTGTCAGCCTGTTCCCTTGCACTGTGAGCGAGACAGTATCGGGTCAGGTTGAACCTGGCAGGCGGCAGTTCCCCCGTAAATCCAGTCATTGGTTTTCAATCCATCCTGTCTCGGGCAGGAAGCCGGCGAGTGAGGGCCGAGCAGGGCGCTTGACCTGGTTCCATCGTGCGAGCCACTGACCGGGCGGGTGGAACAATTGCAGCGCATAATGTCCCTCCAGCAGCAACCGGTCGATGCCGCGGGCAGCATCATTGAACGAGGTCTTGTTTCGGGCGGACAGCAGCTGCGTTATCATTTTGTCGATCGCAGGGTCGGCTGCGCCCATGTAATTGCGGGTACCATCCCGGGTCCGCCCCTCAGAGCCCCAGTAAAACGCCTGTTCGTTGCCCGGCGACAGGGAATTGGACCAGATAAACGGGATCATATCAAAGTCATAAGTCTGCAGGCGGCGCTGAAACTGGGCTGAATCAACCTGTCTGATGGTCATATCGGCGCCGATGGTGCGCAGCATGCGCTGCCAGGCAAGCGCGATCCGTTCCTGCGGCCGGTTGGCCACCGTAATCTCAAAGGAAAGGCTTTTGCCTTCTGAATTGCTCAGTCCGGCAGAACCGGTTTTCCATCCGGCTTCGTTCAGCAGTTTCAGAGCCATGCGGAGGTTTTTTCGGTCACGTCCGGAGCCATCTGAAATGGGAAGGGAATAGGTGCCATCCAGGATACTTGCGCGAATGTTCGCGCCTGCACGTTCAAGCATCTTGCGTTCATTGTCGCTGGCCGGGCGGTTTATGGCACTCAGGTGTGAGCCGAAGTAAAAGCCTTGGGTGCGCTGCATTTTTTCATGAAACAGGTTCTTGTTGATCCATTCAAAGTCGAAAGTCAGGATCAGTGCTTCGCGAACCCGCTTGTCTGCAAAGACCGCCCGGCGGGTGTTGAATACCAGTGACCATGCCGGTTTGGGCAAACCGACGTCGATGGTTTCAAGGGTTACCGGCTGGTCCTTGAGATCTCCATACCCAACCGCCCAGCGCGATGCATCGCCTTCGGTCCGCAACATTGCCTCGCCCTTCTTGAAGGCTTCGAAAGCGCCTTGCGTGTCGCGGTAATAGTCGTATCGGATGGTGTCGTAGTTGAACATGCCGCGGGCGCTGGGCAGATCTTTGGCCCAGTACTCCGGGTTGCGGCGATAGATGACATGATCGCCGGCATCTATCCTGTCGAAGATATAGGGTCCTGATCCGACCAGCTTGTCCAGCGTGGTTTTCTCGAAGTTACGTGTCTCGAACACATGCTTCGGCAATACCGGCATAAGCCCCAGAATGAGCACCAGTTCACGGTCACCCGGTTCCAGCTTCATGTGCACGGTCATGTTGTCGGGTGTTTCGACCGACGCCACTTTTGAATAGTAGGTTCGATGATTGGGGCGCCCGCTGTCGCGCAATGTCTCCAGCGAATAGACAATGTCATCGGCCTGGATCGGTTCACCATCGGAAAACCGGGCTTTCGGGTTTATCCGGAAGGTGACTTCGGTGCGGTCTTCATTCACATCAATGGTCTCAGCGATGTGGCCGTAGAGAGTGAACGGTTCCGCGCGAGAGCGTGCCAGCAGACTTTCAAACACCAGGGTTCGCGCGCCTGCCACGGCCTGACCTGTAACCAGGAACGGATTGACGCTGTCAAAGCTTCCGGTTCGCGCAATTCGCAAGCTCCCGCCTGTGGGAGCGTTGGGATTGACATAGGGAAAATGGGTGTAGTCAGGCGGGAGCGCAGGTTCTCCGAGCATGGCGATGGCGTGCCGGGGTTCAGCGTGCACAGGTGCCGCCAATGCCAGCCAGACCACGCATGCAGCCAGCAATCTGAGCATCATGTTCATGGCGACAATCTAGATCGGATTCGTGGCAAAAAGCGACACAAACCGTGAACTGACCTGTTGCGAAATGATCAGACGACGTGCAGCTTCATTTTCCGGCGATGACGGGCTAGTGGGTGGCGCTGTCGCGTGGCAGATAGGTATGCTGCTCCGGATCATACGTTTCGAAAAACTCTGGGATCTGGGGGTGGCGAACCGGGTCACCGGTATCGTCGGCCAGCAGGTTCTGTTCCGACACATATGCTATGTATTCGGTTTCTTCGTTCTCGGCCAGCAAGTGGTAAAACGGCTGATCCTTGGATGGCCGGGTCTCTTCGGGGATGGAATCCCACCACTCTTCGGTGTTCGAGAAAGTCGGATCAACATCGAAAATGACACCACGAAACGGGAACAGGCGGTGTTTTACCACCTGTCCAATGCCGAATCGTGCCTGTCTGTTTATCGCGATCATGACCTATAAATGCACCCAATTGCGGTTTGTTTCAAGCGAGATTCAGAAATTTAAGTTGATAGTTACTGAACAGCACATCGGTCATAAACCGTAAATCTCCGCCATGTCCGGTTCCTTGTCTGCCACCAGTCGGGCAAGGTCAGCGATGACACGGGCCTGTTTCCAGGTCGCATCATCCTGCATTTTGCCATCGATCATGACCGCGCCGGTTCCGTCCGGCATGGCTTCCAGAATCCTCAGGGCGAACTTCACTTCTGCCGGGTCGGGCGAGAAAACCCGCTTGGCAATCTCCACCTGTGACGGGTGAAGCGACCACGCGCCGAGGCAGCCCTGCAGGAAGGCGTTGCGGAATTGGGCTTCACAGGCATCGGGGTCCGAAAAATCGCCGAACGGCCCGTAAAAGGCCTTGATACCGTTGGCTGCACAGGCGTCGACCATCTTGCCGACCGTATAGTGCCACAAATCCTGCTGGTAGAAGGCGCGCGCCGAACTTTCCCGGGACCCGTTGCCGGCACCGTCCGCCAAAACTCCGTAATGGGGATGGCCACCGCCGACGCGTGTGGTTTTCATGCCGCGTGACGCCGCCAGGTCAGCCGGCCCCAGCGACATGCCGTGCATGCGCGGGCTTGCTGCTGCAATCTCCTCGACATTCTTCACGCCTTGTGCTGTTTCCAGAATGGCGTGGATCATGATCGGGCGGGTAAGGCCGGCGCGGGCCTCCAACTGTGCAAGCAGCTGGTCCAGGTAATGGATATCCCAGGCGCCCTCGACCTTTGGCAGCATCATCACATCCAGCTTGCTGCCGGCCTGGAGCACGATCTGGGTGATGTCATCAAGCGCCCACGGGCTGTTTAAACAGTTGATGCGTGTCCACAGGCCGGTGGTGCCATAGTCATGCGCCAACGCCATTTCGATGAAACCGTCGCGGGCCGCGATCTTGTCATCGGCGGGAATGGCATCTTCGAGATTACCCAATATGACGTCGACCTGCGGGATCAGGCCTGCCACCTTATTGCGCAGCTTTTCGATCTGCGGCGGCAAGAAATGGATCATCCGTTCGATCTTGACCGGCGGCTCGCGCATCGGGTCAGGAGCGCCGATGGCCAGTGGCTTATAGAATTGCGATGGGAGTTTCATGATACCTGCTATCAGTCGCCCACCGAAGGGCTTGTCTGGAATTTGTTGCGATGCACAAATTGTTTAAGCCAGCTTCCGCCGCTCCACAATGGCTTATTTAAACTTTGCAATCTGCGTGTTGCACACGATAGGTTTGACCGCTAAACGAATACAGCAATTTGAGTTTTCGGGTCAGCGTTTAATTGTCATGACAGGCACATCTCCATCCGCACAGCCATTGAGCGGGATCAAGGTTCTCGACTTCTCGACCCTGTTGCCGGGACCTATGGCCACTTTGTTTCTCGCCGAAGCCGGTGCGCAGGTCATCAAGATTGAGCGCCCGGGTGACGGCGAGGAAATGCGGTCCTTCGAACCGAAATGGGGCAGGGAGTCCGCCAGTTTCGCCATGCTCAACCGCGGAAAACAGTCGCTGGCGCTGGACCTGAAATCCGAACGCCAGCTTGAGTTTCTGCTGCCGCTGATCCGTGAAGCCGATGTGGTGGTCGAGCAGTTTCGACCAGGTGTTATGGACCGCCTTGGCCTGGGTTATGAGGCCCTGGCGCTGGTCAATCCCGGCATCATCTATTGTTCGATCACCGGCTATGGCCAAACAGGCGACCGGACCCAGAAGACCGGCCATGATTTGAATTACATCGGTGACACCGGTCTGCTGTCACTGAGCATGGGACCGGAGGGCAATCCGACCGTGCCGCCGTTTCTGGCAGCAGATATCGCCGGGGGGACCTATCCGGCGGTTGTGAACATCCTGCTGGCGCTATTGAACCGCGAGAAAACCGGCGAGGGCACGCATATCGATATCGCCATGGCGGACAACATGTTCATGTTGATGTGGTGGGCGATGGGCAATGGCCTTGCCACCGGGTTCTGGCCTTCAAACGGCAGCAGTCTGCTGACCGGCGGGTCACCGCGTTACCAGATCTACCCGACATCAGATGGCCGGCATGTGGCCGTCGCTGCCCTTGAGCAGAAATTCTGGGACGGTTTTTGCCAGGCAGTGAACCTTGCCCCTGAGTTTCATCAGGATCTGCAGGACCCCGGTGGAACGATTGAAGCGGTCCGTACCTTGATTTCGGAGTTTCCGGGATATCACTGGGAGCCCATTCTGGCCCAGGCGAACTGCTGTTGCACGGTGGTGAAAACCCTGCCCGAAGCCATGCGCGACATGCATTTCCACGGTCGTGGGTTGTTTGACCACACCCTGGTCAACGAAGTAGGCGACACGCTGCCTGCAACCCCGGTAGCCGTCGCGCCGCAGTTTCGCGGCGATGCCAGTGTCGATAAGGCAGCGCCCGGCGTGGGCACGCACAATGATATCGTGCTCAATCAGAAATAGGATTGTCTAAAACCAGTCCAGCTCGCATGTTTGTATCGGCCAGACCAGTTGCACTACGCCCGCCAGGTTACAGATAAGCTGGACATCCAGAACTGGATTTCGTGAGCTAGTTGCCTGTATTGTTACTTCCGCATGATGGATGTAGTGGACCGTCAGCACAGCTACTGGATCCATTCCTTGTCAGGTCGGCGATTGGGCTGCAGGTAAACTTGGGCGGCGACCATTGCCGCATTCTTTCTTGAGTACACCCCATCGTGCAGAATTGCTTCTCTTCAAAGTTGATCAACCGAAACCGGTTCAATCGTGACTTGCTTCGCGAACTCCTGTTCCGTGGGGATCACAAGACGCTTCCCCCAACTGGTTTGAGCTCGCTCCCTCTACAGAATCAAAATCTGACATTAAGTAATGTGTATGACGTTACGAGAGATAAATATCAAGTATCGTTGAATAGCGCCTGTAGAGGGCTGATCCGCACATTGTTCCTCCGACCGATTGCCTGTCATGATATGTGTGGGTTAGTGGGCTTCCGAAACATGAAAGACTGAGTGTGAGTTGTTGCCGCCTTTAAGCAAAACTTCTGGGACGGCTTTGCCGGTCAGTGAATCTTGCTCCTGAATTTCAACAGGACCAGCAGGACCCCGTTGGAACGATTGAAGCGGTCAAAAAATTGATTTTGGAGTTTCCGGGATGTCACTGGGAACCCGCTCTGGCCGATGCGAACTGCTGTTGCACGGTGGTGAAACCCCTTCCGGAAACTATGCGCGACATGAATTTTCACGACCCGAGGTTGTTTGACCACACGCTGGTCAATGAAACGGGTGACACGCTTCCTGCAACCACGGTGACAGTTGAGCAGCAGTTTCGTGTCGATGCCGGAGTTGAGAAAACCGCGCCCGGTGTGGGTGCGCACAATGATATTGTGCTCATTCAGAAGTAGAGTTGGAACCCAGTTCATCGTTTGTCATTTGATGTTGTGATGTCGTCATTGGCTGCTATGGTTGCTTCCCTTACGTAAGCTAAATGGAGGAAGCCATGTCAGAAACCAGTAGATTTCTCGAATTTCAAATCTTGGATGACTCCAGTGACCTTGCCGCAACAATTAGAATTACTGAATTGGGCAATGGAACATTGCTCTTCAATATTGATCTCAGCGATGGCGTAACAGTCGGAGATCTTCGCGCAATATTTTTTGATATCTCAGATCCAACCCTTTTGGCCTCTTTGAGCGCTGGTGTTGGTGTTGGCGATG
>CALHUA010000034.1 GCA_938039915.1 uncultured Anderseniella sp.
AAAGATATGGGTCGATAAAAACTATCGCTTTGAGCTATGGGTTGCAAGAGAGGGACAATAGCCGGTCATAATGTGGTGCCCGTGCTGACGAATTATGTATTCTGCGCAAGCAGGCTTGCTACCACTTGCCCATAAACCAGATCTGTTCCGGATACATAAGCTTTATGCAACTATCGGTTTTCCTGCTCAACCTGACCGCTGCGGTCGTACTGCTGTTGTATTCAACACGCATGGTACGCACCGGGGTTGAGCGCGCGTTCGGCGCTGAACTGCGCAATGTGTTCATGTGGTCACGTCGCAGTACGATGTTGAATTCAATAGCTGGCATTCTGGCAGCCGCGTTGTTGCAGAGTTCCACGGCGGTAGCCCTGCTGGTATCGGGATTTGCCGCCACCGGCGTCATGGGGGTGACCGGGTCACTGGCCGTGCTGCTGGGCGCTGATCTGGGTACAGCGGTGGCGGTCCAGTTCCTCAGCCTGGATATTGCCTGGCTGATCCCGGTGCTGCTGGTTACAGGCGGATTGCTGTTCCTGAAAGGAACTGCCCGCGTCATCAAGCAGGTTGGCCGTGTGGTGATGGGCGTTGCCTTCATCCTGTTGTCGTTGCGCATGATCGGCGATGCCACCGAACCATTGCGATCCAGTCCCTATTTGCAGCCGGTTGTGCAACATCTCAGCAATGATCTGCTGACGGCGTTTGCCGGCGGTGCTGCGCTGGCCTTTGTTTTCCATTCCAGCGTAGCGGCAATCCTGATGATGGCAGCGTTTTGTGCGCAGGGCCTGCTGCCGCTCGAGGCCGGCCTGCCGCTGGTGCTTGGCGCAAATGTTGGCAGTGGCCTGATTGCTGTGTGGCTGACCCGAAACATGCACGACAAGGCGCGGCGCATTGCACTGGGCAACCTTGTGGTGCGGGTGTCTGGCGGCATTGCAGCGCTGGTATTATTGCGCCATGTGGCCCTGCCGCTGGATGTGGTGGCCAACACCCCGGCGCGCCAACTGGTCAGTTTCCATTTCCTGTTCAATGCTGCACTGCTTGCTGTGTTCCTGCCATTCGTCACTCCGCTTGCCGCGCTGACGCGGCATCTGGTGCCGGCAAACGATGATCTGGCAGGCGGCCGTGCAAAACCTTCCAGCGCACTTGATCGCAACGTATTGAAAAATCCAGGCCGGGCGCGGGCCAGCGCCACACGCGAACTTTTGCGCATGAGCGAGCAGATCGAGCTTATGCTGTCTCCGGTGATGGAACTGTTCGTCTCCACCAACCCCGATGCCGCCGCGCGCATCAAGGAGATCGAGAAGCAGGTCAACGAAGCCCAGACCGATATCAAGCTTTATCTGGCCGAAATGAACCAGGGGCAGTTGTCGCCGGACCAGGCCCGGCGCAGCATGGACCTGACGGGAATTGCCATCAGCCTGGAGCGGGTCGGCGATATCATCACCAAGGACCTGCTGCGTCTGACCGGTGAAATGCGCAAAAAGAAACTGACGTTTTCCAACGAGGGCTGGAACGAACTGACCCGGCTGCATGCCCGGGTGCTGGCCAACATGCAATTGTCGCTGAACGTGCTGGTTTCAGAAGACGTGGACTCTGCCCGCCAACTGGTTGAGGAAAAGGAATATGTGCGCACATTGGAAGAGGAATCCCATGATGCGCACCTGGCCCGGCTGGGGCAGGGCACCCCGCAAAGCATCGCCACCAGCGATATTCACCTGGAAACGGTGCGCGCGCTTAAGGAAATCAATTCCCGGTTCATCACCTTTGCCTATCCGATCCTGAAAAAGAGCGGTTTGCTGCTCGACAGCCGGCTGGCGGACGTCAAATCCTAAGGCACAATAAATATTATATGTCGATCTGAAATATCGATTTCTCAAATACAACGCGACTGCCTAAATTTGCCACAGATATTTCTGACGCGGGCAGTTTTTGGAGGCACCCGACATGAAGGCGGATCTGGAGATCGAAACTGCATCGGCTATTGAAGCGCCAAGGCTGGGCGAGCCTTACCTGCTGACGCCGGGTCCGTTGACGACGGCCTATTCGGTCAAGGAGCAGATGCTGCGCGACTGGGGGTCGTGGGACGGCGATTTCCGCGCGATGACGGCGCGCCTGAGGGCTGAACTTCTCGCACTGGTGGGCTCAGGTGCCGAAGACTTCGACTGTGTACCGATACAGGGCAGCGGTACTTTTGTGGTCGAAGCGATGCTGGGCTCGCTGCTGCCGCGCGACAGCAAGACACTGGTGCTGATCAATGGCGCCTATGGCCAGCGAATTTCAAAGACCATGGACTATATCGACCGCGCCCATGTGGATATCGACAAGGGCGACTACCTGCCGCCACGTGGACAGGAAGTGGCGGAGGCCCTGGCTGCGGATCCCGATATCACCCACGTGGTGGTGGTGCATTGTGAAACCTCGTCGGGGATTTTGAATCCGATCCGGGAAATCTCCGAGGCAACCTATGCAGCCGGCCGCAAGCTGCTGATCGACAGCATGAGTGCCTTTGGCGCTGTTGATGTGGCAGCCGCTGACATCCGTTACGAGGCGATTGTCTCATCAGCCAACAAGTGTATCGAAGGGGTGCCCGGTTTCGGCTTCATCATCGCGCGCAAATCCGAACTGGTCGCGGCTGAGGGCAACGCTCATTCGCTCAGTCTCGATGTGCACGAGCAGTGGGTCAACATGGAAAAGACCGGTCAGTGGCGCTTTACACCACCGACACATGTTGTGGCTGCCTTCATGGAAGCCCTGCGCCTGCATCGAGCGGAAGGTGGCATTGAAGGCCGTGGTGCGCGGTATACAAAAAACCGCGACGTGCTGGTCGACGGCATGCGCGAGCTCGGTTTTGAAACCCTGCTGCGCGACCGCTGGCTGTCGCCCATTATCGTGACTTTTTTCAGCCCCGCAGACGACAAGTTCGAATTCACCCGGTTCTACGATCTGATGAAGACAAGAGGCTTCATCATCTATCCCGGCAAACTGACCGTGGTCGACAGTTTCCGTGTCGGCTGCATCGGCCAGATGGATCATCACACCATGCGCGCCGTCGTAGCAGCCGCCAAATCATCTCTGGATGCCATGGGCATTGCCAGCGCCAGACCACCGCAGGCGGCTCTTTCCGAACGCGAAAAACTCGCAGCCTGAACATAGAAAGCAATTGTGAACATGAACGACATGACCCCAGTGGACGTCACGGTAAACGGACGCACCTATCCTCAGTCCAGCACCTGTGCCATCGCCATCTGCCTGGATGGATGTGAACCGGCTTACCTGGACGCCGCCATTGCCGACGGGCTGATGCCGACACTGGCGCGCATCCGCAAGGACGGCACCGACCGGCTGGCGCACAGTGTCATTCCGAGCTTCACCAACCCGAATAACATGTCCATCGCCACCGGGCGCCCGCCGTCCGTGCACGGTATCTGCGGCAACTTCCTGTACGACCCGGATACGGGCGAGGAAGTGATGATGAACGACCCGAAATTCCTGCGGGCACCGACCGTTTTCAAGGGCTTTTACGATGCCGGCCAGCGGGTTGCCATCGTCACCGCGAAAGACAAGCTGCGCGCGCTTCTGGGGCACGGTCTGGCATTTGATGAAGACCGTGCGATCTGTTTTTCGTCGGAGCGTTCGGATACGACGACCAGGGCCGAACACGGTATCGATAATGCGTCTCAATGGCTGGGCCGTGACGTGCCGGAGGTTTATTCCGCAGAACTCTCGGAGTTTGTCTTCGCCGCCGGTGTCAAGCTGCTGAAGGAATTTGCGCCTGACGTGATGTACCTGACCACGACCGACTATGTGCAGCACAAATATGCGCCCGATGATGCCGAGGCAAAGGCGTTCTATGAGATGTTCGACAAGTACCTGACCGAGCTTGACGCCATGGGTGCCGGTATTGTCGTCACGGCCGATCATGGCATGAAACCAAAGCACCTTGCAGACGGGTCTCCGGCGGTCATCTATGTGCAGGATCTGATGGACGGCTGGCTGGGCGAAGGTGCTGCCCGGGTCATTCTGCCGATCACCGATCCCTACGTGGTGCATCACGGGGCATTGGGCTCGTTCGCCACGGCCTACCTGCCAGCCGGTACCGATGTCGCTGATGTTCTGGGCAAGCTGCGTGCGATTGACGGCATCTTGCTGGCGGTCGACAAGGCAGATGCCTGCGAGCGCTTTGAATTGCCGGATGATCGCATTGGCGACATCGTGGTGATCTCCGGCGAGAACATGACCGTAGGCACCAGTGCGCATCGCCATGATCTGGCGGCACTGAAGGAGCCGCTACGCTCGCACGGCGGATTGACCGAGCAGGAGGTGCCGTTCATCGTCAACCGGGTAATGCCCGATCTGCCGGGCGCACCGGAGTTGCGGAACTTCGATGCTTTCTTCTATGCGGTGCGGGCAGCTGCGCTACAAACAACCATCTAAAAGGTCGACAAAAATGAGTGGAACGGAACGCACTATCCGCCGCGAGGCAATGCGCATTGGTGGCGAGAAGGTGACGACGAAGGACGTTGTGGAGGTTCTGTACCCCTACACCGACGAAGTGATCGGCACGGTGCCGGCGGGCACGGCGGAACACGCTGCCCGGGCATTTGAGATCGCTGCCAACTACAAGCCGAAACTGACCCGTTATGAACGCCAGCAAATCCTGTTTCGCGCAGGCGAACTGATCCGTGAACGGCGCGAGGAGATCGCTCACTGGCTGACGCTGGAACTGGGTATCTGCAAGCAGCATTCGTTGTATGAGACCGGGCGGTCCTACGACGTATTCACGCTGGCCGGGCAACTGGCCATTCTCGATGACGGGCAGATTTTTTCCTGTGATCTGACGCCCCAGGGCAAGGACCGCAAGATTTTCACCAAGCGTGAACCTGTCAATGCCATCTCCGCCATCACGCCGTTCAATCATCCGCTCAACATGGTGGCGCACAAGATTGCGCCGTCGATTGCCACAAATAACTGCATGGTGTGCAAGCCGACCGAACTGACGCCGATGACGGCGATCACCCTGGCCGACATCCTGTATGAAGCAGGCCTGCCGCCGGAGATGTTCCAGATCGTCACGGGCATGCCGCAGGATATCGGTGATGAGATGATCACCAATGAAAACATCGACATCATCACCTTTACCGGTGGTGTGCCGGTCGGCAAGATGATTGCGTCCAAGGCCGGTTACAAGCGTACAGCACTTGAACTCGGTGGCAATGATCCGCTGATTATCCTGAACGATCTTGAGACGTCTGATCTTGAAAAGGCGGCAGCCTTGTCTTGCGCCGGTGCTACCGGCAATTCCGGCCAGCGCTGCACGGCCATCAAGCGCATTCTGGTTCAGGAATCAGTTGCCGACAAGATTGTGCCGATGATCCTGGAACGGGCCAAGGCCATCCGCTTCGGCGATCCGCAGGATCCGGATACGCAACTGGGCTGTGTCATTCATTCAAAAGCGGCCGAGATATTTGAGAACCGGGTTTATGATGCGGAGAAGCAGGGTGCGAAAATTCTCTATCACCCGGAGCGAAAGGGCGCGCTGCTGCCGCCGATCGTTGTGGATCACGTGCCGCATGGCAGCGAATTGGTGATGGAAGAGACATTCGGTCCCATCGTGCCGATCGTGCGGGTGCCGGACAATGACGAAGAGGTCATGAAAATCTCCAATTCAACGGCATTTGGCCTGTCGGCGGGTGTGTGCACCAACAACCTCATCCGCGCCACCAGCTATATCGAGGGCCTGGATGTGGGTACGGTCAACATCTGGGAACAGCCGGGATACAGGATCGAGATGTCGCCGTTCGGGGGCATCAAGGATTCAGGCAACGGGGTCAAGGAAGGTGTGCTGGAGGCCATGAAGTTCTTCACCAATGTGAAGACCTATTCACTGCCGTGGCCGCGCTAGGGCGATCCGTTGGGCCAGGACAGCAAGGCTAAGATCCAGCACACGGAAGGTGAGTCGAACACATCTGATGCGCGTGCAAACTGGGCTGCGTCCAATACCGGCGAGCGGTCACGACCGTTGCTGGAGCGTGATGCCGACGCGTTCATGCATCAGAGCCTGTCCAGCCCGTGCGTGAACACCATTGCAAAGGCGGATGGCATCTGGATCGAAGATCTGGATGGCCGCCGCTACATGGATTTCCACGGCAACAGCGTGCACCATATCGGCTACGGCCATCCGCGCCTGGTCGCAGCCATCAAGGATCAGCTGGATGATCTGAGTTTTTCGCCACGCCGGTTCACCAATGAAATTTCGGTGCAACTTGCCGAACGGTTGGGCAAGCTGGCACCTGGCGATCTGAAGCGGGTCCTGTTCACCACCGGTGGGTCGGACGCAGTGGAAGTGGCGCTGAAGATCGCACGCGCGGCGACCGGGCGGTTCAAGACACTATCGTTCTGGGATGCATTTCACGGAGCGGGGTTCGGCGCATCGTCGGTCGGCGGCGAGGCAACATTCCGATCTCACATTGCCGGTCCGCTGACACCGGGAGCCGAACACGTTGCTCCGTTTGCCTGCTATCGCTGTCCTTATGGCCACCCCGGACCGGACAATTGCGGACTGGCCTGTGCCTCGATGGTCGATTATGTGCTGGAGCGTGAAGGCGATGTGGCAGCCGTCATTGCAGAGCCCATGCGGGCGGTGCCGCAGATCCCGCCGCCGGGATACTGGCAGAAGGTGCGCGAGGCCTGCGACCGGCACGGCACCTTGCTGATTTTCGATGAAATACCGACTGGTCTCGGTAAGACCGGAAAGTTCTTCTCCTTCGACCATGATGGCGTGGTGCCGGATATCTGCGTCGTGGGCAAGGCGCTGGGCGGTGGTATTTTGCCGATCGCAGCGGCCATTGCGCGCGAAGATCTGAATGTCTGCGGCGAGTTTGCCATTGGCCACTATACCCATGAGAAGAACCCGGTCACGGCACGCGCTGCCCTGACCACGCTCGACATCATTGAGGATGAAGGGCTGGTGGAACGATCAGCCCGGTTGGGCGACTACGCCATGAACCGGTTGCGGGACTTTGCCTCAGACTGTCCGATTGCTGGTGATGTGAGGGGCAGGGGGCTGATGTTCGGTGTCGAGATCGTGTCGGACAGGGAGACCAGGTCTCCTGCACCCGAACTGGCAGAAAAAATCTATTACAAGTGCCTGGACCAGGGTCTGAGCTTCAAGATTTCGCAAGGCTGCGTCCTGACACTTTCGCCGCCTTTGACCATTGCGCAAGAAGACCTGGACGTGGCATTGACAATAGTTGAGACGGCAATAAACGAAACCGTTTCGTGACACCCGCCAATCCGACCTCCGGACACACCTGAATGGGCGCTCCAACTCAATTTGCCATAGGCCTCATCCTGTGCGCAGCCGTGCTGCACGCGGTGTGGAATGCCCTGGTCAAGGGGTCTGCCGATCGGGTGATTACGCTCGGGTTGATCAATTTGGGTCATGGCCTCATCGGAGCCGTCATGGTGGTGATGTATCTGCCGCCAGCGCGTGAAGCGTGGCCGTTTATTGCAGCGTCAACCTTCATTCACTACTTCTATTACGGTTTTCTGCTGGTAGCCTACCGGTTCGGCGACCTCAGCCAGGTCTATCCGATCGCCCGCGGCGTGGCACCGGTTCTGGTGGCACTGGGCGCCCAGTTTTTCGCCGGCGAGGTTCTGCCACCGATGGCGTGGGCCGGCATCCTGATAATATCAGTTGCAATTGGTGCGCAGACCTTTGGCGGACGCGGCACCAAGATCAATGCCAGCGCGCTGGCGGCTGCTATATTGACCGGTATCACCATTGCCTCTTATTCCGTGGTCGACGGCATGGGGGTGCGGGCCTCCGGCAACCCGCTGGGGTATATTGGCTGGCTGTTTGCGCTGGAAGCCGTGTCGACCGCCGTTTTGCTGGGCATGCGGTGGAACAAGTTGCGCGACTATCCACTGAAAAGCTACGTGATCGGTATCGGTGGCGGTCTGATTTCAGCGTTGGCTTATGGACTGGCGATCTATGCCAAGGGCCTTACCTCGCTTGGCACCGTATCGGCGATCCGGGAATCGAGCGTGATCATCGCTGCCCTGATTGGGGTCGTGTGGTTTGGCGAGCGCCCCTGGAAACTGAGAATGATCTCGGTGGTGTTCGTGGTTATCGGTATCGTACTGCTGGCGACGGCCTGATTTGTCACGACGAATTATCTGACACGAAAAACCCCGGGCGCAGGGCCCGGGGAAAAGTTGCAGGGAAACTTGGCAGGAAAGGGCTCTAGGACATTCCGACCCGGCTGATGCCGATGTCTCTCATTGTGCGCGCGTCAATATGACTGCTGGCCAGAAGATTGCGGTTCGAGTTGGCGCGCAGCAGGCGCTGCGTGGACTTCAAAATGGCGCGGGTGAAGCTGGTGTGGTGTTGCCTGGTCATCTTTGCGTTCCTTCAAGACGAGACGTTCTTGTTGTTTTATTAACCTCAATATTGCACAGGCCTAAACCTTGGAATGTGACAATCGTCACACTGTGTAGCCGTTTGACTTATGCACAATCCAGGCCTGAGAACAGGCAAAATTGTCCTGTTTTAGGCAAATGTGACGGTAATGTGTTCGTAACTTGGCGTAATGTGTTGACGCAATCTTGGAGTTGAATTCTGGTTGACCCAACGAAAACAACCCGGAATTGGGTGAGTTAGACAGTGGAGGGCGAGTTGGCGGTATCAGCGTTACATGTGTCTGTTGGTGAACAAGCGTGGCAACCAGACCAAACCGGGATTAACGGCTCTTTGGCCGTGGTCCTGGCCAAGGAATTTCCGGAATCTTTTCGCTGGGCGCAGGAGGTTACTGCCAGTGCCCGCAAATGTATCAGGCTTGAGTATTCCGCGCCGCATTGCGTGGAGGCACAGGTCCAGCAGTTGTTTGCAGACCTTCAGGAACTGAAGAAGCGCCTGCTGAGCGAAAACTTCTACTACCGCGTTATGGAAATGGAGCTGGAGAGCACTCCTGAAGTTCTCGATCTGGCGAAAACATCGGCGGACTGGCGGATCGTGCTGCTGTTCTCGTTCCTGGATGAAGAACTGCCGCAGTTTGAGCAGGAATATGACTACGCCATGAACCTGCTGGCAGCCAACTCTCAGGCTATTTCGGAGGGAACAGGCAAGTTGCGTCCGTCATTCGAGGCTGTGATAGCGGCCATGGCCGCGTAAGCCTGAGCAGTAGCAAAAATCCTACTATAAGGAAGGTCTCGCCGCCGCCTGGCTGCTAGGACACCTGCCATTCGTCCGGTTGCGGGCCATCTGCGCCGGCAAGACAGGTTTGGAGCTTTGCATGCACATACACACCGTGTTCTTCTGGTTGTGGAAGACAACAGGTCCCGAACAGATTCGGCAGTTTGAGAACGGTCTGGATCTCCTGACCCGTGACCCCAATGTGATGGAGCGCCAGATCGGGAAACCGGCGGCCACCAGCCGACCGGTGATCGACAGCAGTTACGATTACGCGGTGTTACTGAAGTTTTCAGACCTTGCCAGCCACGATGCCTATCAGGCCGGGCAGGCGCACCAGATGTTTCTGGAGACCTGCGCAAGCCTGTGGAGCAAGGTTCAGGTATATGACATCGAAAACAGCGCCTGAAAACGCCGCAATACGGTCATTGATGGTGTTTCCACCTGTAATTGTCCGGGTTTTGATGCGGCAAAAAAGAGACTTAGGGTTACAAGTCGACACTCTTTGGGCTTGTTACGGACGATCTGCAGTTTACGCTTGATCCAATCGCGCGAGAAACGACGCGGTTTTTCTGGTGCATGACGCACATGCCTTAATGGGAGGAAGACTATTATGCGCAAATTGCTTATTTCAACTGTTGCTGCTGCTGCGGTTCTTGCAGCCGGGTCGGCTCAGGCGGCCGACAAGCTGAAGATCGGCTTCATGGCGACGCTTGAGGGAACCTATACCGTACTTGGCGAAGACGGCCAGCGTGGCTTCGAAGTCGCCATGAAAGAAGCCAAGGGCATGGCCGGGGGCCGTGAAATCGAGGTAATCGTCGGCGCGACCGACGCCAGCCCGGACAGCGCATTGCGCGCCGCCCGCAAACTTGTGGAACAGGACAAGGTCGATATCATCATCGGTCCGCTTTCCGGTTCCGAAGGCATCGCCATCCGCGACTACTCCAAGACCCAGCCGCAGGTGACCTTCATCAACGGCATCTCAGGTGCCCAGGAAACCACCTACGTCACACCATCGGAAAATTTCTTCCGTTTCAACATGGACGGCGCGCAATGGTCAGCCGGGCTTGGCGAGTACGTGTTCAAGGAAAAGGGCTACAAGAAAGTCGCTACCATCGGTGAGGACTATTCCTTCATTTATACGCAGGTGTTCGGCTTTGCGCTGGAATTCTGCGGCGCGGGCGGTGAAATCACCGAGCGTCTGTGGGTGCCGCTGGGTACCAAGGACTTCGCGTCGATCATCGCATCCCTGCCGGATGATGTTGATGCGATCTATCTCGGTCTGGGTGGCGGCGATGCCGTCAACTTCCTTAATCAGTACCAGCAGGCAGGCGGTGACGCCAAGTTGATCGGCGGTACCATCATGATTGACGGCACGGTGTTGTCTTCGAAGGGCAAGGCAAAGGATGCGCTCATCGGCACACCTGGTTCAGGCCCGCAGGCTGATACCTGGGACAATGAGAAGTGGCAGGCTTTTGTGAAGGCCTACCAGGATGCCTTCCCGCCTGAGAAACGCTTCCCCAGTCCCGCTCTGATGGCGACCGGCTATTACAACGCGTTCAATGCCATGAAGATTTGCATGGACAATGTGAAAGGCGAACTTGGTGATGGGCACAAGGGTCTGCGGCAATGCTTGTCGACACTGGAGCTTGATGCACCCAACGGCAAGATCACGCTGGACAGCAATCGCCAGGCCATCGGCACTAACTTCGTGACAGAAGTGGTTGAAGAAAACGGCAACCTGGTCAACAAGCTGGTCAAGATCGTTCCGAACGTGAACCAGACGCTGGGCATTGATCCGGAAGTGTTCAAGTCAGTGGGCCTGCCGTCTCGTGATGTACCGGAATGCAAGAAGTTCTGATTGCAGCTTCTTTGACATGACCTGAAATATCCAGGGCGCCTCGGGAACACCGAGGCGCCCTGTGCTTTTGAACCGGCACGGTGGGTGAAATGAGTGATGTAAAACCAAACCTGATCGGCGGACAATGGCAGGCCGGCGAGCATGCATCGGCGAATATCAATCCGTCTGACACAGATGACGTTATCGGCCACTACGCCACGGCGACTACGGATGATGTCGAGGCGGCGATTGCGGCAGCGAATGCAGCGGCTCACGACTGGGCAGCAAGCGGCATCCAGGCGCGGCACGATATTTTGCGCACTGCCAGCGATGAGATCATGGCAAGGCGGGAGGACATCGGGTGCCTGCTGTCGCGCGAAGAAGGCAAGACCCTGGCCGAAGGCATCGGCGAGACGGTGCGCGCTGCGCAGATCTTCAATTTCTTTGCCGGGGAAACCCTGCGCCTGACTGGCGAAAAACTGCCGTCTGTCCGGACTGGTGTCGATGTCGAGATTACCCGCGAGCCGATCGGTGTAGTGGGTATCATTACACCGTGGAATTTCCCCATTGCCATACCTGCGTGGAAAATCGCGCCCGCCATCTGCTACGGCAATCCGGTGGTGTTCAAACCGGCTGAGCTGGTGCCGGGATGTGCCTGGGCGATTGTAGACATCCTGCATCGGGCAGGCATGCCAGCCGGCACCATCAACCTGGTCAACGGGCCGGGCTCGGTGGTGGGACAGGCCATGCTGGATGATGCCCGCGTCAAGGCCATTACCTTTACCGGCTCGCAAGCCACCGGTGAGCGGGTGGCGCAGGCAAGTGTGCGTCACATGCGCAAATTTCAGCTTGAAATGGGCGGCAAGAACCCGCTGGTGGTGCTGGATGATGCTGACCTGGATGTGGCCGTTGACTGCGCCGTTCAGGGCGCGTTCTACTCAACCGGACAGCGCTGCACGGCGTCTTCGCGCCTGGTTGTCACCGAAGGTATTCACAGCCGTTTCGTGGAGGCTTGCGCGTCCCGGATCAGGGACCTGAATGTCGGTGATGCGTTGGACAGCCGAACCCAGATAGGCCCGGTGGTGGACGAAACACAACTGCAGCAGGATCTTGATTATGTCGAGATCGGCCGCCGGGAAGGGGCCACATTGCGTGTTGGCGGCGAGCGCTTGAAACGCGACAAGACCGGGTTCTACATGCAACCGGCCCTGTTTACCGATACCCGCAATGACATGCGTATCAACACGGAAGAAGTGTTTGGTCCGGTGGCATCGGTGATCCGGGTTCGTGACTATGAGGAAGCCCTGCAGGTTGCCAATGACACGGCGTTCGGCCTGTCATCGGGCATCTGCACGCAGAGTTTGAAACACGCTACGCACTTCAAGCGCAATGCGCAGGCCGGCATGGTGATGGTCAATCTGCCCACTGCAGGCGTCGATTATCATGTGCCGTTCGGTGGTGCGAAGGGCTCCAGTTACGGACCCCGCGAGCAGGGCCGGTATGCCGCGGAATTCCATACCACCGTCAAGACGGCATATACGTCTGCTTGATCCTTTATGGCCTGGATGAGCAGTCAGCGGATACCGGCAAGCTGAGATTCCGCTTGCTGAATTGCTCGTGCTTGGCCATGATTTGGAAAAAACAGCTGCAAATAGTGCAGAAATAATAAACCGCACTGTTGCGGGAGGAAGCGATGAGTAGAGCCCTTGCCGTGTATCACGGTGTATTTGGCCGCGTCACGCTGTATCAGCTTGACCGGGAACTTGCGACCCATGCGCACCGAGAGGGTCACCTGGTGTTCTATGTCAGTGGCAAGCATGGCGGCATGGCGGTTGAAGGTGTCCAGCATAACCTGGACAGGGCGTCCGGCGCTGCAGTCAGCCCATGGCAACCACACAGTTTTCATCCCGGCGATCTCGAGAACGGCTCCCTGTTTCTGGTCATGTATATCCGGCCTGAATGGTTTCTGGAAATGTCGAAGCATGCCCGCTTCGGTTTGAATTTCGGCTCATCGCTCATCGAGATGTCGCCACCGGTCCGCCAACTCGTGCACCAGACGTCTCAGTTGCTTCTGGATGATGCCTGCGGGGAACTGATACAGGCTTGTGTGTTTGAACTGACCCAGGAATCCTACAATCAAAGCTGGGCCTCCAGTACCAGCGAGGCACAGAATGAAATGCCGGTCGCCATGTTGCGGGATTTCCGGATCCGCAATTCCATCAAGCTGATGAAATCCCGCCTGGGCGAGGGGGAGAGTATTCTGCTGGACTCGATCGCGCGCGGTGCCGGTATCTCGCGCCCGCACTTTTTCAAGCTGTTCAAGGAGAATATCGGGCTGACACCCAACATCTACCTGAATACCCTGCGGATGGAGACGGCCATAGAGCGCCTGACCCAATCCAGCGACGCGGTTACCTCGATCGGGCTCGATCTGGGCTTCTCGTCTCAAGCCAGCTTCACCCGATTCTTTGCCTCGAATGTTGGGATTCCACCGTCCGACTATCGCCGGGTGGCACAATTATCGCCCTAAACAGGGTAAATCTACGATCAATTACAAGACCATAAGACTGTCAGGTATGCATTCACGTGCACCTGCTCCTATGATTGTGTGGAATCTGGTAGTGCAATGTACACTTCCGGGCGGAGGAATACATCTTGACCATGGCAGGGCGACACACGTTCACCAACTGTTTGCAGGCATGTGAAGACTGCTGCCGGGGAGACGCGGCATGAAGGATTTCATGGCACGTAACCCGTTCTGGTCGCTGATCATCGTGCTGGCCATCTGTTTTCTGATCTGGGCGATTTTTGCGCCGTGGCCACCCGGATTTGTCGATACGTTCGGGCGCAAGAAAATCTTTCTGAACGCCCTGTTCAATGGAGTCACGCTGGGTGCGCTGTATTTCCTGGTTGCCAGTGGCTTCACGCTGATCTTCGGTCTTATGAAGAACGTCAACCTGGCGCATGGCTCGCTGTACCTGCTTGGCGGGTACATTGGCTATGATGTGGCCAACACGACCGGCTGGTGGCTGCTCAGTTTCGTCGTCGTGTTTGTGGTTGTCGGTGCCATGGGCGTGCTGCTGCAGGTGCTGGTTTTTCAGCGAATGGAGGGTGAGGACTTACGCCAGACACTGGTGACAATCGGTATCTCCATTGTCGTGGCAGACTTGATGCTGTGGTACTGGGGTGGTGACTTCTACCAGATACTCACACCGGACTGGTTGTCGGGACCGATACAACTGCCCATTGTGACGGCTGTAAAAAGTAGTGGTGAGGCGGTTTTCCTGAAATACCCGTTTGTCCGGATTGTCATTCTGGTGGCGTCGATTGTCATCGGCCTCGCCATGTGGCTGTCGCTCAACAAGACCCGTGTCGGCATGCTGATTCGCGCCGGGGTTGATGACCGTGACATGTTGTCCGCCACCGGTGTGCGCATCCAGCGGGTGTTTGTGCTGGTGTTTGCGTTTGGTGCAGGCCTGGCCGGTGTGGCCGGTGTGGTCGGCGGCACGTTCCAGTCGCTGGCACCGGGTGAAGATACCCGCTTCCTGCTGGCCTCGCTTGTGGTGGTGATTGTCGGTGGTATGGGATCGATTCCGGGTGCGGCTCTTGGCGCGCTTTTGATCGGGCTGGCCGAGCAGTTCGGCTCGGTCTACATGCCGACCTATGCTGTCGTGCTGACCTTCCTGATCATGGTGGTGGTGCTGGCGTTCAGGCCGCAGGGCCTGCTTGGCGAGAGGCGCTAGAAGCCGATGGCCGTAACCGAAGAAACAGGCACAACGTCGATCGATGGCAAACCACAATCCGCATGGTCCGGTTTATCGTTGGGGTCGATCCCGACACCATACTGGATTGTCGGCGCTGTCATGCTTCTGATGCCGGCCCTGGTGGGGCCTTTTTTCCTGTTTCAGGTTTTCGGATGGGCGCTCATTCTTGGCATGATTGCACTGAGCCTGATGTTTCTGGGTGGCTATGGCGGCATGGTTTCGCTTGTGCAGATGTCGGTGGCTGCGTGCGCGGCCTACATGCTGGCCATTTTCGGTGACAGTGCGATCACCCAGATTTCGCTGGGTTGGCCGTGGTGGGTTGCAATCCCGATTGCCCTGATCATAGCCACCGGTTTCGGCACCCTGACTGGCGCTCTGGCCGTGCGCACGGAGGGCATCTACACGATCATGATCACGCTGGCCATCGCGTCAGCGTTCTTCTATTTCACCCGTCAGAACTACGTATTGTTCAACGGTTTTTCCGGGTTCAACGGGGTCAAGCCGCCGCAATTGTTCGGTGTCGACTGGCGCCAGCCAATCCCGTTTTACTATCTGACACTGTTTTGGGCGGCGGTTGCCTATCTGTCGGTATTGTATGTGTCACGTGCGCCGTTCGGCCTGGCGCTGCAAGGCGTGCGCGACAACGCGCGGCGCATGGAGGCGCTGGGATACAATGTCACCGCGCACCGGATCGCAGCTTATGTATTTGCCAGTTTTATCGCTGCGGTTGCCGGCATTCTGCTGGTCTGGCTGAACGGCCAGGTATCACCGGGAACAGCGGGGATCGGCCCTGCCATCGACATATTGATCATCGCGGTTGTGGGCGGCCTGGCGCGCCCTGTCGGGCCTTTTATCGGTGCCATCATTTATGTCCTGCTCAGAACCTTTGCGCTCGATTTCATGGTGTCGATGGGTTTGTCGGGCGAACGCTTTCAGTTGCTGGTTGGCCTGGTGTTCCTGGTCATCGTGTTCTGGTCGCCGGACGGAATTCTCGGGCTATGGGAGCGGTGGCGCAATCGCATGAATTCCACTGACCCGCTGACCGGTGAAGCCCGGAACAAGGACGGAGGCAGCGAGGCATGAACGCTATGGCAAACACCTCCTCAACGGCGAGCAGGTTATCGGCGACAGGCACCGCCAATGCGCTTGAATTGCGCGGTGTCAGCAAGTTCTTCGGGGCTCTGGCAGCGATGCAGGATATCACCCTGACCGTCAAGCCTGGCGAACGCCGTGCCGTTTTAGGATCAAACGGTGCCGGCAAGACCACCTTGTTCAACTGCATTACCGGTGATTTCCTGCCCACATCCGGAGTGGTCAGGATGTTTGGCGAGGACGTCACGAAATTCCCGCCGCATGACCGGATTCGCCGGGGCCTGCGCCGAACCTACCAGATATCGCTGCTGTTTGGCGGGCTGACCGTCATCGACAATGTCTACCTTGCCTGCCGCGGTGTTTCGCGCAATCGCTTCTCGATGATCCGTCCGGGGCGTTTGGATGCGCTGATGCATTCGGCAAGTGACCTGATCGACGCCGTACACCTGACAGACGTGCGCGACACTCTGGTGTCGGCACTCTCATATGGGCAGCAGCGCCAACTTGAAATTGCCCTGGCTCTTGCCGGTGCGCCACGCTTCATCCTGTTTGACGAGCCTGCCGCCGGCCTGTCTCCAACCGAGCGGCGGGAACTGATCGACATATTGAACAATCTTCCCGGTCACATGGGATACATCATCATCGAGCACGATATGGATGTAGCCCTGCGGGTGGCTGAAAGTGTCACGATGATGCACAATGGCCGCATCTTCAAAGAGGGCAAGCCGGAAGAAATCGAGGCTGATCCCGAAGTGCAGGAACTCTATCTGGGGGGAGGGTTCACACATGGCTGAACGGTCATCTTCTTCCATTCTCGAGGTCAAGGACCTCAACGTCTATTATGGCGCATCACATGCGCTGCAGGGCGTCGATCTGAGCCTGGGCCAGGGTGTACTGTCGGTGGTCGGCAGGAACGGTATGGGCAAAACCACGCTGTGCCAGGCGATCATGGGCCTGGTGCCGGTCAGCTCCGGCTCGATCACGTTCAACGGTCAGAACATTACCAACAGGCAACCGTCTGAAATCGCGCGGATGGGCATCGGGTATGTGCCGCAGGGACGGCGGCTGTGGCGCTCGCTCACAGTTGACGAGCATTTGCGCATGACGGTAGCGGGCCATGACGGTGCCTGGTCGATAGATCGCATCTATTCAACCTTCCCGCGGCTGGCCGAACGCAAGAACAATGGCGGCAGCCAGTTGTCAGGCGGTGAGCAGCAGATGCTCGCCATCAGCCGGGCACTGTTGCTGAATCCGCGCCTGCTGGTCATGGATGAGCCTACCGAGGGCCTTGCACCGGTGATCGTGTCACAGGTTGCCGACATGCTGATGCACCTGGGTGAGGAAGGCGACATCGACGTTCTGGTGATTGAACAGAATATCGGTGTGGCAACGGCTATCTCGGAAAATGTCGCGATCATGGTCAATGGCCGGGTCAACCGGCTGATGTCGGCAAGCGCTCTGGCGGCAGACCGCGAGTTACAGCAGAACCTGCTCGGCGTTGGCCGTCACGGTGACGGTGATGATGATATTGCAGAGCAGGATGCTGCCGGGGACACCGATGCGCCAAAGGTCCGGGGACCACGCAAGATTTATGTGTCCAATCCGAAACTGCCGACGCGCTGGTCACCGATTGTGCCGGCCCGGCAGATCGAGATGGCGGCGCGCACTGAAACAGTTGCAGCACCTGTGGCCGGCGGTATGGACCATGTTGAACTCAGACCTTTGTCGGCAGTCGGTGAAAATGTAGTGCTGGTGGCTGGAACGCTGGACACCAAGGGCGTTGAGCTGCGCTATGTCAGAGATCTTCTGAAGGCGGACGGGGTGGCTGTGCGCATGGTGGACCTGTCAACGTCGGGCAAGCATTCCGGCGCTGAAATTCCGCCACACCAGATTGCCGCCTATCATCCGCGCGGCGCTGCAGGTGTGTTCACCAATGATCGCGGCACATCGGTGGCAGGCATGACATTGGCATTCGAACGCTGGATCAAGCGGCAATCGGGCATTGCCGGTATTATCAGCGCAGGCGGTTCCGGCGGTACTGCGATCGTCTCGCCTGCCATGCGCAGCTTGCCCGTTGGCGTTCCAAAACTGATAATTTCCACCGTGGCATCCGGTGATGTTCAGATGTATGTGGGCCCGGCCGACATCATGATGATGTATTCTGTTGCGGATGTGCAGGGCTTGAACTCGATAACCCGCCAGGTGCTCGGCAATGGGGCACATGCCATGGCCGGCATGGTCAACGCCCGCAAGTCGAGCATGCCACGATCGACAGCAGAAACTGCAGACGAACTGCCGGCGATCGGACTGACCATGTTCGGGGTCACCACACCGTGTATTCAGCAGATCACCGCTGATCTTGAGGCCGACTTTGACTGCCTCGTGTTCCACGCTACAGGCGTTGGCGGCCAGTCGATGGAAAAACTGGTGGACTCCGGGCTTCTCACCGGTGTGGTTGATATCACCACAACAGAAATCTGCGACATGATAGCGGGCGGGGTGTTCGCTGCGACCGAGGATCGCTTCGGCGCCATGATACGCGCCGGCATGCCTTATGTAGGGTCTTGCGGCGCGCTCGACATGGTGAACTTCGGCCCGCCGGACACGGTGCCTGAGAAATACAAGGACAGGGTGTTCTACGAGCACAATCCGCAAGTTACCCTGATGCGCACGACGGCAGAGGAAAACGAGCGCATGGGCCGCTGGATCGGCGAGCGCCTCAACGAGATGGAGGCGCCGGTCAGGTTCTTCATTCCCGAAGGTGGTGTGTCGATGCTCGATGCGCCCGGCAAGGCATTCCATGATCCGGCTGCAAACAAGGCGCTGTTCGACGCGCTTGAGCGCACCGTGCGGCAAACCTCGTCACGGCAACTGGTGCGGGTGCCGCACAATGTAAATGATCCCGAATTTTCAGCGCTGGTGGTTGATGCCTTCCGGTCGCTGCATGGCGGCGGCAGGCCGTCGCGAAAACAGGCAAGGAGATAATAATGGCCCGGTTTGAACGAGCAGCAATCGTCGAGAAATTTCGTGGCATGATTGACCGCGGCGAGCCCATTGTCGGCGGTGGTGCGGGTACCGGCCTGTCGGCCAAATGCGAAGAAGCCGGTGGTATCGATCTTATCGTGATCTATAATTCCGGCCGTTACCGCATGGCCGGGCGCGGTTCGCTTGCCGGCCTAATGCCCTATGGTGACGCCAATCAGATCGTCATGGAAATGGCATCGGAGGTGTTGCCGGTGGCCACCAACACCCCTGTGCTGGCCGGTGTCAACGGTACCGATCCTTTCCGGCTGATGGATGTGTTCCTTGATGATCTGAAACGGGTCGGGTTTTCCGGAGTTCAGAATTTTCCGACCGTCGGCCTGATCGACGGAACGTTCCGGGCCAACCTGGAAGAAACCGGCATGTCGTTTTCGCTGGAAGTGGACATGATCGCCAAGGCGCACCGGAAAGACATGCTGACCACGCCTTATGTTTTCAACGAGGATGATGCCGCCGCCATGGCGCAGGCCGGTGCCGACATCATCGTGTGCCATCTTGGCCTGACCACCGGCGGGTCGATTGGTGCGGAAACGGCACAGACGCTTGAGGATGTGCCCGCCAAGGTCGATGCCTGGTCGGAGGCTGCTCTGAAAGTCAACAAGGATATCATCGTGCTCGTCCATGGCGGACCGGTGGCGATGCCCGATGATGCGGAATACGTGCTGAAGAACACCAGTAACTGTCACGGGTTCTATGGCGCTTCATCGATGGAGCGGTTGCCTGCCGAAGGTGCGCTGACGGAACAGACGAAGACGTTCAAGCAGATCAAGATGGCCTGATGGCCGAAAGAATTAACGGGCTGCCGCTGGGCAGCGTAATGGAGGGAAGATCATGACCGGACAGCTGATTGGCCAGCTTATATTATGGCTCATTCTGGCGGTTATCGTCATTGCGATCATTTACTGGGTGATGAACTGGCTGTACCGCCGGTCCACCAAGGAAGTGGCTTTTGTCAGGACCGGTTTTCTGGGTGAAAAGGTGGTGATTGATGGCGGCGCGTTCGTGTGGCCGATCATCCACGACATAACGCCCGTCAACATGAACACGCTGCCTCTGGAAGTTGTGCGCGAAAAGGAACAGGCGCTGATCACCAAGGACCGGATGCGGGTTGACGTGGAAGCTGAATTCTACGTCCGTGTGCGCCCGGCAAGGGCTTCGGTCTCCATCGCCGCCTCCACACTGGGCCGGCGCACGCTGGAACAGGGCCGCTTGCATGAACTGCTGTCGGGCAAGTTCATTTCAGCTCTGCGGTCCGTTGCGTCGGAAATGTCCATGGAGGAAATGCATGAACAGCGTGGCGCCTATGTGAAACGGGTGGCCGAGGCGGCTCAGGACGGCCTCGACCTGAACGGGCTTGAGCTCGAGTCCGTTGCCATCAAGGATATTGACCAGACCGGGCTGGAATACTTCAACCCGTCCAACCGGTTTGATGCAGACGGTCTGACCCGGCTGATCGAGGACATCGAAGCCAAGCGCAAGGTGCGCAATGACATCGAACAGGACTCGATGATCCGCATTCGCTCGCGCAACCTGGAAGCTGAAAAGCAAGCGCTGGAAATCGAGCGCGAGAGCGAAGAGGCCCGTCTGACCCAGGAACGTGATGTCGAGTTTCGCCGGGCCCAGCAACGGGCTGAACTGGCGCGTGAACGCGCTGAACGTGAAACCGATGCCGAACGGGCGCAGATTACCGCGCGCGAAACCATCGAGACCCAGCGCATTGCACAGGAACGCCAGATTTCAGAAGCCCGGATTGCGTCTGAACGCGATATCCGGCAGCAGGAAATCGAGCGCCAGCAGGCTGTGGAAGCGGCTGAAATCGGCGCGCGGGAAAAGACCGAGCGTGCTCGCATCGAACAGGAACGCCAGGTTAACGAAGCGCGGATTTCCAATGAGCAGCAGACTGAAGCTCAGGAGATCGAGCGCCGCAAGTCAATCGAGCATGCAGAGATTGCCGCAACTGAAGCGACTGAACGTGCCCGCATTGAACAGGAACGGACAATAACCGAGGCGCGTATCGCCAAGGAAGAAGACACCCAGCGACGCGAGATCGCGCGCGGACAAGCGGTGGAAGCGGCAACGATAGCGTCCCGGGAGGCAACCGAAAAACTACGCATCGCGCAGGAAACCGAAGTCAACAGTGATCGGATTGCGTCAGACAAGCAAATTCGCACTCTTGAAATTGACCGGCAAAAAGCGCTTGAGGAAGCGGAAATTGCTGCCCAGCAGGCGACGGAAGCGGCTCGTATTGCACGCGAGAAGAAACTTGCGGCTGAACGGATCGAATCCGACCAGGCAACCCGTGCGCTGGAAATCGAGCAGCGCCGGACGCTGGAAGAAGCTGACATCGTGGCGCGCGAATCCACCGAAGTATCGCGCATCGGTCAGGAAGAGCGGCTGCGCGCCCTGCAGATCGAGCGTAACCAGGCCATTGACGAGGCTGAGATTGCGGCGCGTGAAGCGGTTGAAGCGACCCGCATAGCCCAGGAAATGAAACTGGCTGTGGATCGCATCGACAGTGAGCAGGCGACCAAGGCGCGTGATATCCGCCGGACCCAGGCCATCCAGGAAGCCGAGATTGCTTCTGCCGAGGCAACCGAAGCTGCCCGCATTGCCCAGGAGAAGAAGATCGCGGCAGAACGCATTGCCTTTGAACAGGACCTGCGCGAACGCGAGATCGCCCGCAACCGCGCGGTAGATACAGCGCAGATCAGCGCAGCCGAAGTTACCGAAACGGCCCGGCTTGCCCAGCAGGCAAAGATCGATGCGGAACGGATTGCACGCAGTGAGGAAACCGCGCTGCGCGAAGTCTCGGCGCAAGAAGCAACCGACGCCGCCCGCATCGCCCAGAAAAAGAAGGTGGATGCAGAACGCATTGTTGCGGAAACCGAAATCCGGGTGCGTGAAATCCAGCGCCAGGAAGCCGTCGAGAGCACGCAGGCTGCGTCGCGCCGTGTCGTGGACAAGATGAAGATCGAGAAGGAGACGGAAACCTCGCGCGACCAGATTTCACGTGATGAGGAAATCCGCAATCTCGAGATTGAACGCAACAAGGCGCTCGACCAGGCCCAGATTGCTGCCAATGAGGCGATCGAGGCTGCCCGTGTGGCCCAGGAAAAGACGGTCAAGGCAGAGCGTATCGCGGCGGAGCAGGAGATTCGCGACCGTGAAATTGGCCGCGACGAGGCCGTGGAAACCCGTGAAATCTCCAAACGTGACAAGGTCGAACGTGAGCGCATCGCAGTTGAGCTGAACGTGGACAGAGAGCGCATTGAAGCCTCCAAGGCTCGTGACCTGGTTGACATTGATCGCAAGACCATCATCGAGCAGGCAGACGAGCAGCGCATTGTCGCCGTTGCTGAAGCGAAGTCGGAACGTGCCGGTGCCGAAGCTCGCATCAAGCAGGCTGAAATTGCGGCGCAACGTGATATTGACCGGTCCGATGTTGAACGCGAACAGGCACTGGATGCGGCCCGGCTGGAGCGCAAACGGTCGCTGGAGCAACTGGAAGTTGCCCGCATGCAGGCGCTGCGTGAGGCTGAGATTGCCTCAACTGAAGACATCGAACGCTCGCGCATTGCGTCTGAACGCGGTCTCGATGAGGCCCGCATCGGCCATGAGACCGAACGGCGCAAGCTGGAAGTCAATCGCGAGCGCGAAGTCGAATCTGCTGAAATGGAAAAGGCGGTCGATCTTTACAAGAAGTCGCTGGAACAATCTGCAGCCCAGGCGGAGGCCGACGTTGCCCGTGCCCGCGCAGCAGAAGCCGAAGAGCGGGTCAAGACAACCCGTGAAACCGAAGAGGCCAATCGGCGCCGCAGCGTAGACGTGGTGATGGCGGAAAAAGCAGCCGCCGAAGCCCGTATTGCAGCGGAAGCCGACCAGATCCGGGCGGCGGTCGAGGCGGAAGCTCAGAAACTGTTGTACGAGGCAGAGAACGTGCTGTCGGATGAGGCCCGGTACGGCCTGTTCCGCCGCAAGCTGCTCGACAAGGTTGAAGGCATCGTGGCGGCGTCGGTCAAGCCGATGGAGAAAATCCAGGACATCCGCATCATGCAGCTTGATGGCATGGGTGCCGGTGGCAGTTCCGGCAGCGGTGGTGATGGCGGCGGCAAGGGAACACCGACGGATGAGGTGATCAATTCAGCGCTGCGCTACCGGGTACAGGCTCCCATGGTCGACAGCCTGTTGTCCGACATCGGGATTGACGGGTCCAACCTGTCGAAGCAGGGCGGTCTGATCCGTGAAGCATCGGACATGCAGCGTATTGCCAAGGAGGCGGGGCGCAATACCGGTGGCGGCAAACCGGAAGATGGCAGCTCGTCGGACGGGTCCGGCAAGCCTGCCGGTGATGACGACACCAAGGCTAAGAAATAGGCGGCGACAGACATGGCACGAGTATATGTATCCAGCGTCATTGCCGCCCCGTCCTCAAAGGTCTGGGAACGGGTGCGCGACTTCAACAGCCTGCCGCGCTGGCATCCGCGTATCGCCGACAGCCAGATCGAAAATGGTGAGCCGTCCGACAAGGTCGGCTGCATCCGCAATTTCCGGCTGCAGAACGGTGATCAGATCCGCGAGCAACTGCTGGCGCTGAGTGACTACGACACGTTCTGCACGTATTCCATCCTGGAAAGTCCGATGCCGATCGAGAACTATGTCGCGACACTTCGACTGACCCCGATCAGCGACGGAGACCGCTGCTTCGTTGAATGGTCGGCAGAGTTTGACTGCTCACCCGATGTCGAGGCGGACGTTTCCAACGGCATTGCAACCAACGTGTTTCAGGGCGGATTTGATGCGCTGAAGCGGCATTTTGGCGGGTAGGGTTTGATGGTCAAGGTTCTGAAGAGCACGATACTGGACGCACCGATCTACGCGGTGTGGGATGTGTTGCGTGATTTCAACGGCCATGACCGCTGGCATCCGGCAGTGGCCGACAGTGAAATTGAGCGCGGGCGGGCCTCCGATATCGTCGGCTGTATCCGCAAGTTCCACTTGCAGGACGGCTCACTGCTGCGCGAACAGTTGATGACACTGTCGGACATTGATGCCGCCTACAGTTACTGCCTGCTCGATACGCCGGTGCCGCTGTTCAACTATGTCAGTCACGTGCGGCTGTTTCCGGTGACCGATGGGGATCGCACGTTCTGGCAGTGGGAAGGTAATTTTTCGACGCCGGCAGGCGAAGAGACCCAACTTGGGAACCTGGTTGGAACAGAGATTTACGAGGCGGGATTTGAAGCCATTCGAAGTCATATGGGCGTGGCCGCTTAAGGACATGCCGGAAGGAACAAGATGAGTATCAGCGTCAAGACATTTGCCAGTTCTGCAGAGGCAGCGTCTGCCTTGTCCGGAGACCGAACTGCTCGCTTCATGGGCGGTGGCACCCTGATCATGCGGGCGGTCAATGAAGGTGACCAGTCATTCAACACGGTAGTGCTGGCCAATGACGCAGCGCTTAAACAGGTGCAGCCGCAGGGTGACCGCCTGATCATCGGCGCCGGTGTGACCATGGCGCAGATACTGGCCAGCCGTGATCTTGATTTTCTCCATCCGGTGGCGCGCGCCGTTGGCGGACCGGCCATTCGCAACATGGCGACCGTCGGCGGCAATCTGTTCGCCGAACACCCATATGGCGACATGACCGCGGCATTGCTGGTGCTGGATTGCCAGGTGACGCTGGCAGGTGGGCAGAGTTCCGCGCTGGCAGATTTCCTGCGCGACCGGGACCGCGAACCGCGTGGGCTGGTGGCATCGGTCAGCGTCGTCAGGCCGCAATCGGGCGTGTTCAAGTTCAGGAAGGCCAGCAGGGTGAAACCGAAAGGCGTCTCGCTGATGACTGTCGCAGCCTGGGTGCCGCAATCCGGCGGCAGGATTTCAGGTGCCAGAATTGCCTATTCCTCCATGGGACCGATGCCGATGCGGATTGCTGCCGTTGAACAGGCGCTGGAAGGTGCGACACTGGATGAAACCGGTATCAGCAATGCGCTGGCGGCCGCGACAAACGGTATCGAGCCGCCGACGGATGCCATTGCATCGTCCTGGTACCGCAAGGAAGTGGCTCCCGTTCACCTTAAGCGCGCGCTGCTGGAAGGGTAGGAACCAATGAGCAAGAAACCGGTACAGTTCACCCTCAATGGCGACAACAAGGCGGTGTTCGTGGAAGACGGCCAGAACCTGCTGGACGTACTGCGCCGCGGGGTTGGCGACCTGTCGCCGAAATACGGCTGCGGGCAGGGCACATGCGGAGCGTGCACGGTGCTGATCGATGGCGAACCGCATCTCAGTTGCCTGACACTGGCGGAAACCGTTGAAGGCCGCTCGCTGAGCAGCACCGGCGGGCTTGCACAGGGCGCAGACCTGCACCCGCTGCAGGATGCGTTCATGCGCCACTTCGCGGCCCAGTGCGGGTTCTGCTCATCCGGCATGCTGATGGCCGCCAAGGCTTTGCTGGACCGCAATCCGAATCCGAGCCGCGACGAGGTGGTGGAAGCCATCTCCGGCAATATATGCCGGTGCACCGGCTATGAACCCATTATCGAAGCCATTCTGGATGCCGCGCAAAGCGGTGCCGGACGGCGCAGCGCGTAAGGAAGCATAACCCCCATGAGCGTGGAATTCCGCAAAGAGCTGTTCGCCAATGAACGCGACGACAATCTCAACGAGATCGGCAAGGGCACCCAGCGCCAGGATGCGCTCGGCCATGTGACTGGCAGATCGCCCTATTTCGATGACCATCTGTTTGAAGGCCTGTTGCAGATTCGCTGCGTACGCAGCCCGCACCATCACGCCAGGATCAGGTCGGTGGACTATTCACAGGCAGAAGGCATGCCGGGGGTGGTGAGGATTATTCGCCCCGAAGACGTGCCGAACAACTTCAATACACTCCTGAGCCTGTTGAATTTCGGTCGCGATGACGAGCCGCTGCTGTCGTCGAAGAAGGTCAGCTACATTGGTGAACCCGTACTGGCGATTGTTGCGGCTTCAGACCGGCAGGCCCGCGATGCGGTGGC
>CALHUA010000035.1 GCA_938039915.1 uncultured Anderseniella sp.
CACCAGCGTCAGGCCAGCTGCCAGCAGGAACAGCAATACGCCGAGTTGCAGCCCGTTCAGGAACTGAATGAAAAACAGTGTGCTCATTGCCCCAACATATCCAGCCTGGATCTCAATCCCACAGTAACACCAACCCCAACTTTAACACCGATCCCTGACACCGGCCTCACGACCCACCCGTCATGACACAAGTCAACGGGGAGAACGCAAAGGTTCTCCCCTTAAATCCAGCGTTCAACTCGCTTTCGGTTTATTTCGCCATCGGGCATTCGCCGACATAAGGATCAACATGGTTTTCATAAACCGTCTTGACCACCTTGGTCGTCCAGTTGCCGTCATCGTCGGCAACAACCTCACGCAGATAGAAGTTCTGTACCGGCATGTGGTTCTTGCCATAGGTGTACTTGCCGCGCACCGAGGCATAATCTGCCTTGGCCATGGCGGCGCGCAGATCGTCGGTCTTGCTCATGTCACCGCCAACGGCTTCCACACCGGATGCAATCAGGTTGATGGTGTCGTAGGCCTGTGCGGCATAAAATGACGGATAGCGCTTATACTTTTCACGGAAGCTGGACACGAACTTCTTGTTGGCTTCATTGTCCAGCGTCGGATCCCACTGCTGCGTCAGACGCGAGCCGAGAACGCCTTCCAGCTTGGCCGCCTGCAGTTTTGGTAGCGAAATGGCATCCACGGTAAATACCGTATACAGGTCCATCTGACCCTTGAGGCCGGCCTGCTGGTACTGCTTGATGAATGCGCCGCCGGCCTTGCCGGGATAGAATACGAAAAGAGCTTCCGCCCCGGATGCCTTGGCCTTTGCAAGTTCTGCGGAAAAATCAAGCTGGGATGGCCATTTGGTCAGGTCCTTGCCCTTGATCTCGCCTTTGAAGGTCCGTTCCAGGCCGGTCATCATGTTTTTGCCGGCAGCATAGTTCGGGCCCAGCAGGTACAGCGACTTGACGCCCTGCTGATTTAACACCTCACCCATTGCCATGGGGGTCTGGTCGTTCTGCCAGGAGGTGGAGAAGAAGTTCTGATTGCACAGTTTGCCGGCAATCTGCGACGGCCCGGCATTGGATGAAATCAGGAATTTTCCGGCATCCAAGACCGATTTGGCCGATGCCAGCAGTACGTTGGACCAGATGTAACCGGCGACGATCGGCACATCATCCTGCTGTACCAGCTTGTCGGTCTTCTGCTTGCCGATCTCCGGTTTGAAGCCATCGTCTTCGAAAATGATCTCTACGGATTTGCCGGCCATCTTGCCGTCAAGATGTTCCACGGCCAGGTTGACGGCATCCTTCATGTCGTTGCCGAGCACTGCTGCCGGTGTGGTCAGCGTCGTTACATAGCCGATCTTGATGTCGGCCGCGTACGAGGCTGATGCCATCAGCGCCAGACCAAGCGCTGCAATTCCTGTCTTCTTCAACATTTTCAAACTCCTCCCGAGGATTCTCGTATCTGAGTGCCGTCCAGTTTTGTTCTGACGTTTCACTGAATATGCACGATAGAGATAAAAGATACAGACTTCAAATGCCTGCTGTCTGAATTATTTTGCACTATTCGGGTCTTGCACGAGGCCGGCTCCCGGTGTCGAATGCACCCATCCAGGGTTCATGGCAAGGCCATGCAGCACGCAATATGGCAGGAGACAGAAATGATCGAAATGACCGCAGGCGTCACGCCGGCAAGTGAAGGCATCGACGGTGTCGAATGGAATATCCTTGGCCAGACCTATATCCCGAAGCATCTGTGCGAAAGCTCGTTTTCCTGGCACGCGACGTTTCCTGACGGCACGTTCGTGCCGCCGCATATCCACCCGGATCAGGATGAGTTCATTTATGTTCTGGAAGGCCGGTTTGACCTGTTTCTGGATGGCGCTGACGCAACCGCAGATGCCGGTGACCTGATCCGCCTGCCGCGCGGACAGGCGCACGGTATCTTCAACAAGTCAGGTCACGACGTGAAGTGCGTATTCTGGGTCTCACCGACCCGGCAATTGTGGGACCTGTTCACCAAGATCAACAATGTGCCCGATCCGGCAGAAGTGGTGCGTCTGGCAGGCGAACACAACGTCCACTTCCTGCCGCCGCCGGATGCCTGATACTAACCTCCCCGGACGCTTTCCGGCGTATCTTCCACCGACGGCATTGTTGCAAACCCTGGAAGCGATGCGTCCATGTGATCCCATGTGGCGGCCCTGTCGGTGTAAACCCGCATCTGCGGTTTGAAATCGTTCGGGTTGTCGAGGCTGGACGCCCTGACGAAAACCATGCCGGGCATGGCGGAATTGGTCGAATAGATCGCAGACCCGCAATCGGCACAAAACCCGCGGCTCACCATGTTTCCACTGTCGGCGGGTTTGTCGAAAAACCGCAGTTCACCGGTCATTTCGAAGGCCGCTTGGGGAACAATCATGTGCGAACCGTGCCCGGTGCCGCTGGTCTTGCGGCAGTCATTACAGTGACAATGGCCTCCGCCTGCTTCTTCTGCACACGTGTACCGGACCGTCCCGCATAGGCATCCACCAACAATGGTCATTGTCATTACTCCTGTTCACTTGCTAACTACAAGTGATCATATTAACTTACTTGCATAATGCAAGTGAAAATTTCGAGATAATGCATGCCTCCTGACCCTGAAACCCGCCGCTCTGACTGTCCGATCAGCTTTGCCCTGGAGATTTTCGGGGATCGCTGGACGCTGATTGTGCTGCGTGACCTGATGTTGAGGTCGCGCCAGCGCTACCGGGAACTGCTGGAAGGCGATGAGGGCATTGCCACCAATGTACTTGCAGAGCGCCTGAAGCGGCTGGAGCGGCGGAAACTGATCACCAGGAAACGGGATCCTGCCGATGCCCGCCAGTTCATCTATCTGCCAACCGAACTTGCGGTCAGCCTGGTTCCGATGCTGGTCGAGATGATCGTCTGGGGCATCAGGACCGGCGACAAGGAGGTAGGCTCGGAGTTCCTGGCCAGATTTGAAACCGAGCGCGACACACTGATAGCGGAGCTGCAGGCGAAAGTCCGAAAGGATGCCGATCTCTAGCAGATCGACCGGTCAAGGTGACGAATTCGCCGCGTGATCATCGATTGACCGAAGCCTTGTCGAAGCCGGCGGTCTTCTGATAGCCGCGCACGACCGCTTCCAGTTCTTCGTGGCCGGCGATGTCCTCGAGCCTGTCAAACCCGTCCGGCGCACGCTGGTTGACCAGATCGATAACCCGTTCAGGTCCGCCGCCGCGGTTCTGCTGAACGATTTCAGAGGTGGCAGGCAGGCGTTCTGCCTCGTAAGCCTGCAGGGCTGCGCTCACATCATCGCCGCGTTCAGCAAGTCTGTCTGCCAGACAACGGGCATCGAGTATCGCCTGGCTGGCGCCGTTTGAACCCACCGGGTACATCGGGTGGGCGGCGTCACCGAGCAAAGTCACTCGGTCGAAGGTCCATTGCCCGACCGGATCCCGGTCACACATGGGATATTCGTAAAATGTGCCCGTCTCGCGAATAAGCGCCAGCGGGTCCAGCACATCCAGCGAGAAGGTGTTTTCAACGAACGGCAGCAGTTCGCTCATCACGCCTTCACGGTTCCAGTCCTCCCGCCGTGGCATCGGCGTTGAGCCATCGCCCATTTTTGCCGCCACTGCCCAGTTCATAAGCACCTTGCCGTCAGCACGGTCATCGTTGGCGATCGGGTACAGAACCAGTTTCGCATCCATACCCCCGGCAATTACCATGGACCGTCCGGTCAGGAACGGGTCCCACAGGCAGGCCCCGCGCCACAGCATAATACCGTTCCATTTCGGGTCCCCCTGATCCGGATAGAATTGCTTGCGCACCACCGAGTGGATGCCGTCGCAGGCGATGACGGCGTCGCTTTCCACGGTCAATTCTTCTGCGCCGGCCGTTTGAAATATCGCAGTTGCAGACCCGTTGCCTTGCTTCACGCCGGTACAGGCATGACCTGTCCTGATGGCGTCAGATCCCAGCCGTTCGATCACCGCATCGCGCAGCACACCCTGCAGGCGACCGCGATGAATTGAAAACTGCGGCACGTCGAGGCCGGCATCTCTACCGCGCAATTCCTCCCAGATGGTTTGACCCTGCCGATTCTGGTAGATCAGCTCATGGGTACGAATGGCAACTTTGTCCAGTGCATCCAGCAGGCCGATATTGGCCAGTTCCCGGATCGCGTGCGGCAAGGTGTTGATGCCTACGCCCAGTTCGCGGATTGCTTCCGAGCGCTCGTAAACTTCAGCCTTGATGCCGCGATCGTGCAGCATGAGCGCAGTGGCCAGCCCGCCGATACCGCCTCCGACAATTACAACCTTCAACGTTCACTCTCCCTGCAGAATAAAAAGCCCGCCCTCAATACTGCTTGAGAGCGGGCTGGAATGTCGAGACGGAACTTGCGCTATTTCATTGCGCAATCCTTGGCGTGGTCATCGCCGGTGGCTTCGTAAACCGTAGACACGGTCTTGTGCGTCCACTTGCCGTCGGGACCTTCAACCACCTGCCGCAGATAATAGTTCTGCACGGGGAAATGGTTGTTGCCGTAAGAGTACTCGCCACGCACGGACTTGTAGTTGGCTTTCTTCAGCTCGGCCCGAAACGCGTCCTTGTCCTTCACATTACCGCCGGTGGCGACAACGGCTGAATTGATCAGGTTGATCGCGTCATAGGTCTGGGCTGCGTAAAAGCTCGGATAGCGGTCATACTTGGCCCGATAGTCGGCCACGAACTTCTTGTTGGTCTCATTGTCCAGATCGGGGCTCCACTGCATGGTGTCATAAGCACCAAGCACCGACTTGATGCCGCCGGCCTGGAATTTCGGCAGTGAGAGTCCGTCGACCGAGAACACGTTGAAGAACTGCATCTTGCCGGCAAGTCCGGCCTGGCCGAACTGCTTCAGGAACGCACCACCTGCCTTGCCCGGATAGAACACGAAGATCGCTTCCGCGCCTGACGCCGAGGCCTTCGCAAGTTCGGCGGAGAAATCAAGCTGGGCATCCTTGCCCCACTTGGTGAAGTCCTCGCCCTTGACTTCGCCCTTGAACGAGCTTTTCACGCCGGCCACCATGTCTTTGCCGGCGGCATAGTTCGGCGCCATGATGTAAAGCGACTTCACACCGCGCTGATTGAGCACTTCGCCAAGAGCCTTTGGCACCATGTCGTTCTGCCAGGATGACGAGAAGAAGTTTTCGTGACATTCCTTGCCGGCCACATGTGAGGTGCCGGCATTGGCGCCGATCAGGAACTTGCCGCCTTCCAGGATGGACTTCTTCGATGCCAGCAGAACGTGCGACCAGATAATGCCGGTCACGATGTCCACATCGTCCTGTGACACCAGCTTGTCGGCCTTCTGCTTGCCGATATCCGGACGGAAACCATCGTCTTCGGCAATGATCTCGACTTCCGTGTCGCCCATCTTGCCGCCAAGATGTTCCATGGCCAGATTGATGCCGTTCATCTGTTCTTCGCCCAGAACGGCAGCCGGTGTGGTCAGCGTCGTGATGACGCCGATTTTCACTTTATCAGCGGCAATGGCGGCACTTGCCGTTGCCGAAATGCCAAGCGCCAGCGCGCCGGCGAGAATTTTGCGGATCATGTGTCTACTCCCTGATACTCAAATCTTGTGTGGTTGCCTATTTTGGCAGGTTCAGCCTCGACGTGATCCTATCACCGGGTTTTCCCTTGGCAATCGCTTTGTTACAGGACGGTTTACGGCAGAATCTGCTGGCCGTTTGCGTTGACGCCTGAATACAACCAGCTCATGCCGTCATAGGACTGCTGTGCAGATCGGCCCGACAGCATCATTTGCCTGAGTTCTGCCAGCGGACCGGCTGCGTGATAGATGTCCCCGTAAAACCGGGCTGTCATCTGCACTCTGGCGGTCCGCAGATACCGGTCCGCCTGATAGGCAAGGAAGGCGTCGGTTGGGTCACTGTGTGCTGATACATGGTGCGCCAGGCACACCGCGTCTTCGGTTGCCATGCAGGCGCCCTGCGCCAGGTATTGCAGCATCGGATGGGCTGCATCACCCAGCAGTGTCACACGGCCTCTGCTCCAGTTCTTGACCGGGTTTCGATCGCACAATACCCACATGCGCCAGTTTTCGATCTTGTCGAGCATGCCCAGTACTTCCGGCCGCTGTCCGGCAAACCGCTGGTTCAGCTCGCCCACATCGCCATAAATGTCCCAGCCTTCTTCATAGGCATCTGAATGAAACACCGACACCAGGTTGAAAATATCGCCGCGATGTAAGGGGTAGTGGACCAGATGGGTCTTCGGTCCGGCCCACAGGATCACTTCGTTCCTGTGACTTTCTTCCGGCACGTCGGCCTCCGGCAGCACGGCGCGATAGGCAATATGGCCCGACACCCGCGGGCGGCCGTCTGCAATGATGGTGTCGCGGATCCTTGACCACAGGCCGTCAGCGCCGATCAGGGCACAGGCATCAATCGTGCTGCCGTTACCCAGTGTTACCCGCACGCCGTTATTGTCGTCGTCATAGGTCTCGACCCTGGAGCCGAGCCGAATCTCCACCTTGCCGGTGGCCCGTGCAGCCTCAATGAAGCTGTTGTGCAGATCAGGCCTGTAGATCACCCCATAGGGGTATTCAAAGCGGTTGGTGAATTCTCGTGTATTCAGCGGCACACGTATCACTTCCGACCCGTCGAGCGCATTTTTCATGACCATTGCATCGGGAAACACCGCATTGGCCCGAATGGCGTCGGTCATGCCCAGCGTATCAAACATGCGGAACCCGTTCGGTCCCAGTTGAATGCCGGCACCTGCTTCGCGCAGTTCGTCCTCGCGTTCCACGACAATGCACTCAATGCCCTTTTGCGCCAGGGCGAGAGCGGCGGCAAAGCCGCCTATGCCGCCACCGGCGATCAGATATGGTTTACTGGTCAAGATAGTTGCCCCGGTTTTGATCGGTAATCTGCATACCACCCACAGTAGCTGATTTCAGCAAACCTTGCCTAGCATGCTTGTGCTGCCTAACGTGTGCTGTTTCAAGGCTTCACAACAGGACCCGCCCACATGCTGTCTAAGGATATCAACGACCTCATTACTCAGACCGGTTCCGGCACGCGCTGCGGAAAACTGATGCGGCAGTACTGGCAGCCCGCCGCCTTGAGCGATGAACTCGAAGGCCCGCGCCCTGTCGTGCCGGTGCGTCTTCTGGGGGAGGACCTTGTGCTGTTTCGCGACAATCAGGGCGAACTGGGCCTGATCGGGCGTCATTGCCCGCATCGAGGCGCTGACCTGTGTCATGGCCGGCGTGAGGACAATGGCCTGCGCTGCCCGTTTCACGGCTGGCATTTCGATCGCTCCGGACAATGTGTCGAACAGCCGGGTGAACCTGAAGGTGCCACCACCCATGAACAGATCCGGACCACGTCCTACCCCGTAGTGGAAAAAAACGGCATCGTGTTTGCCTTTATGGGCGAGGGTACCCCGCCGCCGTTTCCTGAACTGGACTGTTTTGCAGCACCGGATACACATGTGTTTGCCTTCAAAGGCTTGTGGGAATGCAACTGGTTGCAGGCCATGGAAGTCGGCATCGATCCGGTTCATGCCTCCTTCCTGCACCGTTTCCTGCGCGATGAAGACCCTTCAGACAGCTACGGCAAGCAGTTCCGCGACACGGCCGCCAACACCGAAATGCCGATGACGCAATTGCTGCGCGAGTATCCGCGCCCCGACATTGAGGTGGAAGAAACCGACTACGGCCTGCGTCTGATCGCGCTGAGGCATCTTGATGATGGCCGTACCCATGTGCGCGTGACCAACCAGATTTTCCCCGAAGCAATCTGCATCCCGATGTCCAACGAGATGACCATTACTCAGTGGCATGTGCCGGTCGATGACGAGACCTGCTATTGGTATTCAATGTTTACCAGCTTCGCAGGTCCGGTGAACAAGCAGCTGATGCGCGAACAGCGGCTTGCCGAACACCGCTTGCCGGATTACGCGCCGCTGAAAAACAAGCGCAACAATTACGGCTACAACCCGGATGAACAGCAAGCTGAGACCTATACCGGCATGGGGCTTGATATTAATGTCCACGACCAGTGGGCGGTGGAAAGCCCCGGGCCGGTGTTCGACCGCACCAAAGAACATCTTGCCACGTCCGACAAGGCGATCATTGCCTATCGGCGCATGTTGCGCAGGGCGATTGACGCCGTGGAAGACGGGGGCCAATTACCCGGCATCGCCAATGGCACAGCACTGGACACAAAGGGGCCCGTCGCCGTTGACGCCATCGCGCCGGATGCTGATTGGCAGTCCGTCTGGCGTGATCGCGATGCTGAACGCCGCAATGGCTGCTCGTGGGCAAATTCGGCGGCTGGAGCGTAATTGATGAGTGATGTAGGGCGTGAAGGCCTGGCAGCCCTTGCCGGCGTGGACAGTTCTGAACGGCGCAAGGCGTGTGCACATGTGCTGGAGCAGATAGAAAATCACGGTCTTGATACAGTGCGACTGGCGTTTGCCGACCAGCATGGGGTCCTGCGCGGCAAGACACTGATGGCGCCGCAGGTGGCCAGCCTGCTGGCCAATGGCTGCGCCATGACATCGACGCTGCTGGCCAAGGACACCTCGCACCGCACGGTATTCCCCGTGTGGGAGGCCGGTGCGGGGCTGGATATGGCCGACATGCAAGGCGCCGGCGACATGATCATGTTGCCCGATCCGGAGACTTTCCGCGTGTTGCCATGGGTGGAAGGATGCGGATGGCTGCTATGCGATCTGTATTTCACTGACGGACAGCCGGTACCATTTTGCGTGCGCCGCAAGTTGCGTGATGCGGAAGCTGAACTGGCGGGCCGCGGCATGGACATCCGGTTTGGACTGGAGGCGGAATTTCACATTCTGAAAGTCGAGGACTGGAACAAGCGCCCCGAAGATGCAGGCCAACCCGGAGCGGTGCCGGATGTTTCGCTGATGACACACGGTTTTCAGTATCTGACCGAAGCACGCGCCGACGAGCTTGAACCCGTGACGGAGGTGCTGCGCAAGGCCTGCGTGGCGCTCAACCTGCCGGTACGCTCCATCGAATGCGAATTTGGCCCGAGCCAGGTGGAATTCACCTTTGCCCCCATGTCTGCGGTTCACGCCGCCGATGCCATGAGCCTGTTCCGCTCCATGGTGAAACAGGTGTGCCGGCGCCAGGGTCTCCATGCAACCTTCATGTGCCGGCCACAGGTCGAAAACCTGTTCGCATCAGGCTGGCATGTGCATCAGTCGCTGGTATCGGCGAAGTCCGGCGACAACCTGTTCATGCCTGAAGCCGGTGGCGGCCTGCTGTCGCCTGTGGGCCTGCGTTACACCGCCGGCCTGCTGGCGAATGCGGTTGAGGCAAGTGTGTTCGCGGCACCTACCATCAATGGGTACAAGCGCTACAAGTCCTACCAGCTGGCGCCGGACAGGGCGATCTGGGGCAGGGACAACAAGGGCGTCATGGTGCGCACAATCGGCGGGCCGGGTGATCCGGCAACACGGGTGGAAAACAGGGCTGCCGAGGCGGCGGCCAACCCTTATCTTCATCTGGCCGCACAAGTCTGGGCCGGGCTGGACGGTATCGACAACAAGCGCGATCCGGGCCCGGCAGCAGACACGCCATACAGGACGGAAGCCGCGATGCTTCCGACCAACCTGATGGATGCGGTGGATGCGCTCGAAGGCTCGCAGCTGTTCCGCAAGCGCTTTGGCGAGAGGTTCGTGGATTACCTGGTCCATATCAAACGCGCCGAGATTGCCCGCTTCCTGTCGGACGTGACCGACTGGGAGCACCGTGAGTATTTCGACATACTTTAATCTTGGGTTTTCAGCTGCTTTCCCGCTCGGGCAAATGCGGTGTTGGCTGCCGGCACACCTGCATAGATGGCGGTCTGCATCAGCACCTCGCGAATGGTGTCCTGCGATACCCCGGCGCGCAATGCCGCTGCCAGGTGCAGGTCGAATTCCTCCCATCGCGACAGCGACGCGCATATCGCCAATACCAGCATCCGGCGTGTGGTTTCATCCAGTCCCGGCCGGGTCCAGATTTCACCCCAGGCACCGCGTGTGATCATGTCCTGAAACTCGGCATTGAATTCGGTTCGGTTCCGAATCGAGGCATCTACATAGTCGTCACCGAGTGCAGCTCTGCGGCGCTTCATTCCGGAGGTGAATCGGTGATCGCTTGGCAGCGTGTCCGTCCCCAGGAAACCGGCAAGTGTGCGGGTAAAGTCGTTGGGGCGCTCGGCACTGGAAATATGCGCGGCATCCAGCACCACATGCACCGCGCCGGAAATTTCGGCTGCCATCATTTCGCCGCGCTCCGGCGGCGTCGACTGGTCGTGCCGGCCCGAAATGATCAGTGTCGGCGTTGTGATTTTCTTCAGCTCATCAAGCGTATCGGCCTGTTTGAGCATGGCCGAGCATCCCAGGTAGCCTGTCGGGTTCATCTGCTCCAGGACATTGCGGAAGTCGCTGACCGTGCCGGGATCGCTTTCGTGGAAACTTTGTGTGAAGAACCGTCCCAGCACCATGTCGGAAATCGCGGCCATGCCGCCCTGGTGGATCATCTCCATGCGCTGATCCCACATGTCAGGCGGCGGGAAGTGAGGTGATGTATCAGCCAGTGTGAGTGTGGCGAGCCTGCTGCCTGCATGGATGCCGAGCCATTGTCCGGTCAGCCCGCCCATGGACAGCCCGCAGAAATGGAACTCCTCGAGACCGAGATGATCTGCAATCCCGATCACATCTGCACCCAATCTGTCCAGCGGGTACAAGCCGTCCGGCACATCGGACGCGCCATGGCCGCGCTGGTCATACCGCACCACGCGAAAACGGTGTTTCAGGGCATCGGCCTGTGCCTGCCACATCAGGTGGTCGCAACCCAGCGAGTTGGAAAATATGATGGCAGGCGCATCGATCGGGCCCTCGCTGCGATAGAAAATCCGGCAATCATCACTTTGTGTCACAAACGGCATCGGCGGTTCCTTTTCTGGTGTGTGCCTGTCACATCGTAAAATACCCGGCGTGTCAAACCGCCAGACGGTATTCTGGGCTGGACGCACCGCCATCATGGCGTTACGGCTGAAACCGACCATGGCAGCGCCGATGCATCCGTGGCGGCCGAAACTGATTGGACTTCTGTTTATGGCAATACCCGGCAGTGCCCAGTCACCTCAAACGGACAATGTCACGACCGGCATAATTTTGATGATTGGCGCTGTCGCCACGTTCACCGTGATAGACGCCTGCGCAAAATTTCTGCTGGCCTCTTCCGTGCCGCCGATGATGGTCGTGTTTGCGCGCTACAGTCTGTCATTGCTGTACGTACTGGGCCTGATGTGGTGGACCGGCACGCTGAGTTTCAAGTCGCATCACCCCAGGTTGCAGGTGCTGCGCGGTGTTCTGCTGTTCGCTTCAACCCTGATGAATTTCATCGCCCTGCAGTATCTGCGGCTCGACCAGACATCCGCCATTTTCTTCTCAAACCCGTTATGGGTCTGCGCGCTGTCACCGTTTTTGCTGGGTGAACGGATCGGGCCACGCCGCTGGGCGGCAGTGGTTATCGGTTTCCTCGGTGTATTGCTGATCGTCCGGCCCGGCGCGGACGGCTTTCATTGGGCGATGTTGTTGTCCGTAACTGTGGCGGTCATAACGTCTTTGTACCAGATCATCACCCGCAAGATCGGTGGCCGTGACCCGGCCCTGGTGTCGTTGCTGCTGCCGTCAATGGTCGGCACCGCGCTGGCCATGCCGCTGGGTATTGCCAACTGGCATGTGCCGGTCTGGGGACTGGTCGCGCTGATGCTGCTGATGGGCATCGCCGGCGGTATCGGACATCACATGCTGATCAAGGCGCATACGATGGCGCCGGCGCCGACACTGGCACCGTTTATCTACACGCAGATTGTCTGGATGATCATTGTCGGCTTTGTGGTGTTTGGAGATGTGCCGGACATTCATACGCTGCTCGGTGCCAGTATCGTGGTGTCCAGCGGCCTGTATGTCTATTATCGCGAGCAGGTAACAAAGCGCAAAGCCTTGAATTCACCGTGAACCAAAAGCAGACACTTCCATGAGCAATCTCAAGTTGAATCCCGCGGTCGCAAGCCTCGAAGAAGAGGGGGCCTTCTTTGTTCTCGACAAGGCGTTGAAGATGAAGGCGCAAGGCCGTCCGGTCATCAATCTCGGCATCGGTCAGCCGGACTTTGCGCCGCCGGCCCATGTGCTGGAGGCAGCGCTCAAGGCGGTCAGGGACGGGCCGCACGGATACACCTCTCCGGTCGGGATGTCTGCTTTGCGCGAGGCTGTCGCGGCCAATGTGTCCAGCCGTTATGATGTTCCGGTTGAAACCGATCAGGTGGTGATCGTGCCCGGCGGCAAGGTCACGATTTTCTTCGCCTGCATGGTGTTTGGCGGGGCGGGGACTGAAATCCTGTATCCTGATCCCGGGTTTCCACCGTATCGTGAAGCCATCAAGGCCGCATCGGCCCGGCCGGTCCCGTATGCCATTCGTGAAGACCGGAATTTCGGATTTGACGCTGATGAAGTGCTGTCACAGATAACGCCGGCCACACGCCTGATCATCATCAATTCGCCGGCCAATCCGACCGGCGGTGTGGTGGAGGTGGGCGAACTGGACAAGCTGGCAAAGGGTCTGGAAGGCCATCCGCAGGTGGCTATCCTGTCGGACGAAATATACTCGCACCTTGTCTTCGAAGGCGCGGGTTTTCGCTCATTGCTGCAATATCCGGCACTGGCTGATCGGGTCATCCTGCTGGACGGGTGGTCAAAGACCTTCGCCATGACCGGTTGGCGGCTGGGCTACGGCATATGGCCGACAGGCGTCGTCAATGCCGTGCGCGGGTTGATTACCGTCGATCACTCCTGCGTCAATGTTGCCGCCCAGTTTGCTGGCCTTGCAGCAATCGAAGGTCCGATGGACGAGATTGACCGGATGCGGGCAACCTTTGCCGAGCGCCGTGACGTCGTTGTTGCCGGCCTCAACGCTATGCCGGGTGTTACCTGCCGGGTGCCGGGCGGCGCCTTTTACGCATTTCCCAATGTCACTGGAACCGGTGTCGGATCAAAACAACTGGCAGACCGCTTGCTGATGCAGGCCGATGTGGCGCTGATCCCCGGTGACAGTTTCGGGACCAATGGAGAGGGGTATTTGCGCCTGTCTTATGCCGCCGGGCTTGATGAGATTGAACAGGCTCTTGTCCGCATGCGCGACCTGATCAGCCGGTCTGTTTGAAAACAAGGTCCCGTACCAGGACAGGGGTGGGAATTGGCGGGTGCAGTCCCGGCACGGGTGTCCTTGAAGGCAAGAACAGTACTTTGTGCAGGAAAAAGATTTCTTTTTTTAAGTTTACGCAACTGACGCCTTCCTTGCACGTATGCTGGCGTACCCGTTTTGCATGACAATCACGTGTCAAAACAAAATGCGCGATTCTGTATGTTCAAATACCTGGCAGCGGCTCGCGGAACTTTGATTTGATAATTTCCACCGGCAATGACACCTATCAGTGCATGAATATGACCCGGAGACACATGACCGCACTGGTTGCAGCAACAATGCTTGCAGTTGCAAGTCCTTCCGTTGTGCATGCTGCCTCGAACATCATGTCGGCGCCGGACGCGCTGGCAGCGGCCGCCAGGGGCGATGTTGTTCTGGTGGATATCCGTACGCGCGGGGAGTGGAAACAATCAGGCCTGGCAGAACCTGCACTGGCCATCTCCATGCATGAGGCGGGATTTGTCAGAAACCTGGCCAAGGCATTGGGCGGCGATCGTTCCAGGCCGCTCGCGCTGATCTGTGCTGTCGGTGGACGCAGCGCTCACATGCAACGCGTTCTCGCCACTGCCGGGTTTACCAATGTGATCGATGTGTCTGAAGGCATGTTCGGATCCGGCGCAGGTCCGGGATGGCTGAAGCGTGGTCTGCCGGTAAAGACCTGGGTGCAGGACTGACCAGGAACTGCGCCGGTACATTGCCCTGGCCTGATTACACGACCGGCTTGCAGTTGGTTTCACGCAAAGTGAGTGACAGCAGGAAACCTGTTCCCGACCAGACAACCAGGCAGATGAAGGCGAATCTGTAGTCTGCTGTGTCGTAAACTCTCGCACCTTCCAGCAATGTCCCGTCCCAGCGCAGGTCCAGCATCCAGCCGATGATCGGCTGCAGGATGGCGCCAGCTCCCACTGTTGCGGCATTTACAAGGCCGGAAACCGAGCCATGCAGCCGCTTGGTCGACACTTCTCGTGCCAGCGCAAACGTTATGACCATGCAGCCGCCGGTGAAACCTGAAAGGAAAAATGCGGCTGCTGTGAACAACAGGCCCAGATTGGGAACGAATGCGATGATTGCGATCAACCCGCAATTGAGCGCCGTGCCGACAACAAGCGGAAGTTTCCGGCGGCCAACCCTGTCGGACAGCCAGCCCGACAACGGCGCGCCGATGGCCCAGCCGAGCAGGGACAGCGACGTATAGATCGCGCTGGTTGGTCGGTCCAGCCCGTAGGCGCTGGAGAGAAACGGCACGCCCCACAACCCGCCAAGCGCCAGCATGGGCCCCGACATGCTCATGGCGACAATGGCGATGCGCCAGATCTCGGTGCGCTTGATGGTATCTTTCAGGCCGGTCCAGATTTCCGCCCATCGCGTATCACTGACCTGCTGCGCAGTGTAGGCATCGGGCGAGTTGCGCACGATGGCGGCTGTCACAACCGCCAGGCCGACTGCAAATACCCCGGCCCATACCATTGTCTGACGCCATCCGAAGGCCTCAACTGCAAGCGCGAGCGGTGCCTGGCCGGCTATGCCGCATACCATGGCGAAAAACATGGCAAGTCCGGTCAACAGGGCAAAGTGCCTGGGATGAAACCACCTGGATGCCAGTGCCATGCTGGCAATGAAGCCGACCGCGGAGCCGGCTCCCACCATGAATCGCCCGGCATAGGCGGCATTGACTGATCCGGCGGTACCGAAAATGATGCTGCCGACAGCAGCCAACAGCAGCGCGATGGTGAGCATGAGCCTTGCTCCGTAGCGATCGAGCAGGGCGCCGATAGGCAGCTGCATTGCTGCATAAGGATAAAAATACAAGGCTGAGAGTTGCCCCATAACGGCACCGGTGACAGCAAACTCGGCCATCAGGTCCGGGATCATGACACTGGGTGCGACCCGCTGGAAAAACGCATACCCGAAAGCAAGCGCGCTGAGGGACCAGATGGTCAATGCCAATGCGAGGCTTGCCGGTCTTGCTGCCTGGGTCGATGATTTTACGGAATCTGTGGCCACTTTTTTACAACATTGCCCGGCTGCAGCAGCCCACGTGGAGGCTGGCGAAACATTCAGTCAGAGCAACTTGGGGTCCAAGCGACGCTTAATTCTGACCTTTGAGTGTTTGACGGTGCCGGGCATAAAAGTAAAGGCCCTTGAGATGGTTTCTCAAGGGCCCTTCTTGCCGGTTAGCCAGGATGGTCTTCCCGGCACATTCGAAAGATCAGCAATTGCTGCAATCAAGTGTCAGGCCGTTGCGCGGGCGTTGCGCGACTGACTCTTCAACTTCCCACGAACCGCTGCCGACGAGGTATCCGACAAGCGGCTGGAACGACAGGCACACGCGTGCAATGACTACATCGTTGTCTTCCTCAGAGAGCTTGCTCAGTGTGTCAGCCGACAGGCTTCCCGCTGTGTCGCCGCAACCGCCGCGCGAATGAGACCACTCTTCTACCACATCATTGCCGCTGCGGCGAAAATTGACCAGGTCGACGTTGATGTCTGCGGAAGCAAACGGCTTCATGATCGCGTCGGCAGCCTGAATGAATTGATCGAGTTCGCCAGCCGTTACGTTGGCTGACTCCTGGGTCGTCAGATCGACGACTGCACTTGCGGCGACGGCTACTTTTCTCTTCAGTGAGATCGCATGGGTGACATCAATTGTGCCCAGCAGCAGTATGATCATCATCGGAAACAGCAGAGCTGCTTCGATACTCACAACACCGTCTTTCTTGCGGCCGAAGCTTGCAAGTTTACCGATTGTGGCCGAATGAAAACTGGACGATCTGGTTTCTGATGATTTATTCATCATGATGACTTCCTGAATGGATGAGGTTGGTGTTGGATCGCTTTTCATCGGGTCAATCAAACGGCTCGTTGCGGAACACAGCCACGCCCCGTACCAGGTGCTTGTCTTCGCCGTGGTTGGCGAGCCAGTTTGGCGCCGGTGTCTCGTTGCTGTTGATGGTCAGCAATTTCATGAGGTTCGGTGTGAAAATTGGCCATTCATAGAACGTCTCGACAATCACAATGTCCCCGGCATTGCCAATGTCGAAGGCACCGTCTGTGGCATCGCTGCTCAACTCACCGTCATTCGACGCATTGGTACGATCATTTGCGTCTGCAAAATTGTTGCGTACCTCGACATTGATATACACTTTGCTGCAATCAATCATGTCAGGGAGCTTGGCACACAACTGGTTCTGGAACTCGGCCTTTGAGAAGCCGCCAGAATGGGCCTGTCCGGTTCTGATAAGACGGGCTGCATTGGTTGTGGCGCTTTGAACCGCATACTCGGAAAACAGCGTAAGGCCGGTTTCAAAAGTTGCCAGCATCAAAAACAGGAACGGTGCGCCGACAAAGGCGAACTCGATCGCCGTTGCGCCGTCTTCATCCTTGCGAAAACTCCTGCGGACCCGGTTAAGGGTTCGGTTTAATTTCAAAATCATGCCGTACTCCCGAACTTTCACCATCTGCCTTGTTCCAGTAGAGCCGGACTGGCGATGGTTTCCTGTTCCTGATCTGCAGAGGTGTTCTGACCTTGCCTGCAGACTTATTTGTTCGGGCTCACGATATCGGAGTGGCCTTTACAAATTCTAAGTATTGATCGGCGAATTTTAGTGATTAAATTAGGAATTTGTTAACCAAGGCCAGCCGTTGCGAGTGTCATAACCAGGCTGGTTGTTGGCATGATTTGCTTGCAGGCGGTCGGATCGAGCAGGACCAGATCAGGAAAGATCATGCCGGACAGATCAACAATCTGCCCGGCAATAACTGCATGAAAAATCTACGCCTTATTGGGCGCCATCGCCGTTGCCGGTGTTGGCCTCGCCTGATGACAGGCCGGTCTTGAAGGTGATTTGCTTATATTGCTCTTCGTACCTTGGGAAATCGTCATTCACGATCAACGGCTGGTCACAGAACGGTTCACAGTTCATGGTCCTGCGGCCGTTGCTGCCGCCTCGGAACACACTCACAACCCGGGCTTCGGTGCGCTGGACATTCACCATCATGTTGGCGAGCTGTTTGCCATCGAAATCCAGCACGATTATTTTTGTGCGGCCGGTATTCTTGCCAATGACGATCAGCTTGCTTCCCTGGATGCTTGCATCAGCAAACAACGGATTGGAAACCACTACGGTGGACGGTTCGCCAGCCAGTTTGACCAGCTTGGCGTCATCCACATCGATTGCGAGAGAAGAGTCGGCAATTGCTGTGCCGGATGCCACAAGCATTCCAACCAGACCAAGTGCGGCGCCAATAAAGAAGGTACGGGGTGTTGCCGGAGAGCTCATTTGCATAATTACCCTTGTTCGCATGATCACTGTGAAAGTGTCAGACGCAGCAGCGCCTGTTCGTTGGCCCTATAACACCTGAAAATGGTGAATGAACCCTTACGATAGCGAAATTGATCCGACGTTACGCCCGCACGGGCCCGGCATCTGACATTATAATATATAGGCACTCGACAAGGCCGGCCTGGCTAAGGGGTGTGCAAATCCTTGCTCAGTCAAAGTCAGGTTGGTTTGATTGCTAGTCTTTATACCGCCAACCTATAGCCCTGGCATGATCAACAGTGAAGTATATGCACAAATAGTATTATGTAAAATTTGAATAAAATTAGATTTTAATTTTAAAAGTAAGAGTTTGTTTTCCATTCGAAGATGATGGGCTTGTTGTTATCTGCTTTTGTTTGGGTGTTTACTTGATGTTAATGGTTGGAGCCTAGGTTGAGCCTCGGTTCAGACGACAAACCCCTCAGGGGATCACCCACGAAGGGTAGTTTGTTCCAGTGCTGTAAAAACTGTGAAAAATCTAAGGAGAGAATTATGTTCGCACGTTTCTTTAAAGACGAATCTGGTGCCACTGCAATTGAGTACGGCCTTATCGCCGCTGCTACTGGTCTTGCTCTGGTTGCTGTAATGCCTAGCATCGGCACGAAGC
>CALHUA010000036.1 GCA_938039915.1 uncultured Anderseniella sp.
TCGGACCAGTTCGGAGAACGGATGTTTCGGGTAGGTGGTCTCGAATGTGTCTGTGCTTTCGTCGGTGTCCTTCATGGGTTGGCGCTCCGTTTCAAAAGTCGCTACTGCCCCACGCTGGCGCCATAATACCGGTGTTTCAGCCATCAGAATGTGGGATACGCCACAGTGACGGCATTCATTTTGATCTGACGGTGCCGTCTTCCCAATTGCCCGGCGGCAAGTTAAAACTGGTAGGTCTGGCCTTTTGGCGCCGATCAGAAGGGAAAGCCGCATGCAAAGTGTATTCGACGGTCACAATGATACGCTGTTGCGATTGTGGCAGGCCGGCGATCATCAGGGACGCCGGTTTCTTGATGGTGAAGGCGACAGTCACATTGATCTGCCAAGGGCAAGGGCCGGTGGGCTGGCCGGAGGATTCTTTGCCATATACGTGCCCAACGATGATGTACTTTTGCCCGATCGTGATGATGGCTCGATTGCTGATGAAGCCCCGATCGGTCCTGTCGACGGCACACGGGCGCGGCGCATCACGCTGGAGATGGCTGCCATTCTCCTGCGCATGTGCAAGGCGCGCCCGGATGTTGTCCGCCTGTGCCGAAGCGCATCGGACATCGTGCGCGCAGAAACGGAAGCTGCCATCGCCGCCATCATGCACATTGAAGGCGCAGAGGCCATTGGACCGGATTTGGGTGAACTTGAGGTTCTCTATGCCGCCGGTTTGCGGTCCATTGGCCCGGTCTGGTCCCGTCCAAACATTTTCGGTACCGGCGTTTCATTCCGCTTTCCCGGTGATGCAGAAGAAGGCCCCGGTTTGACCGATGCCGGCAAATCGCTGATCCACGCCTGCAACAGCATGGGCATTCTGGTTGACCTGTCACATATGAATGCTGCCGGATTTCGCGACATTGCAAGCTTGAGCGACAAACCGCTGGTTGCCACACACTCAAACGCACACTCGCTGTCCAACTCTTCGCGCAACCTGATGGACTGGCAGCTTGATGCCATCGCCGACAGCAAGGGAGTGGTGGGGCTGAATTTCGCGGTGCCGTTCCTGCGCGATGATGGCCGCCAGACTGCGGACACTGCGCTGACTGTCATGGTCCGCCATCTTGACCATCTGATCGGGCGACTGGGTGAGGACGGCGTTGCGCTGGGCTCTGACTTCGACGGGGCGCTGGTTCCAGCCGAGATCGGCGATGTTGCCGGCCTGCCGGCGCTGGTGGGTGCGATGCGCCAGGCAGGGTATGGTGATGAGCTGGTAGACAGGATTTGCCGCCGCAACTGGCATGATGTTCTGGAACGGACCATCGGCTAGAGCGAGATGAGGTTAGATTGTCAGCTTGTCACCTGACACTTGGTCCAGACCTCACTGGGGGCATTGGCAGCCGGGTCCTTGCCAATGACGATCACCCTGATTTGCTCATCATTCAGTTGATCGGCGCTGACACGGTTGCCTGCTTCTGCTTCACCCGGTGGCACTTCATAATCTACATGATGCCGATTGTACGTGCCAGTCACAACGTTGCCGCCAGGCGTAACAATGCGCGCGCCTTCAATCGTCATGCTGTCACCGGAAGGCGAGCACCAGGTTCCATCGATTTGGTCAGCGACCGCAATGGTCGTTGTCGCCAAAAACATGGATGAGATCAGAAGACCTCGCTTGATTGAAACAATCATGGTGATACCGAGACTACGCATTGTCTGATCAGCAGTAAACGCCCTTCAGCGATTTGTGATCAATCCCGCCCCGGCGCCACCGGCTGCGTCACGCCGATCCTGCGTTTGCGGGATCTGAACTGGGCCAGCACCGCGCCTGCGATCACCAGCACGGCGCCCGCAATGTGCTGGCCGGTCACGACGGCGCCGCCCAGCGCGGCCATGACGATAACGTAGAACGGCACCATGTTGTGATGCATGGCCGCCACGGTGACGCCCACCACCCTGCCCGTCCACAACCACAGGACAGACGACAGGCCGACGGACATACCGGCCATGGCCACGATCAGTCCAAGTGTGGTGGCTGAAAAATCAACGTCAATTGCCGTGCCCGCCGTTGCGAACGCCGCCAGGATGAGGCTGCACGGAATGACGCTGATCAACATGCTGACGGCGACCTTGGAAATGTCGGATATATCGGCGAAGGAGATGACGAGCTGGCGGGTATACCAGACATAGGCAATGACACCGGCGAGCGTGAACAATATGCCGGACACAGACCCCTCGCCGCCGGTTCCCTGCGCCGACACGGTGCTGGTCAGCACGCCGCCTGCGACCGTGAGGGCGATGGCCAGCACCAGTTTCACGCCGGGCCTTTCCAGTCCGTCCCACCAGCCCATGAGGGCTGAAAAGATCGGCATGGCAGACACGATGACGGCAGCCGATACCGCATCGATACGCGACTGGCCGATGATGAAAAACAATCCGGACAGGGCGAACACGACCGAGACAAATACAAACTGCCGGTTTCTTGCCAGCGCAAGCATGGCCCCGGCCTGACCCAGCGCCAGCCCCACGGCGGCAACCGTCAACCCCGCCAGTCCCATGCGCACAGGCGCCAGGGCAAGCGGGTTCCAGGTATTCAGAATGACAACGGAGAGCGGGAAGTGCAGTGACCACACGATCATGCAGATGATACCGGCCAGATTGCCCCTGATGATGTTGCGATCCATATACGCACCCGACATGCAACCACAGGGGTTGACCACACTACCTGCCATCAGACACAAATGATGCCCAGGACTGACCGTTACACCCTACCCCGCCCTCAGGAGCGCATCCAGCGATGAAACCGTTTTTCGTTCAGATAAAATGTGAACTGGGCAAAGCCTACGAAGTCGCCACCGAACTGGCGGATTCAGAAATTGCCTCGGAAGTGTATTCCACCGCCGGGGGTTGGGACCTGCTGGTAAAATTCTACCTGCAGGACGGCGATGATGTCGGCCATTTCATCAACCAGAAGGTCCACTCCATTGCCGGTGTCAAGGACACCTACACCATCGTCACCTACCGCGCTTTCTAGAGCAGCATGACCGGCCCTGCGAACTCCGCCCGCGACCAGACGGTCCTGGGCGTGTTGATGCTGGATACAAATTTTCCACGCCCGGCTGGCGATATCGGCAATCCCGACGGTTTTGATCATCCGGTCATCTATCGCCGCCTGCCCGGGGCGGTCGTGTCGCGCATTGTCACAGATAAGCCACTGCCGGACGAGCTGGTAGACCTTTTCCTCGAAAACGCCCGCACCCTCGAAGACGCGGGCGCCACGGTGATCTCGACCAGCTGCGGCTTTCTGTTCCCGTTGCAGGCCCGGTTGCAGGCGGCAGTCGGCGTGCCCGTGATAACGTCGGCTCTTTGCCTGTTGCCCGTCCTGCGGGAGAAAGCGGGGGTCGATACGCCGATCGGTATCCTGACATTCGACGCTGAACGCCTGTCACCCCATCACATTCCCGATGACGGCCCGCTCGTCATTGAAGGTCTGGCGCATACGGATCACCTGTTTCGCGTCATCGCAGATGATCAGGCCGAGCTGGACCAGGCACAAGCCGGCCGCAATGTGGCCGATGCCATCCAGCGCCTGAAATCCCGCGCGCCGGGTCTGGAGGCCGTGATTCTGGAGTGCACCAACTTGCCGCCTTATCGGCACAAGCTGATGAAAAATAACGGGTTTTCAATTTATGACATACACGACGCAATAAAACACTTGCAAAATGCATACAAATTATAGGTAAATTACATAAACAGAAGTTGAAGCCTATAAAACTGCTTGCCATGGGCAGCACCATGTAGTGACATTCGACCACGATTTTCAACCAGGGAGTAAATCATGACGAAACACCTCAAAATCACTGCGCCGGTTGCCATTGCAGCCCTGACACTGTCCGCCAGCATCACGCTGGCAGCGGACATGAAATGGGACATGCCGATGGCCTACTCGGCCTCCAACTATCATTCTGAAAACGGCGCCCAGTTCGCCAAGGAAGTCACCGAAGCCTCCGGTGGCAAGCTCGAAATCGTGGCCCATCCCGGCGGATCGCTGTTCAAGGGCGGTGAAATCTTCCGCGCCGTACGCACCGGCCAGGCGCCGATCGGCGAACGCCTGATTTCGGCGCTGGGCAATGAAGACCCGCTGTTCGAAATCGACAGCCTGCCGTTCCTGGCAACCAGCTTTGCCGATGCAAAGAAGCTGTATGACGCAACCAAGCCGGAACTGCAGAAGGTGCTGGCCAGCAAGGGCCTGACCCTGCTGTATACTGTGCCATGGCCGCCACAGGGGCTGTACACGAAGAAGCCCGTCAACTCGACGGCGGAAATGAAGGGCGTGACGTTCCGGGCCTACAATGCAGCAACCTCCAGGCTGGCTGAGCTGATGGGCGCGGTTCCCACCAAGATCGAGGCGGCTGAACTGTCACAAGCCTTTGCCACCGGTGCTGTTGAAAGCATGGTTTCGTCCGGCTCCACAGGCTATGACCGCAAACTGTGGGAGCATTCATCGCACTGGTACAACATTCAGGCCTGGCTGCCGAAAAACATGGTGATCGTCAACAACGACGCCTGGGCCAAGCTCGATGAGGCGACCCAGAAAGTCATCATGGAAAAAGCCTCTGAGGCCGAAGCCCGCGGATGGGCCAAGGCGGAAGAACTTGCCAACTGGTATGTTGAAGAACTTGCCAAGAACGGCATGACCGTCGGTCCTGCAGGCGATCAGCTGAAGGCAGACTTCGCCAAGATCGGCGAGACCATGACCACCGAATGGCTTGCCAAGGCAGGCGACACCGGCAAGGCAGCCGTCGACGCCTACAAGGCGCAGTAAGGGAAGTTGGAACACCAAGTCTGACTAGATAAACAACACTTGAGGGGCGAGTGAACACCATGAACGAATTTTTCACTCGCCTCGATAAGGCACTTGAGCGGCTGTATGTCTGGTCCGGTGCTGCGGCGGCCGTATTCCTGATCCTGGTCGGCGTCTGCGTGCTGACCTCCATCATATCGCGCCTGCTCGATATTTATGTGGCCGGCATCAACGAGTATTCCGGCTACGCCATGGCCGCATCGTCTTTCCTGGCGCTGGCCCACACTTTGCGCGCAGGCGGCCATATCCGCGTCGCCCTGGTGCGATCAAGGCTCGGACCAACCGCCAAATTGTGGCTGGAAGTCTGGTGCCTGCTGGTGGCGACCGCCATGAGTACCTACCTGGCCTACTACCTGGTCTATCTCGCCTGGATTTCCTGGAAGTTCGAGGAAAAGTCCGAAGGCGCGGCAGCGACCTTGCTGTGGTGGCCGCAATCCATCATAGCCGTCGGCGCCATCATATTCGCAATCTCGGTCGCCCACGGCCTTATCCGCGTGATCGTGCGCCGCGACCCGGATGCGGCATCTGCCGCGCCCACTGAACTGACAGCGGAGTAGCGGACAATGGAAGGTATATGGCTCACTCTCATTTTTCTGCTGGTGCTGTTCACGCTGCTGGGTTCCAGCGTGTGGATCGGCATTTCCCTGCTCGCGGTTGCATGGGTCGGTATGGAACTGTTCACCACCCGGTTGGTGGGAGACTCCATGGCGCTGACCATCTGGGCCTCGTCGTCAAGCTGGACTCTGACCGCCCTGCCGCTGTTTGTCTGGATGGGGGAAATCCTGTTTCGAACCCGGCTGTCTGAAAACCTGTTCAAGGGCCTGCAGCCCTGGCTGCACGGCCTGCCCGGCGGTCTGCTGCATGTCAACATCACCGGATCGGCAATCTTCGCCGCCATCTGCGGATCGTCCGCCGCGACCGTCCTGACCGTCGGCAAGATGGCCGTGCCGGAACTGAAGCGCCGCAAGTATCCGGAAAAAATGATCATCGGTACACTGGCAGGCGCCGGCACGCTGGGCTTGCTGATCCCGCCGTCGATCATCCTCATCATCTACGGCGTGACGGTCAATGAAAGCATCGTCAAACTGTTCATTGCCGGTGTCATACCGGGCATCATGCTGGCACTGATGTTCATGGGCTACGTCGCCATCTGGGACCTGCTGGGCGGGCGCAAGGACCGCACCGACACCGCCTCCTACACCATGTCTGACCGCTTGAGAGCATTAGGCCAGCTTGCTCCGATCATGAGCCTGATCCTGTCGATCATGGGCTCAATTGCGTTTGGGTATGCAACGGCAACCGAGGCTGCCGTGCTTGGCGTGCTCGGTGCCTTTGCCATTTCCTGGCAGCAGGGTCACCTCACCCGCGAAAGCTTCGTTGCCTCGCTGATGGGCGCAACCCGTGTCTCGTGCATGATTGCCTTCATCCTGGCAGGCTCGACATTCCTCACCCTTGCCATGGGCTTCACCGGCCTGCCGCGCGCGGTGGCTGAATGGATCGCCGCATTGCAGCTGACACCGGCCATGCTGATCGCCGTGCTGGCCATTTTCTACATCATACTGGGCTGCTTCCTTGATGGCATCTCATCCATCGTGCTGACCATGGCCGTGGTCGAGCCGATTGCGCGCCAGGCCGGCTTTGACATGATCTGGTTCGGCATCTTCCTGACCATCGTTGTCGAGATCGCCCAGATCACGCCGCCCATCGGGTTCAACCTGTTCGTGCTGCAGGGCATGACCGGAAGGGACATGGACTTCATCGCCAGGGCTGCCCTGCCGATGTTTGCGCTGATGGTACTGGCGGTCGTCATCATCTCCTTCTTCCCCGGCATCGCCACCTGGCTGCCGTCCCTGATGTAACCGGCCATGATCCGCGCCAGCCTCGAATGGATCGGGCGATACGGCACCTTGCTGATGCCGCTGGGAATTGTCGTCGGGTGCCTGGTCCAGCCGCTGGCCGAACTGCTGCGCCCGACCCTGGCGGTGTGTGTGTTCCTGATGCTGGCCGTCGTCCTGTCAAGGCTGGAAATCCAGCTTGCACTGGCACACCTGCGCAAACCCAAAGTATTCCTGTGGTCGCTGGTATGGGCGTTTGCAGTCATGCCAGCCCTGTTCATCGCGGTCCTGCATGTGTTTCCGCAATCGCCTGGTCTCAATGCGGTGCTGATCATCTATGCAACCTCACCGCCGAATTTCGGTGCGGCGGCACTGGCTTTCATCATGGGGCTGGACGGCGCCCTGACCGTTGCTACCATCTTCGCCTCCACCGCGCTTCATCCCATCATCACGCCCCTGTTCACGGAGACATTTGCACAGGGCGCGATCGCCATTTCAGGGTTTGACCTGGCGATCCGGCTCGCCGGCCTGATCGGCGGCTCCTCGCTGGCGGCATGGGCATTGCGGTCATGGCTGGGCGCTGAACGGCGCAAGGCATCGGCCGGCATTTTCGACGGCCTGAACGTCATCATCATGGTGGTGTTTGCCATCGCCCTGATGGACGGCATCCCGGCCCGTGTCATTGCCCAGCCCGCCTATTCGCTCGGCATGGCAGCGCTGGCGACGGGTCTGCACATCGGGCTGAACCTGATTACCGTCGCCGCCTTCTGGCTGACCGGTCGGCAGCGCGCCTACACGTTTGGCTACTCACACTCAGGCCGCAATATCGCGGTAGTGATGAGTGTGCTGGGCTCAGCCGCACCGGACGATGCCTGGCTGTTCTTCGCCATGCTGCAATTCCCGATCTATTGCCTGCCCATGCTGCTGCGCCCGCTCTACCTGCACCTGTCGCAACGGGCCTAGGGTCCCGGCGAAACTGACGCTACGACGCTAACCACGATCCACTAACCATCTCGCAACCCCGGACAAACTGGTCCATAGTGCCGGCATGAGATACCTGATGCTCATCATCGCTGTTTTTGCGCACCTCGCAGCCAGTGCCCCGCCGGCAGTGGCCGCAGACGCAGCTGATCGCGCGATCATCGGCTTTTCCATGGACGGCGGACATTTTGCGTTCGAGGAATATGGTGTGCAGGATGGCTCAGGCTTTCCCTATTCCAACATCTACATCATCAATCTGAAGACCGACGAGTGGGTCAAGGGCTCGCCGATCCGGGTGCTGGTGCGAGATGAGAATGCCACCGCTCACACTGCCCGCCACCAGGCCCTGACCGAAGCAGCTCCGCTGATCGAAAAATACGGCACGGTACAGCCGATCAAACTGCTGGCCAGCAATGCTGTCGGCGAACGTGTCACCTCGCCGCACACAATGACCTTCAAGCGCTTTCATAACCTGTCCACATTGTGGTCAGTGCAACTGACCGAGCTGGACATAGAACAACCAGGTGAGTGCAAGCCGTTCAGCCCGGTGCGTGGTTTCGCCCTGTCCGCCAGGGTTGAGGGACAGGATAAGACCGTTGAGCTTTACCGTGACAAGAAACTGCCCAAGAGCCGGGGCTGTCCGGAAGGCTACAAGCTGGCCGACGTCATCGCACTTGGTGAAAGCGAAGATGCGCCCGTCGTCGTGCTGGTCCACAAGCTGACATTCGGTTTCGAAGGACGCGACGCCCGCTTCATCGCAGTACCGGTAGAGCTACCTTCCTGGAGATAACCTCGGTCCCTGTGTTGAGTGTCTGTGACGGCTCTGCTAGATCAACGCTGTCTTCCTGAATTCATCGAAAGCAGCTCAAGCATGATCCCGCGTTATACGAGGCCGGAAATGGCCGCCATCTGGTCGCCCGAACAGAAATTCCGCATCTGGTTTGAAATCGAGGCTCATGCTGCCGACGCGCAGGCTGCACTGGGCGTCATCCCTACCGAGGCAGCAAAAACCGTCTGGGACAAGGCACGTGATGCAGAGTTTGATGTTGCCCGCATCGACGCCATTGAGGCGGAAGTCAAACACGACGTCATTGCCTTCCTCACTCACCTGTCTGAAATCGTCGGCCCCGAAGCCCGCTTCGTCCACCAGGGCATGACCTCGTCTGACGTGCTGGACACCTGTTTCAATGTGCAACTGGTGCGCGCTGCCGACCTGTTGCTCGAAGACATGGACCTGCTGCTGGCAGCCCTGAAGAAACGCGCCCTGGAACACAAGGACACGCTGACCATCGGGCGCAGTCACGCCATTCATGCCGAACCGACCACGTTCGGCCTGAAGCTGGCCCAGGCCTATGCCGAGTTCGCCCGCTGCAGGGAGCGGCTCGAATTTGCCCGCAGGGAAGTTGCAACCTGCGCCATTTCCGGTGCGGTCGGCACCTTTGCCAATATCGATCCGTCCGTTGAGGAACATGTCGCCGGCAAGATGGGACTTGAGATCGAGCCGGTCTCGACACAGGTGATCCCGCGCGACCGGCATGCCATGTACTTCTCGGTGCTGGGCGTCATCGCATCGTCGGTCGAACGGCTGGCAACCGAAGTGCGCCATCTGCAGCGCACCGAGGTTCTGGAGGTAGAGGAATTCTTCTCCGCCGGCCAGAAGGGCTCATCGGCCATGCCGCACAAGCGCAATCCGGTGCTGACCGAAAACCTGACAGGTCTCGCCCGCCTGGTGCGGTCTGCCGCCATGCCGGCCATGGAAAACGTGGCGCTGTGGCATGAGCGCGATATCTCGCATTCGTCCGTCGAGCGCGGCATCGGACCGGACGCTACCGTTCATCTGGACTTCGCCCTGCGGCGACTGACCGGTGTCATCGACAAGCTGGTGGTCTACCCGGAAAACATGCAGGCCAATCTGGACAAGCTCGGCGGCCTGGTGCACTCGCAACGCGTACTGCTGGCCCTGACCCAGAACGGTGTCAGCCGTGAAGACAGCTACCGCCTGGTGCAGCGCAACGCCATGCCAGTGTGGCGCGGTGAAGGTAACTTCCTCGACCTGCTGAAGGCCGATGAAGATGTGAAGAAGGCCCTGTCTGACGCCGACCTCGAGGCGCTGTTCGACATGGGCTACCACACCAAGCACGTTGATACGATTTTCGCCCGGGTGTTTGGTTAGAGCCCTTCACCCTTAAATGGAAGCGTTTGACCGATTTTCTGCGTTTGCTGGCAAGGCACGGCTCCCGCCGTGGTCTGGTTGACCACAAGGGAGACGTAACGCAGTCCAGCGGGCGCAGAAAA
>CALHUA010000037.1 GCA_938039915.1 uncultured Anderseniella sp.
TACACCAAGGGCGACATGGTCAAGGCCATCGTGCTCGACGTGGACCAGGAAAAGGAACGCATCTCACTGGGCATCAAGCAGCTCGGCGGCGATCCGATGGAAGGTGCAGCGTCGGGTGGCATGCGCAAGGGTGCAGCTGTAACCTGCGAAATCACCGAGGTGCAGGAAAACGGCATCGAGGTGAAGATCGCCGATACCGACATGACCGCATTCATTCGCCGCTCTGACCTGGCTCGTGACCGGTCGGAACAGCGTCCTGAGCGCTTTGCCGTCGGTGAAAAGGTCGATGCCCGCATCACCCAGTTCGACAAGTCTGCCCGCAAGGTCGGGCTGTCGATTAAGGCTCTGGAAATTGCCGAGGAAAAAGCGGCGGTTGAACAGTACGGATCTTCGGACTCCGGCGCGTCGCTCGGCGACATTCTGGGCGCAGCCCTCAACAAGGCAGGCACGGACGAAAAGTCGGAAGACTGATCCTTGCCCGTTTAGCCTGAGTAACAGTGTCAGCCGGTCAGCAATTCATTTGCTGGCCGGCTTTTTCTTGCATCAGGGAACTTGTCTTCCGGTCTGCAGGGCGCAGATTGAAGGATGATCTTTGTTTGGGGCGATCAGCTTTCTCCAATCTGCTGACAGCAGATTGAAGGCTGATCTTGATTTCACTACATTGTTCTTTAATACCAGTCAGCTCAGACCAACCGGAAGCTCATCCCATGTCCCTCGATGCAGATAATATGATCGTCCGCCGCAAAATGCGCCGTCGTGTTTCGTTCTGGCGCGCCATATGTGTTGTGCTCGGGCTCGTGACGCTGGTGGCTCTGGCCTACGGCAGCAACGGCTCCGGCTTCAATCTGGGCAAACGCGCAGACCATGTGGCGCGTATCCGGGTGGAAGGCATGATCACCGGTGATACCAAAACACTGGATATGTTGCGTGAAATTGAAAAGGCAAAACAGGTCAAGGCGCTGCTGATCCACATAGACAGCCCCGGCGGCACCACAGCCGGATCCGAAGCCATCTATGAACGCCTGCGTGCCATCGCCAAGGACAGGCCGGTTGTGGCGGTGATGAACACGGTTGCCGCCTCGGGCGGATACATAACGGCGATCGCCGCAGACCATATCGTGGCTCGCGGCAATACCATCACCGGATCTGTCGGCGTAATTTTCCAATGGGCCCAGGTAGAGCAGTTGCTGAGCAATATCGGCATCGCCATGCAGGAGCGCAAGTCAGGTGACCAGAAGGCAGAACCGAACATGTTCTCCGAACCTTCTGCTGAAACGCTTGCCGTCACCGATGAAATGATCCGCGACAGTTTTGTATGGTTCACCGACCTGGTGCAGGAGCGCCGCAAGCTGTCCGCACCACAGATGACCCTGATTTCGGACGGCCGGGTGTTTACTGGACGCCAGGCGCTGACAGCCAAGCTTGTCGACAAGCTGGGCGGCGAGGATGAGGCCATCGACTGGCTGTCTACCGAGCACAAGATTTCCAAGGACATGAAAGTCATCGAATGGGAACCGGAGGCGGCTGAAGGAGCCGGTGGTCTGGGTCTGTTTGGCCTGAGCACTGTCGCCCGCTGGCTGGGCTTTTCCGCGGCAGTGGATGCGCTTGAGGCCCGCACGGTAAAGCTTGACGGGCTGTTGGTGCTTTGGCACCCTAATTTGCGATAATTGCTGGTTTGAGGCGCAATATTGTGCCAAAAACAAACACACAGTTAGTTTCAACCCTGAGGGGGGTCCATCTGCCATGATCAAATCCGAGCTTATTCAGGAGATTGCGATACGTCACCCGCACCTGTTTCATCGCGACGTCGAGCGTATCGTAAACACCGTTTTTGATGAAATCACCGGAGCCATGGCTGAAGAAAACCGGGTCGAGTTGCGTGGTTTCGGCGCGTTTTCGGTAAAACGGCGCGATGCCCGCCAGGGCCGTAATCCGCGTACCGGCGAGCCGGTAAAGGTAGAGGCCAAGCGGGTTCCGTTTTTCAAGACCGGCAAGGAGCTGCGTGAGCGCCTCAATGGCGGCAAGGACGTATAGAAGACCGTTAAGGTCCGTCACAGGTTAACGGGCCGGGTTTACAGCATTCTGGAACAGGCATAAGTGTCGTGACGGCAAAACGCATATTTTCGTGGATCATCGGTGCGCCGGTTGCAATTGCGCTGGTCAGTTTCGCTGTTGCCAATCGGCACTGGACGGATGTCTCGTTCGACCCGATCAACAAGGCCGATCCGTGGCTTTCGATCTCGATGCCCATCTATCTGTTGCTGTTTGCCGGCGTGTTTATCGGCATGATTGTCGGTGGAGTTGTTGTATGGCTGCGGCAGGGCAAGTGGCGCAAGGCAGCCCGGATGGCCCAGACCGCCAAACCGGACGTTCCCGCCGAACGTAAACCCAGTGACGCAACAGGTCTCGTTCCCGTTGTGCACCAGAATAACCAGGCCTGACAGCTCTATCCGCTGGTGTCAGGTTGAAATCCAAGAGATACCATGTTCCAGAACCCGATTTGTGTTGCGCTAGACACGCCCGACCCGGCACTTGCTGCTGCGATGGCCGGGCGGTTGAAAGGCCGTGTCGGCATGGCCAAGGTCGGCATGGAGTTGTTCAATCGCGCAGGCCGGGCCGGGTATGAGCAGGTCGCCGCGCAAGGCGTGCCGGTGTTCCTGGATCTCAAACTGCACGACATACCCAATACCGTGGCGCAAGGGTTGACCTCGCTGATGTCGCTGGCCCCGGCGCCGGCGATTGTCAATGTTCACGCTACCGGTGGACCGGCCATGCTGGAGGCGGCAGCCAGGGCGGTTGATGGCAAAGCCAGGCTGATTGCTGTCACCATCCTGACCAGCCTGTCGGATGCCGATATTCATGCTGCAGGCTTTGATCCCGCAGCAGACACGGCACAGACAGCGGTTAAGCTGGCACAATTGTCAAAACAGTCAGGCCTCGACGGGGTTGTGTGTTCGCCGCATGATATCGCAGCCATCAAGGCTGCCTGTGGCGCAGATTTCATGACGGTCGTGCCTGGCGTGCGTCCGGCAGGCGCCGATGTGCAGGACCAGAAACGCATTGCCACACCGCGCACCGCGCGTGCCGACGGGGCCGATATTCTGGTCATCGGTCGTCCCATCACCCAGGCTGATGACCCGGCTGCCGCTGCCGCCGCCATTACCGCCAGCATGGAAGGATGAGCCGGTGAGCAAGACCAAAATCAAGGTTTGCGGGCTGTCGAACCCGACCCATGTGCGCACCGCGGTCGAGGCAGGCGCCGATTATGTCGGGTTCATGTTTTATGAGCCCAGTCCGAGGAACGTTTCAACCCAGGTGGCGCAGGGACTTGCCACTCTTGCGCGCGGGCGTTCGAAAATCGTGGCGATTGTCGTCGATGCCGATGACGGGTTGATCGACCGGATCAATGCTGAAGTGAAACCTGATTTCTTCCAGGCGCACGGATCGGAGACGCCGGACCGCATTGGCGAAATTCAGGCCCGTACCGGCGTGCCGGTGATCAAGGCCATCAAGGTCTCCGGTGCCGACGATATCGAGGCGGCGTCTGCCTACGCAGATGTCGCTGCAATGGTTCTGTTTGACGCCAAGGCGCCTGAAACCCTGGCCAATGCATTGCCGGGCGGCAACGGGATTTCGTTCGACTGGAACCTGCTGCCCGGCGGCGGCCTGCGCGACGGTTTCATGCTGTCGGGCGGGCTTGAAGCCGACAATGTGGCTGACGCTATTGCCGTCACCGGCGCTCCGGCTGTCGATGTTTCATCCGGGGTTGAAACTGCACCCGGTGTGAAGGATGACGCCGCCATCGTGAAATTCATTGAGGCCGTGCGCCAGCACGGGTAGAACATCAGGCTTGAGCTGTCTGGAATTTTGAGCAGCACAGTCTTTATCCGGCATTGCCGTGTTGTAATACCAAAGGAAGTAACTATTGACTCATTTGACCGATTTTTCGCGTTTGCTGGTTAGGCATGCTTCACGCCGTGGTCTGGCTGACCACAAGTGGAGCATAACGACGTCCAGCGGGCGCGAAAAACCGGCCTTCGGTGGGCCAAATCCGTCCATCTGGTGCGTTGCGGCGCTTGCCCGATGCAACCGCATCGCGCTGCGCACCGCGCCTGCCAGAGTGGCCGGATTTGACTCCATCAAAAGGGTCAATAGTCAGTTTCTTTGGTATTAAAGGGGTGAATTTGTTGATGACCACCAGAACCGTTCGGTTTTTCGTGTTGGCGATACTTCTCGGGCTGCTCGCAGGATGCCAGGAGGGGGAAAACGCGAACCCGTTTCTGAAACAAAAAGGCGTTTACAGTGGCCCGGCAGATGAACCGCTGAGTGATGAAACAAACCAGCAGCTTCGCCAGCGCATGATCATCCAGCGCGGCGGCAGCATATAGACGTGAGTGACAACCGCTTATCGAGCGGCAAGTTGTAAATTATCTGACACGGGCAACCCGAGGGGACCAGCGTTATGACATCCAGCACAGACCTATTAAAATCCATGCGAACTCTATGCATGGCGATCATTGCGGTAACGCTGCTCGTTGCTGCCGGTTTCAACGGTCCCGCGGCTGCCCAGACAGCCAGTCCGGACGTGGCTACAGAAGCGCAGAGCACGGACCTGAACACCGGGTTCTGGAGCCAGATCCGCAAGGGCGCTACCGGCACGGTTTCAATTCCGGACAAGAACGCAGCCGTCCTCATCCAGTCGGAAGGTGATACTGCCTACCGGGCGTTTCGCAATGGTCCGCTGAAACTGTATTCGGTCTATGGCCTGCTCGGCATCCTGTTTCTGCTGTCTTTGTATTTCGTACTGCGCGGCCGTATCAAGATCGACCATGGCAAGTCTGGTGTGACCATCGAGCGCTTTAACGGACTTGAGCGGTTTGCCCATTGGTTGATGGCAGGTTCATTCCTGATCCTCGCCGTTTCCGGGCTGAACATGATGTTTGGCCGTTATGCGCTGATGCCGGTGATTGGCAAGGAAGCGTTTGCCTTCATTACCATGTGGGGCAAGTACCTGCATAACTATCTGTCATTCGCCTTCATGCTGGGCGTGACGTTGGCCTTCATCCTTTGGGTGGTTCACAACTTCCCCAACCGGCATGACCTGGTCTGGCTGCTCAAAGGCGGCGGCCTGTTCACGAGGGGATCGCACCCGCCGGCGAAAAAGTTCAATGCAGGTCAGAAGATACTGTTCTGGAGCGTTGTTGTCCTGACGATTTCGGTATCCCTGTCCGGCATTGCGCTGATGTTCCCGTTTGAAACAGCGTTTATGGCAAAGACGTTCGCCGCCTTGAACGCCATCGGGTTTGATCTGCCCACCAGTGTAACCCCGATCCAGGAACAGCAACTGAACCAGATCTGGCACGCCATTGTCGGTGTTTTATTCATCGTCATCATCCTGGGTCACATCTATATCGGTTCTGTTGGCATGGAAGGCGCATTTGATGCCATGGGGTCCGGTGAAGTCGATACCAACTGGGCGCGCGAACATCACAGCCTGTGGGTCGAGGAGGTGGAGCAGAAAGCCAAGTCGACGCCTGCTGCGGGCTCGGCCAGCCAGCCGGCGGAATAACGTCACGGGGTTGTAAACTTGGCAGTTGATCGCGTTTCTCAAACTCTTGCTTACCGGCCAATGAAGGGCCGGTTTGCCTGGACAGGACTGGTGGCGGTCGTAGCGCTGATTATGACACTGGGCCTGCCTGCCGCAGCTGAGATCAAGCCCGGGCAGGGAGACCTCAAGGGCCATGGTGGACCGGTCAAATCGGTAGCCACGTCTCCGGACGGCGTCGGCATCGTATCCGGCAGTTTCGATTATTCCATGATGTACTGGAATGTCGCAGATGCCGCCAAACCGGCCATGGTCAAACGATTTTCAGATCATGACGGAGCGGTGAATGCGGTTGTGGTCCTGCCTGATGGCGGGCATGCGGTCACCGGCAGTGATGACGGCATGGTGCGCCTGCTTGATCTGCGCTCGGGCGCGGTAGAACATGTTTTCAAGGGCCATGACCTGAAGGTGGTCGCTCTGGCTGTGTCACCGGACGGCAAGCATATTGTGTCGGCTTCGTGGGACCGCACGGTACGGGTCTGGTCCCTGGTCGACAAACGTCTGCTGCACGTGCTGAAAGGTCATCGCAACACGGTCAACGCCGCGGTATTTTCGACAGATGGAGACTTTATCTATTCCACCGGCACCGATGCCACCATTCGCAAATGGCGGCTCAGCGATGGTGTTGAGGAGCGGGTGATCTATCGCAATGGCTGGGGCATCAATGTACTGGCTGCCTTGCCCGGCGGCAGGGAACTGGCTTTCGGTGCCCTGAACGGTACGGCAGCCGTGCTGGATATAGAGAGCGGTGAAATTGCGCATGAACTGGCGCAGCGCGAACGCCCGATCCTGTCGGTCGCGGTGTCTGAGCAACACCAGGTCCTGGCTTTCGGCGGCGGCGACGGCATCGTGTCTGTCTATGACATGACCGACTGGACCCCTGTGAAACTGCTCGATAATCCCTATGGCCCGATCTGGGCCCTGACTTTTTCGGGTGACGGCGACACGCTCTATCTGGGCGGGCTCGATGACACGGTACATTACTGGCAGTTCCGGCCGGGCCGGGATTTTGAACCGGCGCGCGGAAAGTTTCCCCGCCGTTTTCAGGCCGATGAGGGCCTGAGCGTCGGGGAACGTCAGTTCGCCCGCAAGTGTTCGGTCTGTCACACCCTGTCTCCAGACGATGCCAATCGTGCCGGACCGACCCTTTACGGTGTGTTCGGCCGCAAGGCAGGCACCTTGCCTGGATATGCTTATTCAAGGGCTCTGCTCGACTCCGATATCGTCTGGAACGCGGACACCATCGGCAAGCTGTTCGAAAAAGGTCCACAGCATCTGGTACCCGGCACCAAGATGCCTCTGCAGAAAATGTCCAATGCCGAAGAGCGCGATGCCATGATTGCGTGGTTGAAGGAAAAGACGCAAAGCTCACCGGATGGAGCAGCAAAGTGAAAACAGTTTGCACATAGGTGCGTCGCGTCCCTATATCTG
>CALHUA010000038.1 GCA_938039915.1 uncultured Anderseniella sp.
ACCGTCATCAGAGCCGAAATTCACCGGATCGGAGCTGTCTTCCAGGAACAGCGCAATCTTGCCAGGCACTGCATAGGTTTCAATTTCGATGCCAAGTGGACCGTCCGGCCCTTCAATCTGCGTTGTTCCGCCCAAAGGCAGTTCAATGCGTTTGACCAGCGTTTCATCAAGAACCCGGAAAATCGGGTTGTTGGCCAGCGTGTCGAGAATTCTGGAGGAAGCGTAGAGGTTGAAGGCCTGCTTTTCCCGCAGCGTCAGCAGTCCGGCAATATGATCGACGTCGGCGTTGGTCAGCACTACAGCCTTGATCGGGGAATTGCGCAACGGACCGTTTGCGACAGGCTGCAGTTCCGGTGTGCTGGATATCTGTTCGCGAATGTCGGGAGAGGCATTGAACAATGCCCAATTGGATCCGTCCGCCGAAGCAGCAATACTGGATTGTGATCTCGGCGTTAGGCCGGTTTGTAGGGACCTGACTTCACGGCTTAACCTGTAATTGCAGTTCCACTGCGGGAAACCACCACCGGCAGCGGATCCAATGATCTTTATCTTCACGACCACCTGCCAAAGCAAACGCGCGATCCGGCAAGCGGACACGCGCGCTTGTTAATGTCAGCCAAAACACCCGGGCCAAAACTGCCAGGGCGGCTCCGCTGAAGTTACTTGCTGACCGATGCGGGCAGGTAACGTGAAATTTCAAACCCGGCTTCTACCTGACACATGGCTGGCTTTGCCCAAACTTTCTTCATGATGAAGACCTCCAAAATGGATTCCTGGCTCCATTCAACGGGCCAGCACAACTTAAAGTAGCCAAGATCAAACCAAATTCAAAATCTTATTTTTCTCTAATTATGTGATCTGTTTGAAATAACAGGAAAATTTAGTTATTCCCACTCAAGTTCTGCAAAGGCGGCGGAAACATTTCTGGCGTTGAAGTCATCAAACAGCAGCCAGGCCTGCTTTTCATCCACGCCGATCTCGCGTGCGGCCTTTGACAAGGGCACACCGCGTTCAATGTAATCTCGTATCTGGGTGACGAGGCTTTGCAAATATCGTTTTTGCGGCACCAGGGCGTCGGGCCAGGGCATCGAAGGCGGGCCATGTCCCGGTACTACACGGGTGAGTTTTTCTGCCGCCAGCCTGTCCATCAGGGCCAGCCAACCTTTTATGCTGCCGTCCACGACGGGTATATGTCCGGAAAACAGCAGATCCCCCATGAACATGGTTGCTGTTTGTTCGTCTTTTACGGTCAGATCATTGTCCGTGTGAGCGGTAGCGTGGGCTTCCACGCGCAACTTTCGATTGCCCAGGTCCAGAATTTCAACACCCCTTATGCTTCGTGCGGGTGCAATAACCTCTACACCTTCAAATGCATCACCAAGCAGCGGCTTGTTGGCTTGCAGATACTGCTCCTTGCGGGCCGCCAGTGCATTTGCAAGCTTGTAGTGGCCGATAAACTCAGGATTGTCACTTACGAATGCCGCATTTCCGAACACGTGGTCGGGATGCATGTGGGTGTTGATGACGTACTTGATCGGCAGCTTGGTACGGGCACGAATGGCGGCTTTCAGCGCCAGGCCAGCTGCCCTGCTGCCGCCGGTGTCCACAACCGCAACCGCCTCACTGCCAATTATAAAGCCGGAATTGGAAACATCACCAGCATTGTGCGGCGTGAACAATTCATGTTTCCCGGTATGCACGAACACTCCAGGCGCAATTTCTGTCACTTGCGCCGGAACCGTCGAGGTATCTGCCTTGACCGGCCCAATCGCACTCACATGGATAGCAAGCGCACAGAACAACCAGGCGCTAACGAGCTTTGCGAACCGCAAAACAGGTGTGTTGCATGAAGAAATTACACATACTCCGTCAACAGACATTATTCAGCAGCCCTCGATTATTGGGATGGCGCGACATTTCGGTTGCCACACACCTTGCAACTGTTGACCTAACGTAATATTCGTCAGATTCAACGGTGTAGTATGTGAATGTTACAATGTAGTACTCAGATACTACGATCGTATTCAGATTCCAATTTGATTATGCAGCACTCTCGACGAAAGTACACAATAAACAATCGCTTATAATCGAAGTCGAAAATTCTCCATGTTGCATATGCGAACACAATTTTGCGACGCAATATGTGTCTGAATATTGTCAGACAATATGGATTATCCTGCATCATGGAATTGAAAACTGTAAAAATAAGAAGAAATAAGTTGCGCGAGCGCTGGTGAAAAAACATACTTTGCACTCAGGAATTGCATTGTCCGTCCCCAGGCTGGTGACGCTTTCGTTGTTCCTGGGGCCAAGAGCACCCGACACGAAAACTGTGGCCGGGTTGAGCGAGATGGGCGACCCGCTTTCACTCCTGGTAGCAATACGTTGAAAACGACCATCGTCGCACTGACGCTATGGTCCAACAATATAAGCGGAGGAAATTGAGTAATGCGGAAATCACTCTTGATAACAACTGTCGCTCTGACGGCCCTGTTAGCCGGCGGAACGGCGCAGGCGAACGATGGCCTGATCAAAGACATCGAAAACTCATCCAACTGGGCTATCCAGACCGGAGACTATGCCAATCAAAGGTATTCAAAGCTCGATCAGATCAACAAGGACAACGTCAAGGACCTGAAGGTCGCGTGGACATTCTCAACCGGTGTCCTGCGTGGTCATGAAGGCTCGCCTCTCGTGATCGGCGACATGATGTATGTGCACACACCGTTCCCCAATAATGTGTATGCGCTCGATCTTGCCAATGATGGCGCCATCAAATGGGTTTACGAGCCGAAACAGGATCCCAATGTGATCCCGGTGATGTGCTGTGACACGGTGTATCGTGGCGTGGCTGCTGCCAATGGAATGATCTTCCTGCACCAGGCTGATACAACGGTTGTTGCGCTTGACGCGGCCACAGGTGAAGTCAAATGGTCGGTGAAGAACGGCGATCCCTCCAAGGGTGAGACCAACACCGCAACGGTTCTGCCGGTCAAGGACAAGGTCATTGTCGGGATTTCCGGCGGTGAATTCGGTGTTCGCGGCCATGTAACGGCCTACAACATGTCAGACGGTTCTTTGGCATGGCGCGGCTATTCCATGGGACCTGACAGCGACACCCTGATCAACCCGGAAAAAACCACCCATCTCGGCCAGCCGGTCGGCAAGGATTCCGGCACCAATACCTGGGAAGGTGATCAGTGGAAGATCGGTGGCGGAACAACCTGGGGTTGGTTCTCATACGATCCTGAAACCAACCTGATGTATTACGGGTCCGGCAACCCGTCGACCTGGAACCCGAAACAGCGTCCCGGCGACAATCGCTGGTCAATGACCGTCTTTGCCCGCGACGTGGATACAGGCGAAGCCAAGTGGCTGTACCAGATGACCCCGCATGATGAGTGGGATTATGACGGTATCAACGAGATGATCCTCGCTGACATCAAGGTGAAGGGCGAAGACCGCAAGGCCCTCGTCCACTTCGACCGTAACGGGTTTGGCTACACGATGGATCGTGTGACCGGCGAGTTGCTGGTGGCGGAAAAGTTCGATCCGAAAGTCAACTGGGCAACCCATGTCGACATGAAGACCGGGCGTCCGCAGGTGGTGGCCAAGTACTCCACCGAGCAGAACGGGGAAGACGTGAACTCGACCGGCATCTGCCCGGCAGCACTTGGTTCGAAGGATCAGCAACCTGCCTCCTTCTCTCCAAAGGCCCAGACGTTCTTCGTGCCGACCAACCATGTTTGCATGGATTATGAACCGTTCCGCGTGAGCTACACCGCAGGCCAGCCCTATGTGGGCGCCACCTTGTCGATGTATCCGGCTCCCGACAGCCATGGCGGCATGGGCAACTTCATTGCCTGGGATGCTGGCGAAGGCAAGATCAAGTGGTCCAAGCCCGAGCAGTTCTCGGTGTGGTCAGGTGCCCTGGCAACCGCGGGCGATATCGTGTTCTACGGTACGCTGGAAGGTTATCTGAAAGCTGTTGACGCCAATACGGGAGACGAGCTTTACAAGTTCAAGACCCCCTCGGGCATCATCGGCAACGTGATGACCTATGAGCGCGGCGGCAAGCAGTATATCGGCGTGCTGTCAGGCATCGGTGGCTGGGCAGGCATTGGCCTGGCAGCGGGCCTGACTGATCCACAAGCCGGTCTTGGCGCAGTGGGCGGTTATGCCGGGTTGAAAAACTACACCCGCCTGGGTGGCCAGCTGACAGTGTTTGAACTGCCGTAAGGCAAAAAGTTCAATACGCAACAACAAAAGCGCCCGGCGTGCGGTTGGTTCCGCCGCCGGGTTTCTTAAACTGGACTGGCAGATATGTCTGCGGTCTTGTGTCTGTCCACCGCCGCGATAACATTCCAGATCCAGTTGGAACGAGCCGGTGACCGGCTCCAGGAATTATTTGATTATTGAATGAGGATGCATAAATGCGACCCGGATTGTTTGTTCTTTCTGCAACAGTAGGATTGTCAATTACAGCTTTTTCACTGTCCGCACTGGCAGCCGATGAAAAGCGTGAGGAGGACGGCAAATGGCTGACCGCTGACGACACCATCACTTACAATGTGAAGAAGGACGGTGCGGTTGACTGGTACACATACAACGGATTCCGCCGCTATCATTCCGAGTGCCATGTGTGCCATGGCCCGGATGGCATGGGCAGCACTTACGCGCCCGCACTCATCGATTCTATCAAGAATCTCGACTATTACGATTTTGCGGAAGTGGTAATGAGCGGCCGCGAGCGCAAGCTCGCCGACGGCTCAGTCAGCGTTATGCCGGCCTTTGGCGACAACAAGAATGTGTCGTGCTACGGTGAGGATATTTACGCATACCTGCTTGCCCGTGCCGATGGTGCAATTGAGCGTGGCCGCCCGCGCAAACGGGATGCCAAACCGGAAGGCGCAAAGGAAACCGAAAGTGCCTGCCATTAAACCATCCAGCCAGCTTTTGTCACTTGTGGCAGCTGCATTGACAGGGCTGTTTGTCTATACCGGCGCCCCGACGCCACTGTCTGCCCAGACAACAGACCTGGTCAACAGATCGTCGCTGCGCGTATGTGCTGACCCGGCCAATTCGCCAATGTCGAATGAAAAGCGTCAGGGCTTTGAAAACAAGATCGCAGATCTTATCGGCAAAGCGTTCAAGATACCGGTCACCTATACCTGGTTTCCGCAGGCCACAGGCTTTGTGCGCCAGACGCTCAATGTGAAGAGATGCGACCTGATCATCGGTTTTGCGCAAGGTCATGAGCTGGTGCAAAACACCAATCATTACTATCGCTCGATCTATGTCTTGTTCCACAAGAAGGGCAACGGGCTGGACAAGGTGGAGTCGCTTGACGACCCCACCCTGGCAGACAAGCGCATCGCAGTGGTGGCAGGAACACCACCAGCAACCATAATGGCGATGAACGGGCTGATTGGAAACGCCGTGCCGTTTCCGCTCACCGTCGACCGGCGGCACGAATCTCCTGCTGAAAAAATGATCAGCCAGGTTGCATCCGGCGAAGTGCCAATGGGCATTTTATGGGGCCCTATCGCGGGTCCGCTGATCAAACAGATGGCCCCTGATCTGGCCGTCAGGCCATTGAATAGGGAAACCAAGGGGCCGCGAATGTCCTATCGCATTACCATGGGATTGCGTCCGAACGAACCTGAGTGGAAACACCAGCTCAATGACTTCATCAAGAACCACCAAAGCGAAATCAACAAGGTCCTGCTGGATGCCGGCGTGCCGATCGTCAATGAGAAAGACCAGTTGATAAAGCAATGATGCCGCTGCCCGACAAACAGGCGCATGGCGGAATTTTCAAGCTGCTGATGGCGATAACCGTGCTTACAATTCCCGCCGGCATGCTTCGCGCTGAAGACGTTGCCGAGCCTGAAGACTACAGGATGAGCCATTTCCGGGCACCGGTACCAGACACCCTCAAGGGTGCCAGGGTGGTGACATCGGAGCAGGCGCATGACATCTGGAAAGCGGGCAATACGGTATTTGTAGACGTGTTGCCGCAAGCGCCGAAGCCGGACAAGCTGCCCAAGAACGTGATCTGGCGAGACAAGCCCCGCGTCACAATAAAGGGCGCCGCATGGTTGCCCAATGTGGGTTTCGGCAAGTTGCATGAGACTATGCACGAGTTCTTTGCCGGTGAACTTGAGACACTGACTGGCGGCAACAAGTCAAAACCGGTTCTGTTTTACTGCCTGCTGGATTGCTGGATGTCGTGGAACGCCGCCAAGCGGGCCCTGGAATATGGCTACAAGGATGTAACCTGGTATCCTGACGGAACCGATGGCTGGACGCTGCAGGATTACCCGACTGAAACCATACTCCCCAAGTTCCCTGTGAAATAAGAGCAGCTGCTTGCCGGCATCAGTTGCCGCTCAGCCATCGATATTGTTGGCGATTTCACGGGCAATGAGAAACAATCTCTTTTCCAGCAATGTCGGCACTTCGCACACAAATCTGGTGGACTTTTCGCGATCATCAAAAATACGCGTTTGCCAGTTGAGGCGCTCTTCTATTTCACGGCGCTCAGCCAGTTGCTGCTCCGACGGGTCCTGGTTTTTAAGTGACGCCTCAAGCTCTGCACGCGTTTTGCGGACTTTGTCAGCCAGCTCTCTCTGGCGCTTGGTGAACCGCTCGATACCGGCAATGATGTCTCGCCGCTCGGCCGCGACGAGATCAAATGATGCTGCAAACAGGCGGGTCATCTCGACTTGCCGTTCAGCGCCGCCAAGCTGCGTGGCAAAGGTTGCAACGAACTCAGCTACCTGCTCTTCGCTATAACGTCTGATGATCAGTTTCCTGGCCGTTGAGCCAGCCTTCGGACTCTTGCGCCACTCGGCGGCAGACCCGGTGAGTTCCGGCCCCGCCCACATCATCGCAGGACTCAGTTCCGGGACTTTCACCTGGATACATGGCCAGTCTTTTTTGGGCTCATAAGCCTGCGCCGGGACTGATAATGCCGACACGGCAAGAACACTCAGGACAAGGTATTTTCCACGAATTTTCATTACGATGCTCCACCAGGCCCGCCGCGACGCGCGATCAGACCCTTTGACGGATTATAGGCGAAGACGGCCAATGACAGAAACACCAGTGTGCAGGTTGCAACGGCCGCCAGTGAAAACCAGTCCACCTTCAGATAGAGCGCAAACCGGATCAGTTCGACTGCATAAGTGAACGGGTTGAACTGGCAGATCTGATACAGCAGGGGACTGGCTTCCTTCATGCGCCAAAGCGGGTACAGCGCCGAGGACAGAAAAAACATCGGGAAGATGACAAAATTCATCACCCCGGCGAAATTCTCAAGCTGCCTGATCACCGACGACAGCATCAAACCAAGACTGCCCAGCATCAGGCCGGACAGGACCAATGCAGGCAACAGGGCAAAATAGCCGGCAATTGGCGGTTCAACTTCCCAGAACCATGCGATCAGCAGGAACACATAGACCTGCAGAATGGAAACCGCCACGCCTCCGGCAAGTTTGGACGTCAGCAGGAACCAGCGCGGAAACGGACTGACGAGAAGTGACCGCATGGTGCCAACCTCGCGATCATAGACCATTGAGAGAGAAGACTGCATGCCGTTGAACAACTGGATCATGCCGATCAGGCCCGGGGTGATGTAGACTTCATACAACACATAGGTCGAGTACGGCGGAATGATGGAGACACCCAGCACCGAGCGAAAACCGGCGGCAAAGATAAACAACCAGACCAGCGGGCGTACCAGCGCAGCAATGAAGCGGCCTCGCTGCTGCACGAACCGCAATGCTTCGCGCCACACAATTCCCGCCATGCACCGGTAGTACTGAACCGGTCCCAGCGTTCGCGTGACATGTGACGATGCCTTGTCGTTCATTCAGCGTCCTCCATCGCCTTTTGCCCGGTGAGGTCTGTGAAGGCATCCGTGATTGACGATGCGCCGGCCTGCTCAATGATGTTGGTCACCGTGCCGGACGCGAGCACCTTGCCTTGATGAAGCACAACCGCCTGGTCGGCGTCTTGAACTTCGTCCATCAGGTGGGTGGCCCACAGCACGCCCAGCCCGTTTTCGCGCATCAGGCTGCGAACGTGGTCCTGGATGTCCTGCCGGGATCCTACATCCAGACCGATGGTGGGTTCGTCGAGCAGCAGCAGTGCCGGCCGGTGAACCAGTGCCCGGGCGATCTCGACCCGGCGGGCCTGGCCACCGGAAAGACTTCTGATCTTGTCGTTTGCCCGGTCGGCAAGTCCGATGCGCTCAAGCTCGGACATGCTGCGCTCGCGTCCCTGCCTGGCAGACAGGCCATGCAGCGCTGCATGATAGGTCAGGTTCTGCAGGACACTCAGGTCTGCGTCCACTGTGCGATTCTGAAACACCACGCCAAGGTGTTGCAGTGCCTTTACCGGTTGCCGGCGCACATCGTGCCCCAGTACCTCTATGGAGCCGCTGACATTGTCGTACAGCCGTGTGATCAGCGAAAACAGCGTCGTCTTGCCAGCCCCGTTCAATCCCAGCAAGGCGCAAAACTGTCCGGATTCGACTGCAAGATTGACGTCAACCAGCGCTTTCCTCGCGCCGAAAGAATGCGAGACGCCGTTGATGGATAGTGCGTTGGTCGTCACAGATGAAAATCCGATCGGGCTGTCGTGCAACAAGTGCGCAGCGGGGGCTTATTTGATGACGATGTTACCCTTCATGCCACGATCTTCAAGTCCTTCCACCCACCATTTATAGGTTCCCGGCCGCACCGTTGAAAATTGCACCTGTATGGTTCCTTCATCGTCGAATTCAAGCCAGGCCGGAGCACCGGCCATGTGGACTTCCAGGTCGGAAATGACAATCTGGTTGACCCACACATCGCGCCACATATCGGTTTTGAATTTATACTCCAACTCACCCGCCGCACTGATCTTCCAGCGATATCCCTGGCCCGAGATCAACTTGAAATCTGTCTTGTTGACGGCAAACTGATCCCCCTCCTTGCCGAGCTTCAGTTCAGGAACGGTCTTGCTGGACCGTGTGCGCTTTACATCATCATCGTCATCCGCATAGACCGGGACGGCAAGCAGCATGGACAGGGCGGACAGGGCAATCAGTTTGGCGGGTTGCATGAGACAATCACTCCGGTTTCACTTGGGTTTCTGTTCGGTTTCAATTGGGTGACACTACAACGCCCCACGGAAGCTGGCCCACCGCAACCGACTTCACAGCCTTGCCGCTTGCCACCTCGATAAAGGTAACGTCGTTCGAATTTCCGTTAGTTGAGATCACGTATTTCTCGTCCGGGGTGAAGGCGAGCTGCCAAACTCTTTGGCCAACCAGGATGTATTTCTCAACTTCGTAGGTCTCGGCATTTATCATGGCCACCCGGTTGGATGGTCCAAGCGACACGAATGCCTTCTTGCCGTC
>CALHUA010000039.1 GCA_938039915.1 uncultured Anderseniella sp.
ATAGCGCGCATCCGGGCTGTCATTGATGATCGGCACGATGCGCTTGACTTCCGCTGCATCGACCATGCGGCAGTCGAGACCCGCCAGCCGGTTGGCGTGGGCAGTGCGCCTGAACGCCCTGAGTTCATGTTCGGTCTGGCACAGCATCAGTACGCCGCGCGGTGAGAACATCATGTTGTAATTGAGTTCCTGGGACAGCGTTTCATAAAGCGACCGCGCCAGTTCATAGATGGCGATGGACGGGTCCTGCAGATAGTTGGATCGGATGATGGTTGTGTTTCGCCCGGTATTGCCACCGCCGAGCCAGCCTTTTTCGATGACCGCCATGTTGGTGATGCCGTGGTTCTTGGCAAGGTAGTAGGCCGTTGCCAGGCCATGCCCGCCAGCGCCCACGATCACCACATCGTACTCTTCTTTCGGGTCAGGGCTGCGCCAGGCGCGTTCCCAGTCCTTGTGATAGTTCAGGGCGTTTCTGGCCAGCGAAAATATCGAATAGCGTTTCATGGACGGTCTTCCGAAGCGGCTCTCAACAAACGGTGAGCTCGATTAAACTCAGGCAATCTAGCAAACTGCCTTAATTATCACCAAATGATTGCGACATTCAGACCGGGAAGTGCGACACTGGTGCATAACATGGCCACGTTGGTGACGTTAAACTCTCCGTTTCGTGAGTTGTATTGCTCGTGGTGCGATTGCTAAGTGGTATTATGTTGTTGTGGATTTCATTCGCCGTCTTGACGGCTCTGGTTCTGATGGCGCTGCTGTCGCCATTACGGTCTCGTGCGCAGAGCGGGGATGCAAAACGGGCATCCTTTGATCTGGCGGTCTATCGCGATCAGTTGAGCGAACTGGAACGCGATCAGAAAGCCGGACTGATCCCGGACACCGAGGCCGATGCGGCACGCAATGAAGTGTCGCGGCGTATTCTGGCGGCTCAGGCTGAACTTGCTTCCGAGGCAAAGGCCGCCCGCCCGGTTCCGGCTTGGCTGACGATTGCAACCGGGGTCGCTGTTCCGCTGATCGCACTGGGCGGATATCTGCAGATCGGCCGCCCGGACCTGCCTGCCCAACCCCTGCAGGCCCGCATCGATGGTGCAGTGGCAAACCAGGACATGGCGGCGATGGTGCGCCAGGTGGAACAGCATCTGGAACAGAAACCCAACGACGCGCGCGGCTGGATGGTGCTGGCACCCGCCTACAAGCGCATCGGCAGATACACTGACGCAGCCAACGCCTACAGAAAGGCTCTTGCGATATCCGGGCCTGATGCGGACGTGATGACCGACATGGGCGAAAGCCTGGTGCTGGCCAATAATGGCCTGGTCTCCAATGAAGCCCAGAAGATTTTTGAAGCGGTTCGGCTGACTTCACCAAAGCACATGAAGGCCCGGTTCTACGTGGCACTTGCCCATCGTCAGGAAGGCAGGACGGCTGATGCTATTGCGGGCTGGAATGCCATGTTGGCTGAAAGTGCGCCGGATGCACCGTGGCGGGCAGCTGTTGAACAGCAGATCTCGTCTGCCGGTGGTCAGGTGCCCGAAGCGCCGGCTCTGACCGCTGGTCAGATGCCCAAAGTCCCTCCGCTCGCCGGCGGCCAGATGCCCAAGGGGCCGGTCCTGACCGAAGAGCAGATTCAGCAGGGCCAGGAGATGAGTACCACCGACCGCACGGCAATGATCCGGTCCATGGTTGAAGGCCTCGATGAAAGGCTGACCGAGGATGGCGCGGATATCGATGCCTGGTTGCGGCTCATTCGCGCGCGCATGGTACTGGGCGAAAAAGACAAGGCAGCCGACGCTCTCAACCGGGCGTCTGAAGCTCTCAAGGACAATCAGCAGGCCGTTGCCCGGCTTGAGGAAACCCGCAAGGCCCTTGGGCTTTGACGACAGGAATGATGTGATATGGCGATGACACGAAAACAGCAGCGCGGCGCACTGATCGGCGCAGGTCTCGGCGCTCTTGGTCTTGCAGCGGGGCTGGTGCTATACGCCCTGTCGGACACGATAACGTTTTTCTACACCCCGACCGATGTTGTCGAAAAAGGCGTGCAGCCGGGAACCCGTTTCCGGTTGGGTGGCCTGGTGGAAGACGGCTCGATCGTGCGTGGCCAGGGCAAAACCGTTTCCTTCAAGGTGACCGATACCGCCGGCACCTTGCCGGTGACTTATGTCGGTATCCTGCCGGACCTGTTCCGCGAAGGTCAGGGGGTTATTGCAGAAGGCATGCTGGATGCCGGCGGTAGCTTCAAGGCCGATACGGTTCTGGCCAAGCATGACGAAAATTACATGCCGCGCGAAGTGGCGGACGCCCTGAAGGAAAAAGGCGTCTGGAACCCAGGCGACGAAGCAGCAAAAGAAGGTACTCAATGATCCCTGAAATTGGTCAGTTCGCGCTTATTCTTGCATTCGTCACGGCGATTTATCAGTTCTCCGTGCCGATGTATGGTGCCTGGCGTGGCGACGGCCGGCTGATGGCGGTCGCACCTGCCGCCGCCATGCTGCAGTTCGGGCTGATTGCCCTGTCATTTGCCTGTCTGACCATGTCCTACATCTCGTCGGACTTTTCGGTGCAGAACGTGTTTCAGAATTCGCACTCCGACAAACCGCTGATCTACAAGATTTCCGGTGTGTGGGGAAACCACGAGGGCTCCATGTTGTTGTGGGTCATGGTGCTGGCATTGTTCGGCTCCGCAGTGGCTGCCTTTGGCGGCAATCTGCCGCCCAGTCTGAAAGCCCGTGTCATTGCCGTGCAGGGGTCAATCTCCATTGCCTTCCTGTCATTCATTCTGCTGACGTCCAATCCGTTCAACCGGCTCGATCCGGCACCGATTGAAGGCCAGGGGTTGAATCCGATCCTGCAGGATCCGGCACTCGCATTCCATCCGCCATTTCTCTACATCGGCTATGTCGGCTTCTCCATTGCATTTTCGTTTGCTGTGGCAGCGCTCATCGAGGGCCGGGTTGATCCGGCCTGGGCCCGTTGGGTGCGGCCCTGGACTCTGGCAGCATGGATGTTTC
>CALHUA010000040.1 GCA_938039915.1 uncultured Anderseniella sp.
ATGGAAGAAAAGGACCAGCTGGTCGCCGGTCAGCTCACCATGGTTTTCGACCGGGAAGCCAATGATCTGGTTCAGTGGATCATTCTTGACGGCAAGGGGCAGCGCACCACGGTCCAGTTGTCCAATGTCGATAAGGAAGTCGAGCCGGATCCAAAACTTTTTGTGGTCAAACGTACCAAGGAGCGCAAGACTGGATCTGACCGCTAGGGTCGGCAGACGAACTCACTGGATCGGATCAGTCTTGAGAATTGCAACCTGGAACATCAACTCGGTACGATTGCGCGCCGGGCTTGTAAACCGCCTGCTTGAACAGTACCAGCCGGACATTGTCTGCCTGCAGGAAACCAAATGCCCGCCAGGCCAGTTTCCCACATCGGAATTCGCGCCGCTTGGATATGAGCATATCGCCGAGAACGGTTTGTCGGGTCATCATGGCGTTGCCATCATTTCCCGGGTCCCGTTCGATCACATGGATGTTCATTCGTTCTGCGGACAAAACGATGGCCGGCATGTCAGCATTCGCCTGGCGGACAGCAATCTGACCGTTCACAGCCTCTACATTCCCGCCGGCGGCGATGAGCCGAACCCCGAGACCAATCCGAAATTCAGCCACAAACTGGCATTCCTGGACGAAATGAAAAGCTGGACCTCCGGGCATGTTTCGAACGGCAACGGGGACCATGTATTCACGGGTGATTTCAATGTCGCGCCACTTGAAAGCGATGTCTGGTCACACAAGCAATTGCTGAAGATCGTGTCGCACACGCCCCAGGAAACCGAGCGACTGCTTGACATTCAGGACACCTGCAAACTGCATGATCCGGTCCGGGCCGAGATACCGGAACCAAGCAAAATTTACTCGTGGTGGAGCTACCGGTCGCGCGACTGGCAAGCCTCGGACCGCGGCCGCCGGCTGGACCATATCTGGGTGTCGCAAGGCCTTGCAGGAAAATGCAGCAATGCAGCCATACTCAAGGATGTACGTGGTTGGGAACGCCCGTCCGATCACGTCCCGGTTCTGGTCGACATCGCCTGATATCAGACCTCGCTCTACTCTTCTTCCCGAAGCAATTCTTCCAGCGGTGAAATCTCGAACTTCGACTGAACATCGCTCAGTTCACCGGAACATATTTCAAGCTGGCGATTGAGCACATCAAGCACCTGCATGCCGACTTCCGGGAACTCCGAACAAAGCCTCAGAAAAACCGCCTGCTCGATCACGATGGCTTCAATTTCCGTCTTGGCATTCAAGGTCACCTTGCGCGGTATACCGGCGATCAGCGATTGCTCACCAAACATCGCCCCGGGCCCTGCCAGGGCCAGCACGCCACCGGTCTCCGGGTCAATGACCACGCCGTCACCCTGTTTGATGATCAGTGCATTGGTTGACGGATCACCGGCTTCAAACACCGTGCGCCCGGGCGGAACGATCAACTCGTCTGATGAAAACACCAGGGTTTGCAGATGTGCTTCATCGACAGCTGCGAACAATGGCAGCTGTTTCAACAGATCAACTGCGGAGCGAACGCCCATAAATCAGCCTGTCGGTCATTGGTCCCACTCGGATCAGGCTGCTTTCCGGTCGCTGAGACCGAAAAGCAAAAAACCTGGTCGCATCCCAAATGGTATAGCAACTTAATGGTTCAATATGAACCCGTGACACAATCCGTGTACTTAGGGAACCAGCTTGTATCCGCCAGCTTCCGTTACCAGTAACTGGGCATGGGACGGGTCTGCCTCGATCTTCTGGCGCAGCCGGTAAATATGGGTCTCCAGCGTGTGTGTCGTTACACCCGCATTGTATCCCCAGACCTCGTGCAGCAGCACATCACGGCCAATCACCTGATCTCCGGCGCGATACAGAAACTTCAGGATAGAGGTTTCTTTCTCGGTCAGCCTGATCTTCTTGTTGTCATCCTGCATCAGAAGCTTGGCGCTCGGCTTGAACGTGTAGGGCCCGATTTTGAAAACCGCGTCTTCGCTTTGCTCGTGCTGGCGAAGCTGCGAGCGGATGCGGGCCAGCAGCACCGCGAACTTGAACGGTTTGATCACATAGTCATTGGCGCCCGCATCCAGGCCCAGAATGGTATCCGCATCAGAGCTTTCCGCGGTCAGCATGATGACCGGGCCGCGATATCCGTTCTTGCGCATGATCTTGCAGGCTTCGCGCCCGTCCAGATCCGGCATGTTCACATCCAGAATAACCAGATCAACCAGTTCGGTTTTCAGATGGTTTACGGCAGGCAGTCCGCCGTTTACCGCGGTCACGGAAAAATCGTCGTGCAGGGAAAACTGTTCGGCAATGGTTTCGCGCAGGGCATCGTCGTCATCGACGACAAGTATTTTCTTTTTGGTACTCATTTGTCATGTAGTCCTGATGGAAATATCAATTGCAAATGACATTAGTTTGATGGCGTCTGCTTTGCAAAGGGCAACAGGGATCACGCATGGGAACTTTTGATCAGGATATCGCGATCAGACACATAGCCGCAAACGGTCATGTCGCTTCCCTGAGCATGGGAGAAACCGCATTTTCCTGCAGTATCGGGCCGTCCGGCATCTCCTACAACAAGTCTGAAGGTGATGGCGCAACACCGGCCGGACGCTGGCCCTTGCGATATGTCATGTACAGGCCGGATCGCGTTATCCGTCCGCTGACCGCCTTGCCGGTTAAAGCCCTCCTGCCCGATTCGGGCTGGTGTGATGATCCCGCGTCGCGCCACTATAACAGGCCGGTCCGGCTGCCCTGCCCGCACAGCCATGAAAAACTCTGGCGTGATGATCATCTCTACGATCTGGTTGTGGTTCTTGGCCACAATGACACGCCGCCGGTGGCCGGCAAGGGCAGCGCCGTCTTCATGCATCTGCGCGCACCAGGCGGAACGCCAACTCAAGGCTGCATCGGACTCCAGCAAAACCACCTGCGCCATATACTGTCCCGTTCCGGGTCTGGAACGATTCTGCACATTTGCTAGAAATCCGAAAAGCTATCCTCTATTGCCGAAAATCGCGCTGCCGACTCGCACATGGGTGGCGCCAAGTTCAATTGCAGTTTCAAAATCTCCGCTCATCCCCATGCTGAGTTTGGCAAGACCGTTACGTTTCGCAATATCTGCCAAAAGGGTGAAGTGTGGCGTCGGGTCTTCATCAAACGGCGGGATGCACATCATGCCGGTGACGGTCAGGTCATATGTCCCGGTGCACAGATTCAGGAATTCATCAGCCTCGTTCGCCTGGATACCAGCCTTTTGCGGCTCGTTCCCGGTGTTCACCTGGATGAACAGTTCCAGTGATTTTCCCGCAGACTGGATTTCCTTCGCCAGTGTCCGTGCCAGTTTTTCCCGGTCAAGCGTTTCGATGACGTCGAACAGTTCCACGGCCTCGCGTGTCTTGTTGGTCTGCAGCGGGCCGATCAGATGCAGTCCGGTACCGGCATAGGCCTGCTTCAGTGCCGGCCATTTGCTCATGGACTCCTGTACCCGGTTTTCGCCGAACACCCTGTGGCCAAGTTCTAACACCGGCTCGATATCATCGGCGGCAAATGTCTTGGACACGGCCACCAGTGTGATATCGGTTGCGGAGCGGCCGGATTTTGCAGCCGCGTTTCCGATTCTGGCCATTACATCATTGTAGCGCTGGGTTATCGTATTCATCTTTATATGACCGTCTTGCTTGCCCGTCAGGTTGCTTCCTGATACTGCACTTGCGAACACAAATCAGGATCAACGAACAGGCTTACCACAAGAAATGTCGAGCGAGCGATACAATCCCCGCGGTGTAGAAGCCAAGTGGCAGAAAACCTGGACCGACGCCGGCAGCTTTCTGGCCAGCAACACGTCTGACAAGCCGAAATACTACGTGCTTGAGATGTTCCCCTATCCGTCCGGCCGCATCCATATGGGCCATGTTCGCAATTACACCATGGGCGACGTGATCGCCCGTTTCCGCAAGGCCTGCGGCTACAATGTCCTGCACCCGATGGGATGGGATGCATTCGGCATGCCGGCTGAAAACGCCGCTATCGAGCGCAAGGTCCACCCCAAGTCATGGACCTATGAAAACATCGCCACCATGCGCGGGCAGCTCAAGTCCATGGGCCTCGCCATTGACTGGACCCGTGAGTTCGCCACCTGCGATCCGGAATACTATGGCCATGAACAGCGCATGTTCATTGAGTTCTACAAGGCCGGGCTGGTCGAGCGCAAAGTCTCTGTGGTGAACTGGGATCCGGTTGACCAGACGGTGCTCGCCAATGAGCAGGTTATCGACGGACGCGGCTGGCGCTCCGGTGCTGAAGTTGAGAAACGCGAGCTTGCGCAATGGTTCCTGAAAATCTCCGACATGTCGGAAGAGCTGTTGTCTGCCCTGGACACCTTGACCGACTGGCCGGAAAAGGTCCGGCTGATGCAGCGCAACTGGATCGGCAAGTCGGAAGGTTTGCGGTTTTCGTTTGTGCTCGAAGACGAAGCCGGAAATGAACTTGAAGACAAGCTGACCGTCTATACCACCCGGCATGACACCATCTTCGGCGCCAGTTTCTGCGCCATCTCGGCTGACCATGCCCTGACCCGGAAAGCGGCGGCCGGGTCCAACATGATTACGGCGTTCCAGAAGGAATGTGCCGCGCTCGGTACCAGCGAGGAAGCAATCGAGCGCGCCGAGAAGAAGGGCGTGCCGCTCGGCATCTATGCGCGCCATCCGTTCGATGCACAAAAGCGCCTGCCGGTCTATGCAGCCAACTTCGTACTGATCGGCTATGGCGAAGGCGCCGTGTTCGGGTGCCCTGCCCATGATCAGCGCGACCTGGATTTTGCCCGCAAGTACGATCTGGACGTGATCCCGGTCGTCGCACCAAAGAGCGCCGACGCTGCATCCGTAAAAGTTGGCAATGAAGCATTGCTTGAGAAAGACATCTCGACGGTTCACATGATCAACTCGCAGTTTCTCGATGGCATGTCGGTCGAGGATGCCAAAACCGAAGTCGCCAAACGCATGGCCGATGCCGGTATTGGCGAGCGCAAGACCAATTACCGGTTGCGCGACTGGGGCGTGTCGCGGCAAAGATATTGGGGTTGCCCGATACCGTTCATCCATTGTGACAGATGCGGGGTGGTTGACGTACCCGTTGAAGACCTGCCTGTCGTGTTGCCGGAAGACATCAACTTCGACAAACCCGGCAATCCTCTCGAGCGTCATGAAAAATGGAAATCTGTTTCGTGCCCGAAATGCAGTGCGCCGGCGCATCGCGAAACCGATACGTTCGACACCTTCATTGATTCGTCCTGGTACTTTGCCCGCTTCTGTTCACCGCATTCAGACCAGCCCGTGGATACCGATGCGGCCAGCTACTGGATGCCGGTGGATCAGTATATCGGCGGCATTGAGCATGCCATTCTGCATTTGCTGTATTCGCGGTTCTTCGTCCGCGCCATGCGCAAGGTCGGCCATCTTGATTTTGACGAGCCGTTCAAGTCCCTGTTTACCCAGGGCATGGTGATCCACGAAACCTATCGCTCGACGTCGGGCGAATGGATCGTGCCCACACAAGTTGCAAAGGACGGTGACAAGCTCATCGACACCGCGTCCGGTGAAAGCGTCACGCTCGGCCCGGCTGAGAAAATGTCCAAGTCGAAACGCAACGTCATTGATCCCGACGACATCATCGAGCAGTACGGCGCTGATACCGCGCGCTGGTTCATGTTGTCGGACACGCCGCCTGAACGCGACATCGAGTGGACCGAGGCAGGCGTTGTCGGTGCCTGGCGGTTTGTCCAGCGTATCTGGCGGCTGGTCGGCCAAGTTGCAGATGACAACATCTCGATCGATCCGGACGTGCTGGGCAAGGCCACCGCAGACAATGTGATCGACCTGCGCAAGGCGACGCACATGGCCATTGCATCCGTGGGTGACGATATTTCCAATCTGCGGTTCAATCGCGCGATCGCCCGGGTATACGAACTGGTCAATTCGCTGGCGGCTTCACTGGCGACAGATGACGTGTCAGACCAGCTGAAGATGGCCCAGCGTGAAGCGGCAGTATCGCTGGTGCAATTGTTTGCCCCGATGATGCCGCATCTTGCCGAGGAGTGCTGGCAGGTTCTGGGTTGCGACGGTTTGGCCTGTGATGCGCAATGGCCGAATCACGACGAAGGCCTTCTCGTCAGTGACAAAGTCACGCTTGTGGTCCAGATTAACGGCAAGAAGCGCGCTGAACTGCAATTTGTGAAAGGCGCCGACCGCAAAATGGTAGAAGACACATGTCTTCGCCACGAGAATGTGGTACGTAGTCTTGATGGTTTATCGGTTCGCAAAGTTATTGTTGTACCGGACAGATTGGTGAATATAGTTGCAGGATGATGATGTTCGCGAAACATGCAATGAGATCATTTGCCTTGGTTGGCCTGCTGGCATTGTCCGCCTGCGGGTACCAGCCGCTTTATGCAACCAATGACGATGGATCTTCGGTTTCCCAGGAGCTTGCCGAAGTCAGTGTCGCCCAGCAGTCAGATCGCGTCGGCCAACTGGTTCGCAATGAAATTGTCCGATCCACCAGGCCGGTCGGCACACAGGCCCAGGACCGCTACTACCTCAAGCTGCAGGCAAAAGGTGATGCGGAAACACTGATTGATACATCTGATACGGTTCACCGCAGACTGGCATACAATCTGACGACAAAGTTCCAACTGGTGGATGCCGCAACCCGGAATGTCGTGTTTTCCGGCCGGGCGTTCAGCAGGGTTCCATACGACAGGCTCGATGCATCATTTGCAAACGTTCAGGCCCGTGTGAATGCCGAGGAACAGGCAGCCAAGCAGGTTGGTCAGGAAGTGCGGACCCGCCTGGCGGCATTTCTCGCCACCAATTAGAGCCGGATATGGCAGTGATCAAGCCTCAGGGGTTTGAGGCTAGTTTCAGTTCCCCCTCAACGAAATACAAAGGCGCGCTTTTGTGCGGGCCCAATTGGGAATTGCTGAACCGCTTGAAAAATCTCGCGGTCAAGGGTTTCGCTGAACAACACCCCGAAGGTGAAATCGTACGGCTGTCGGATACCGACCTGGCCGCCGATACCGGACGGCTGCTGGAAGAACTGCAGTCAATCTCCATGTTCGGGGCCGACAAGTTGATCCTGGTTGATGCGGTATCCAGTACAATCCACAAGGCGTGCATCGGCGCCATCAGTGTCGGGTGGTCTGATTGTCTGTTGCTTGTCACGGCCGGCGATCTGAAAAAGTCTTCTCCCTTGAGGAAAGAGTTTGAGGCCTCGCCGGATCTGGCAGTAACAATCTGTTTTGATCAGAGCATCGGTGAACTGCTTGAGTTTGCCGCGTCCTTCATGTCAGGGCTTGGTGTGACTGTTGATCGCGAAGCCATCGAGCTTGTGGTTGACGCTGTCGGCGGCAATGCCGCGCTGCTGCAGTCTGAACTCGTAAAGCTGGCCAGCTATGCCGGCGAGAACGGTTCATTGTCGGTTTCAGATGTGAACGAGGTCATTGCCGGCAATGAAGCTGCATCCATGGAAGGCCTGATCGATGCGGTTTTTTCCGGCAGGACGGACGCCGCCGTCCACGCTGTCACAACCCTGCAACAACAAGGCCAGCAACCAGCTTCGGTGCTGATAGCCCTGACCAATCACTGTGCCCTGCTGGTTGAAATGGCAGCTGCCATGGAAGCGGGCCGGCGGGCGGATGCGATCGTCAAGGAATGGCGGCCACCGATTTTTTTCAAGCGCCACAACGCAATTGCCACACAACTCAACATTTGCAGCCTGCCGCAATTGCTGACGGTTGCAGAGCGCCTTCGAACTGCCAATTCGGAGGTCCGCACAAAACCGCTCATCAACTGGCCCGTTGCCGAAAGGTTTGTCATTTCAGCAGCAAGTTCATTTCGCCGCAGTGGCTGATTTGCAGTCAGTATTGTAGAGTTTAGGATCGTATTCCGAGCTTGGAGCAAACCGTGTCAAGTTGTTCTAAGTCGTTGTAATAAATAGTTAATTTACCTTTTTCGGCACTTTTGGTAGCGATCGAAACCTTCAATCCGAGAGCTTCCGCCAGCAGCTTTTCAACTGCCGCGATGTTTGTATCTGTAGCTTTCTTGGCAGGTTTGCTCTCAGCGCTGGTGCCAGCGCCGGTATCGCGGGCCAATGCCTCGGCCTGGCGAACAGACAACCCTAAGGCAATGATTTTCTGGGCAAGAGATTGCGGGTCTTCCGTGGCAATCAAAGCCCGCGCATGACCGGCGGTCAGCTTGCCGGTCTGCAGCGCTTCCAGCACCGATGCCGGCAGAGCCATCAGGCGCAGCGTGTTGGCGATATGACTGCGGCTCTTGCCGATCGATTCCGCCAACTGCTGCTGCGTGTAATCGAACTGGTCTATCAGTTGCTGGTAGCCATGGGCCTCTTCAACCGGGTTGAGGTCTGCGCGCTGGACATTCTCGATCAGCGCGATTTCCAGTACTTCCTTGTCGGTGAGTTCGCGAACCAATGCCGGTATGTGATGCAGGCCAGCCTTTTGCGCCGCACGCCAGCGACGCTCTCCGGCGACAATCTGATAGTGCTGCCCGTCATCCACCGGCCTGACCACGACGGGCTGGAGAATACCTTTTTCGGCAACCGATCTGACCAGGTCATCCAGGTCTTCTTCGTTGAACACCTTGCGCGGGTTCAGGGTATTGCTTTGAACCAGCTCGATGGGCAGTTCCCGCAATCCGTTTGCACGGGCCGGCGCCTGCACGGTCGTTGTTTCTGCCGGCGCGCCATCACCGATCAATGCGGCCAGTCCGCGGCCCAATCTTTTTTTTGGTAGTGCCGTCATGATTTTTTCTCAAGCTTCATAGTTATTCTTTCGATCAGCATGTTTTCGATTGAAACAATCAAACCCGTAAAACTGCTCGCTTCCAAGGTTACTCTAGGCCGCACGTAATGAACGTTCGCGGCGGATTATTTCCGATGCCAACCGGATGTAGGCCTGCGACCCGGCGCAGGTATTGTCATACAGCAAGACAGGCTTGCCATAAGATGGCGCTTCCGACACCCGGACATTGCGCGGTATGACGGTTTCGTAAACCTTGGCACCCAGCACGCCACGGACGTCCTGTGCCACCTGCTCCGACAGCGCGTTTCTGCGATCGAACATGGTCAGGACAATGCCCTGTATTTCCAGTGCCGGGTTGAGGTTTGCCTTGACCCGTTCAACCGTGTTCAAAAGCTGGCTCAACCCTTCCAGGGCGAAGAACTCACATTGCAGCGGAACAAGTATGGCATCCGCGGCAGACAGTGAATTTATGGTCAGAAGGTTCAGTGATGGCGGGCAGTCCACCAGAATATAGGTATAGGGATTTGCCTCGGCGAACACGATCAGCTTTTCGATGGCATCCTTCAACCGGTATGTCTTGCGATTGTATTCGGCCAGCTCCAGTTCCGCGCCCAGCAGGTCCATTGACGATGGCACACAATCCAGTCCCGGTATCTCCGAGGCCTGAACTGCTTCGTGCAGATCCGCCTCGCCGACCAGCACCTCATAAGTGGACATCTGATCAGGGGATCGCTCGATGCCAAGACCCGTGCTGGCATTACCCTGCGGATCCAGATCAATAACCAGAACCTTCTCACCGACGGCAGCCAGTGCGGTCCCCAGGTTAATGGCAGTCGTGGTCTTGCCGACCCCGCCCTTCTGGTTGGCAACCGCCAGGATGCGAGGTGTTTGACTAGTCGGATGCTGTAGTATTTTCGCTGACACGTTCGGCCTCATGAATTTCAAGAATGCAGCCGTTTTCCTGGGTGCGACTTGAGTGTTTGCAGACCGCAATATTCCAACATTTAGTAGCCTCGGTCAATTCAGCATCTACATCTTGTCCCTTCAGGAACAACATTCGCTGTGGATGAACCGGCAATTGCGCTGTCAGTTCCAGTAAGCCGGGCAATGGCGCCAAGGCTCTGGCCACACATACATCGACCACCTGCTGCAAATCCGATTTGCCGAGTAATTCTACCCGCGCGTTTATGATTCGGGTGTTTAAACTGCACACCCTGCTCACCTGTTTCAGGAACGCGGCCTTCTTGGTGTTGCTCTCAATCATCATGACCTGAGCGGCGGGATTCTTCTCCGCAAGCCATATCGCCAGCGGGATACCCGGTATACCTGCACCGGAGCCAATATCGACAATCAGGCTTTCGGTTCCTTTCAGGTGATCACACAACTGCAACCCGTCACAAATATGACGATGCCAGACCTGATCGATTGTCGAGGGTGCTATCAGGTTTATGCGGGCCTGCCAGTGCAGCAGTTCGGCAACGTACGCGCGCAGCTTTTCCAATGATTCACGTGAAACATTGAACAATTCAGGCAAATCGTCAGGCGTGACAGTTTCGGGAATTAACCATGTCTGCGCCATCTTTCCTCAGCCCGCCAGCCTGGTGCGTGACCGCTTTCTCATATGCGCAATCACCAGCACCAATGCGCCCGGTGTCACACCGTCTATGCGCGCGGCATGGCCGATCGTTTCCGGACGCCGCTCGTTGAGCTTCTGGCGCACTTCGTTGGAAAGACCTGAAATCATGTCGTAGTCGATATCATGGGCGATTGCGATCTTCGCGTCCTGATTGAATGCGTCTATCTCGGCTTTCTGCCGATCGACATAAGCCGCGTAGATAGCTTCCGCCTCAACCAGCTCACGCAGATCACCGGCGGTATTCGCCAGCTCGGGCCACACCTTGCACAAGCGCGCGAAATCGATATCCGGATAGGAAAGATACTCGTACGCAGACCTCATCCTGCCGTCCTTGTTGGCGGGCAGGCCAGCATCTGCAGCCGCATGCGGGCTGAGTGTGAGTTCACGAAGTTTGGCACGCAGACCAGCCAGGCCCTGCATCCTCGTTTCAAACTGCTTTTGCCTGAGCTGTGAACACAACCCCCTTTCGATAGCGATCGGGGTCAGGCGCTGGTCCGCATTGTCAGCCCGCAGCAACAGCCGGTATTCGGCACGCGATGTAAACATCCGGTAGGGTTCGCTGACGCCCCTGGTCACCAGGTCATCGATCATCACGCCAATATAGCCCTGCGAGCGATCGATTTTCAGTTCCTCCAGGCCGCACGCCCGGGCAGCCGCATTTGCCCCGGCAACGAGGCCCTGTGCAGCAGCTTCCTCATAACCGGTCGTTCCATTGATCTGGCCGGCCAGAAACAGGCCCGGCAGTTTTTTCAGCTCCAGCGAGGCATGCAGTTCGCGCGGATCGACATAGTCATATTCGATGGCATAGCCCGGCTGCAGTATTTTCACGGTCTCCAGACCCGCAATCGAATGGACATAAGCGGTCTGCACGTCTTCCGGCAGCGAGGTTGAAATACCGTTCGGATAGACGGTGATGTCATCGAGCCCCTCCGGCTCGAGGAATATCTGGTGCGATGTGCGATCGGCAAACTTGACGACCTTGTCTTCGATGGACGGACAGTAGCGCGGCCCCGTCCCTTCGATGAAGCCGGCATACATGGCCGACTTCTCCAGGTTGTCGGAAATGATCTTATGGGTGCCGGCATTGGTATGGGTTATATGACAGCTGATCTGCGGCGCATGGGTATGGGTAGTCTGGGTCGAGAAATAGAACGGGTGTTCATCACCTGCCTGCTCCTCAAGACCTGAATAATCAATCGTCGAGGCATCCAGCCGCGGTGGCGTGCCGGTTTTCAATCGACCAATCTGCAGTCCTGTGTCACGCAGCACCCGGGACAATCCATTGCTCGGCTCTTCGCCGACACGCCCAGCAGGTATCTTTCTGTCACCGATATGAATCAGACCGCCAAGAAATGTGCCGGTAGTCAGGACGACGCTCGCCGCCGAGATCTCGATTCCATCCTCACCTATGATTCCGCAAATCCTGCCGTCGCGCATCGCAAAGCTGCCAACCGCCGCCTCGACCACGGTCAGGTTGTCATGACCTTCAATCTCCGCCTGCATGGCATCACGATACAGCTTGCGGTCAATCTGCGCCCGTGGCCCGCGAACAGCGGGGCCTTTCGACCGATTGAGAAGCCGGTACTGGATCGCCGCCTTGTCGCTGGTTCTGCCGATCAGGCCATCGAGCGCATCGATCTCACGGATGAGATGTCCCTTCCCCAAACCCCCCATGGCCGGATTGCACGACATTTCTCCTATGGTCGATCTGCGATGGGTCACCAGGGCTGTCTTCGCACCACGACGCGCCGCAGCGCTTGCCGCCTCGCAACCCGCATGGCCGCCGCCAACCACCACCACATCGTAATCTGTCTTAAGGGTCTGTTTCATCGTGTCCGCTCCATACACGAACTGTGGATAAACATCAAAAAAGTCTTCGTTTCACGTGAAACAAATTTCGATGATTCACGTGAAACCATCGCGCTTCGAGCCGCCTCTATTTCCCGATACAGAACTTTGAGAAGATACTGTCCAGCAGGTCTTCCGTTCCAACGTCCCCAATCAGCCGGCCGGTATCACGGGCCGCGCGTCTGAGTTCTTCAGCCAGCAGTTCGATGGGCAGATCCGGCTGCAGGGCCTTTTTAAGATGCGCAATCGCCGACTTTACCGCCTGCACCTGCCTCTCGCGCACCAGCAGCGCCGGTTCACCATTGCCGGCAAGTTCCGCAGCCATCCCGCTCAACCGGTCCATCAGGTCCCCGACACCGTCGCCGGTCAGCGCCGAGACTTCAAGATCGCAGGCTGCAGTCCGGCCCGATGGTCCCATATCAGCCTTGTTCCAGATTCGTAACGTAGGTGAATCGACACCGGTATTCTGCCAGTCCGACCCGGGAGACGCGACGCTGATCACGATGTCGGCGTGCGATAACCGGTCGTGCGTACGGTCCATGCCCAATTGTTCCACATGTGAATCGACCGTATCCCGGAGACCGGCCGTATCGCTGATGATCATCGAGGTGCCGTCCAGGTCGAGCGAGACCTCCACGACATCGCGTGTCGTACCGGCTTCACTGCTGACAATGGCCACGTCACGCGCGGCAATGGCATTCAGCAGGCTCGACTTCCCGACATTCGGTGACCCGGCCAGCACCACCCGGACCCCTTCCCGGTTAAGATGCCCGCGCTCGCTGTCTTTCAGGTTTTCAGTCATGGTCGCGACCAGCCGGTGAATGGCCTCACGCACCTTCGGCAAGGCAGCATCGGCCACGCCTTCTTCATCGGTGAAGTCAATGCAGGCCTCAGCCAGTCCGCTGGCCTCGATCAGCTCATCACGCCATTGATGGAAAATGTCAGAGGCTCTGCCGTCCACATGAAACAGGGCCTGCTTCACCTGGGTAGCAGTTTCAGCAGCCAGCATGTCGTTCAGTCCTTCAACGCCGACCAGGTCCATCTTCCCGTTTGACAAGGCGCGCCTGGTGAACTCGCCCGGTTCCGCCGGCCGGCATCCTTGCAGTGAACCGAGTTCTGCCAGGAACAGCCGGACGATGCCTATGCTGCCATGCAGGTGAAACTCCGCGACATCCTCGCCGGTAAAACTGCCTGGTCCCGGAAACCACAGCGCAATCGCCTCATCCAGCCTGACGGTACCTCGCGACACCGAAACAGACACCCGTTCGGCGACCCGTGCGGCCGGCACCCGTCCACATGAAACGCGCAGGGCCGTCGCAGCCTCTGGACCGGACACGCGCACAATTGCCACACCTGCCTTGCCCGAACCCGACGACAATGCGTAAATCGTATCCACAGAACCCGGCATATGATTTCAACCCAGTAACAAGGTAGCTTCAACCCATGTCGACTTCGACTGCCGCAAAGAACCGGCTGGCTAAAGAAACCAGTCCCTACCTGCTCCAGCATGACACCAATCCGGTTGACTGGTTTCCATGGGGTGATGAAGCGTTTAACGAAGCCCGCACTAAAAACAAGCCAATCCTTCTGTCAATCGGATATGCGGCCTGCCACTGGTGTCATGTGATGGCACATGAAAGCTTTGAAAACGATGTCGTTGCAGAGCTGATGAATGCGCACTTCGTCAACATCAAGGTCGACCGGGAAGAACGCCCGGATATTGATCGCATCTACATGGACGCGCTTCACGTGATGGGAGAGCAGGGCGGTTGGCCGCTGACCATGTTCCTGACGCCGGACCTGAAGCCGTTCTGGGGCGGCACTTATTTTCCGCCGGAATCAAAATTCGGACGACCATCTTTTTCACATGTGCTGACCGAACTCGCCCGCATATGGCAAACGGAACCGGAAAAGATCACAACCAATACTGACGCCCTGCTTGACCGGATGAGCGCGCCGCCGCCGGCCAGCACCAATCCGGCTCCCGACCATCAACTGCTTGAGCAGATGATCCGGCAGGTGATCGGGGCCGTGGACCAGGAAAACGGCGGCATAGGCCGTGCACCAAAGTTTCCACAGGGGCCGCTTTTCCAGTTGTTATGGTCAGTGCACCAGTCGCATCCGGGCAGGGGATATGACGCGCCGGTCTGGCTGACCATGAACAAGATCAGCCAGGGCGGCATTTACGATCATCTGGATGGCGGCATTGCCAGATATGCCGTTGATGAAAAATGGCTGGTGCCGCACTTCGAAAAGATGCTGTACGACAATGCCCAGTACATCACCTTGCTGTGCAAGATGCAGAACGCCGCGCCAAACGAACTGTTCCGCCAGCGAATCGAACAGTCTGTGGACTGGTTGCTGTCCGACATGCAAACTCCGGAAGGCCTGTTTGCTTCCAGTTATGATGCAGACTCCGAAGGGGTGGAGGGCAAATATTATTGCTGGGCCGAATCGGAAATTAACGATTTGTTAACCAAATCCACACGAGCTCTTTTTTGCAAAGTTTACGACGTATCAGGCGAGGGCAACTGGGAACACACCAATATCCTGAACCGCACCGATCATCCCGACCTGTTATCTGAGCCGGAAGAGGCCCTGCTGGCAGAAGCACGTGAAACCTTGCTGACCCATCGGCGCGACCGCATCGCACCAGGCTGGGATGACAAGGCGCTTACCGACTGGAATGCGCTGACGGTCATCGCGCTGCTCAATGCATCGGTCACCCTTGAAGATCCAGCACTCGAAACGGTGGCTCTGGCAACACTTGAAAAACTACAAGTCCTGTTGCGTGTTGACGGACGTCTCCATCACAGTTTCAGAGATAATCAGGTGAGAAGCCACGCCACCGCAGATGATTATGCGTTGCTGATTTCAGCTCACCTTGCAGCTTATGAAGTGACGCTTGACCGGTCATGGACGCAAACCGCCGGCAAGCTCATGGATGAAGCCTTGGAGCATTATTTCGATCAGACCGACAGCGCCTTTTCGATGGCCCCAAAAGACGCAACCGATCTTATCGTTCATGACAAATATGCAAATGATGATGTGACGCCAAATGCCAATGCAACGATGGTCATCAATTTGTGGAAGCTCTCGGCCTATCTCAACAAGACGGAGTATCAGCAAACGGCAGAGGCAGTTTTTGAATGGCTCAAACCGCACATGACCAGAAACCCGTTTGCCTGCCCAACGGCCTGGCTGGCCTTCACCGCGCTGGCCGAACAGACCCAGCTGGTTCTTGTTGGTGAACCGGAGGACGAAAACTTCAAAAACCTGCACAAGGCATGCCTGAAGATTTCGTCTCCGAATCGATTGATCATCCAGGTGAGCAGGGATGAGAAATTACCCGCAGATCATCCGGCATCCGGAAAAACCGGCCTTGATCATCCGGCTGTATTCCTGTGCCGCAACCAGACCTGCAACCTGCCTGTAACCAGGCCGGAAGATCTGTTGCAATCAGGCATTCATTGAATCGAAGAAGTCGTCGTTGGATTTTGTCTGGCGCAGTTTGTCCAGAAGGAACTCAACCGCATCGACGGTACCCATCGGATTGAGGATCCGGCGCAGCACATAGGTCTTCTTGAGATTGACAGGATCGACAAGAAGCTCTTCCTTGCGGGTACCGGAGCGCAGGATGTCCATAGCGGGAAACACACGCTTGTCGGCAACTTTACGATCAAGCACAACTTCCGAGTTACCGGTTCCCTTGAATTCTTCAAAGATGACTTCGTCCATGCGGCTACCGGTATCGATCAGCGCCGTGGCGATGATGGTCAGGGATCCGCCTTCTTCGATGTTTCGTGCCGCGCCGAAGAACCGCTTCGGCCGCTGCAGTGCATTGGCATCTACACCACCGGTGAGCACCTTGCCGGAAGAGGGCACCACCGTGTTGTAGGCGCGTCCCAGCCGGGTAATCGAATCCAACAGGATCACAACATCACGGCCATGTTCAACCAGGCGCTTGGCTTTCTCGATCACCATTTCAGCAACCTGTACGTGGCGGCTGGCCGGTTCATCAAACGTGGAACTGACGACTTCACCTTTTACCGACCGGCGCATGTCGGTCACTTCTTCCGGGCGCTCGTCGATCAGCAGCACAATCAGGTAACATTCAGGATGGTTCGTCGCCACCGACTGGGCGATGTTCTGCAACAGAACGGTTTTACCCGTGCGCGGCGGGGCTACGATCAGCGCGCGCTGGCCCTTGCCCAGAGGTGCCACCAGATCGATCACCCGGCTTGAGTAATCCTTTTTGGTCGGATCATTCACTTCCATGAACAATCGCTCATCCGGATACAAAGGTGTCAGGTTGTCAAAATGAATTTTATGACGAACCTTTTCCGGCTCCTGGAAATTCACCGAGTTGACCTTCAGCAGCGCGAAATAGCGCTCGCCGTCTTTCGGGCTGCGAATATCACCTTCAACTGTATCACCGGTCTTCAGTGCAAATTTTCGGATCTGGCTGGGGCTGACATAGATATCATCCGGGCCGGCAAGATAATTGGCATCAGGCGAACGCAGGAAACCAAACCCGTCCGGCATGACCTCGACGACACCTTCCCCGATGATGTTGACATCACGAGCAGCAAGGCTTTTCAGGATCGAGAACATCAGTTCCTGCTTGCGCAGCACACTGGCGTTTTCAACTTCAAGCTCCTCCGCTGCGCTCAAGAGCTCAGCTGGAGATTTCTGCTTAAGATCAAAAAGTTTGATCTGATCGAGTTCGTCAAGATTGGTCATCGGTTATCGACCCATATGTGTGATCAGGAAAATTGGCGCTCAGCTCGCATGTCAGATTGAGTGATTACCAAATGGGGGAGGCGTCGGCAGTCTGTAAAAGCATTGCCGTACTGCGCCACGTATAGCAGCTTCGATCAGTTTAGAAAACAGCAAAAAACATTACAACCGCTTTACAGGAACGGTTTCACCACCACCACGCAGATAATACCAATCATCAAAACGGTCGGTACTTCATTGGCGATGCGAAAGAGCTTCGCTGGCCTGACATTCTTATCGGCGGCAAATATTCTGACCTGACCGGCCAGCCAGAAATGCGCAGCTGACATTGCAAGCACCATGGCGATCTTCAACACGAACCAGACCGGCAACTCACTCCACAATCCCTGGATTGCCCCGAGCCAGATTCCAAAGATCCAGCTCACGATCATCGCCGGCGTCATGATGGCTTTCAGCAACCGCCGTTCCATGATCTTGAGGGTCTCGGACAACTCACCACCGGTGTCTGCATCGGCATGATACACCATCAGCCGCGGCAGGTAGAGCAGGCCTGCCATCCACGAAATGACAGCCAGCAGATGTATGACCTTGACCCATTCATAGGTCATCACTTGGCCGCTCCATCGAAGTCGCGAATAAACGACACCAGGTCACTGACGTGCTCAGGTGGCGTTTCTTTTCTTATCCCGTGACCAAGGTTGAAGATATGCCTGTCCATGGGCAGGTCTTCCAAAATCAGCCTTGTTGCATTCAGCATGCCGGCACCGCCGCCGATCAGGGAAAGGGGATCAAGATTACCCTGAACAATGCAATGCTCGATCAGATTCTCTCTGGCCCACTTTGTATTGACCGGCCATTCAATGCTGACCCCGTCCACATCACATGCTGCGACAAAGTCGGTCTGGGAAACCCCGACACCGCGGGCAAACCCGATAACCGGCACATACGGGTAGCGCTTCTTCAGTTCCGAGCGGATTGCCGCGATTGGTGCAAAGCAGTACCGCTGCAGCAAGTCACCACTCAGATCTCCCGACCAGGTATCGAATATCTGCAGAACTTCGGCACCAGCCTCAACCTGGCATGACAGGTATTCAATCGACGAAACAACCAGCTTGTCGACAAGTTCGTTCAGCCAGGCCTCGTCAGCAAAAGCCGCCAGCCGGGATGATGCCCGTTCAACCGATGTGCCGCCTTCAATCATGTAAGTGGCCACGGTCCATGGCGCACCGCAAAAACCGATCAGTGTCTTGTCGTCATCAAGATTTGACTTGATCGCAGACACGGCATCGTAAACCGGTGACAATGTCTTATTGAGCTCATCGATACCACTCACCAGTTGAGCGACATCTGACTCAGAGCCGATCTTTCTCAGGACCGGACCTTCACCTTCACGAAAATCCAGGTCACATCCCATTGCCTGGGGGATCAACAGTATATCGGCAAACAGGATGGCTGCATCCAGATCATAACGGCGCAACGGCTGCAACGTAACCTCACAGGCAAGCTCCGGTGTATAACAAAGATTCAGAAATCCGCCTGCTGTTTGCCTGACTTCCCTATATTCCGGCAGATAACGTCCTGCCTGTCTCATAAGCCAGATAGGGCGGCGTGATGGAGACAAACCTGTAAGGGTATCCAGTAGGGGCTTGCTCAATCTCTTTATCCTTCTTTCAAACAATCTATATCTTTAGGTGTTGATGATGTTGTGCTGTGGATAGCAAAAATGAAATCTCTTCAACTGCACTTGGCCAGATGTGATTTTATCCCCGGAATGCATTTAAACTTATCCAGTCTTATCAGCAAATTTAACTCATTGATATAATTATGAAAACTATAGAAATGAAATGAAAAATTCACAATCAGTTCATCGCAAGCGTGAATGAGTAGGAACAATCCCCGTAATTATCAACAGTTGAAAACTGTTTCCATCGCAACCCGTATCCGGAACAAAACGCCGGACATGTGGATCAAACAAACCCAGCCGGATTTCAGCTTGCTCTTTTCCACAATTCATAAACACGCTATGCCCGGCTTATGAAAACCACAGCCAAACAATATTTCCACATGCATATGGTTTCCGATGCAACGGGTGAAACTCTCAACACTGTGGCAAGGGCCGCAACCGCCTATTATGCCGGCTACCAGCCGATCGAACACATCTACACACTGGTCCGGACATCCAAGCAATTGGACAGGATGATTGTCGAGGTGGAGAAACAGCCGGGTATCGTGCTGTACACGATTGCAGACGCCAAGTTGAAAGCTGAAATAGAACAGCGATGCGAAGCGTTGTCCATTCCGTGCATCTCGATCCTCGATCCGGTTATCGCCAGCCTTGCCACTTATCTGAACGCCAAGTCCAAACCTCATATTGGCGGGCAGCATGTCCTCAATGCGGAGTATTTCCAGCGCATCGATGCACTGAACTATACCATGGCTCATGATGACGGGCAGATGACGCAGGATCTGGA
>CALHUA010000041.1 GCA_938039915.1 uncultured Anderseniella sp.
CATCCAGACATGGAACATTCGATACAGATCATCGGCAATCTTGGATTCCGACAGCACGTAGCCCATGAAGATGAACATCGGCAAGGTGAGCAGCGGGTACCATTTCATCAGCTTCATGGCGGCGGAAAAGCCGATGTCGGACCCGCCGGTTCCCCACAGGAACAGCGCTGCCATGACGGCGACGAAACCGATGGCGCCGAACACGCGCTGCCCGGTCATGAGCATCAGCATCATGGTGGAGAACATCAGAATTGCGATCAGGTCCTGGTCCATCTTACAGTTCCACCTCGCGAATGCGCGCAATGTCCTTGAAAAACTCCGAGATCGCCTGCAGCAGCATCAAGAATATACCAAGGCACATCACCGACTTGATCGGCCACATATAGGGCCGCCAGATGGTCCGGCTGCGCTCCCAGTACTCGATGGAATAGGCCGTGCTTTCAATCGCGCCGTAGAGCAGGACGCCGAGATAGGTCATCAGGCACAGGATGGTTATGGCGTCGAACCAGGCTTTCTTCTTGACCGACCATTCCCCGTAGAACAGGTCCATGCGGACATTGGAACCAAGCTGGATCGAATAGGGCCCGCCCAGAATATAGTAGGTCACCATGGCGAACTGGGCCATCTCGAGTGTCCACAAAGACGGCCAGCCGGTGGCTTTCGAGATAGACGACCACAGCAGAATCGAGATCATCACGAAAATGAAATACATGATGATGCGCCCCAGCCGGCGGTTCACCTCATCGACAATGCGGACATATGACCTGACAAATTCCGGCATCAGGCTTCCTCACCGGGTATGGCAACACCCAGTTCACGAAGGGCTGAGATAATCCACCCGGACAAAGTCGCTGCCATGGCATCCTGCTCGCGCGGCGTGGTGATCAGGTCGTTCCGAATCTCGATCATGACATTGTGCAAACCGGCACCAATGGCGTTTTCACGCAAGGTGTGGGTGACACCATCTTCTGGGCCATAGGGTTCGTTGCGACGTACGTCCAGGGCGGTATGCCAGTGGGTATTCATCAGCATGGCATCTGCCAACCGGCTATCGGTATCATGCAGGATACCCAGTTCGACGTTGCGGGCCTTGCCTTCGTATATGGGCGTGAAGCTGTGAACGGTCACGATAATGGTGGGGCTGTTGGCGGCTGCGATGACGCTTGACAGGTTGGCCCGGAACGGTTCGTACACCAGTGCAATACGGTTGGCGCGCTCAGCCGGACCAAGCCCCTGGTTGCCCGGCACATCGAAAATCTCGCTTTTCGCAGGTATGGCCCCTGGAGCGTCCGGCGGGCGATTGCAGTCGTAAACCAGCCGGGAAATCTGGCTGGCGACCAGAACCGCATCCAGCCTGTTGCTGATACCTTCAGCAACCGCCAAAGCGCCCGGGTCCCAGGCGATATGAGTTTTCAGATGCTCAGCCTTCAGGCCAAGGGAATTCAGCTCAGGCGGGATAAAACAGGACGCGTGCTCGCACACCACGATCACCGGAGAGCAGCCCTCGCGATTGACCACAAGCGGTGCAGGTGCCGTAAATGCACCGTCCAAAGCCTGCATTGCCGCTTGTCTCAAATCACACCCCTCCCAAACTGAAAAAATTTTTACACACCAGACAGCTTTGTCAACATAATTTCTGAAAGTTTTTCTTCTAATGATGATCGCTTGTGAGTAGGTTTTCAAAATCGGAGGACGGAATTTGGTCCAAAAATCGGCAAGCGTTACAGATCTGCTGACAGAAAAATTTGACAGCCTGACCCGCGCAGAGCGGCAACTGGCCAGTTCTCTGCAGGAAAACTATCCGGTCTCGGGGCTTGGCAGCATCACCAATGTGGCCAGCAAGGCCGGCGTGTCCGCCCCCACAGTCGCCCGGCTGGTGCAGAAACTGGGGTTTGCCGGGTTCGCCGAGTTTCAGTCCAGCCTGCACAACGAGCTGGAAGCGCGCATCTCCAACCCGATTGCCAAGCACGACAGCTGGGCAGGCAAGGCGCCAACAGAGCATATTCTCAACCGGTTCACCGATGCGGTACTGGACAATATCCGCCAGTCGCTGGCCCAGATCGATCATGAAGCATTTGACCGGACCTGCGATCTGCTCGCTGACACGGACCGGCAGCTGTTCATTGCCGGCGGCCGCATCACCCGCATGATGGCGGACTATTTTTTCCTGCACATGCAGGTCATTCGACCCGATGTCACGAATATCCAGTCGATCTCGAACGCCTGGCCGCACTACCTTTTGAACATGAAAGAAGGCGATGTGCTGGCGCTGTTCGATATTCGCCGTTATGAAAATTCAACGCTTCGGCTTGCAGAAATGGCGAAAGAGCGTGGGGCGCACATCATCCTGTTCACCGACCAGTGGCGCTCGCCGGTCGACAAGATAGCCGACCACAGCTTTGGCGTGCATGTCGAGGTGCCGTCGGCCTGGGATTCGTCAGCCACAACCCTGCTGCTGATCGAGACGATGATCGCATCTGTGGAAACCCGCACCTGGAGCGAGACCAGGGGGCGCATGCAAACGCTGGAGGAGATGTTCGACAGGACCCGTTTTTTCCGCAAATTCAAGTAACTCACACAAAGGTTATCCCAAGGGCCATCCCACAATACGGAAGGGATTTGACTTTTCGCGCTGAAGCGGGCACAGATTGTCGCACTTTCGTACCACCCTGCGGGAGAGACCGGATGGAAACGTCCGGCGCCGAAGGAGCAACCGCCCCGGAAACTCTCAGGCAAAAGGACCGCAGGGAAGGCACATCTCTGGAGAGCAGTGGCGCAAATGCCACTCACCGAAGGGCGTAAGCTGGCCATCACAATGCCAGTGAAATCTCTCAGGTAACGGACAGAGGGGGCGCATGTGAGCGGCAATTGACGTCGAGCACGTATGCAACCTTTGAGAGCGAACCGGGAGATGGAAATTGTCTGAAAGTGAAAAATCACAAGACCTGAAAACCACGCCACTTACGCCTGAACATGAAGCTCTGGGCGCGCGCATGGTGCCGTTTGCCGGTTACCTGATGCCGGTCCAGTACCCGTCAGGCATCCTCACCGAGCACACCCACACCCGCGCCCAGGCCGGCCTGTTCGACGTCTCGCACATGGGACAGGCGTGGCTGAAGGGGCCTGACCATGAAACCACGGCGTCAGCCCTGGAAGCCCTGGTGCCTGCTGACATAAAGTCACTTGAACCCGGCCGGCAGCGTTACACGCAGTTGCTCAATGATGACGGCGGCATCATCGATGACCTGATGGTGTCACGGTCTGCCCTGCCCGGCACCGAGGGCCGCCTGTACCTGGTGGTCAACGCCTCACGCAAGGTAATTGATTTTGCCCATCTCAAGTCCCGCCTGCCGGACAGCGTGACAGTTGAAGAACTGCCGCAGTGGGCACTGCTGGCGCTGCAGGGTCCGAGGGCCGAGGCAGCTCTTGAAACAATTGTGCCCGGTGTCGCAGCGCTTGAGTTCATGCAGGGTGCTCCGTTCGAGTTTGACGGTGCCGGCATTTATGCCACCCGGTCCGGTTATACAGGTGAGGACGGGTACGAGATCACGGTGCCGAACGAGAAGGCACAAGCCTTGTGGCGCGCGCTGCTGGCGCACCCGGACGTGCTGCCGATCGGCCTTGGCGCCCGTGATTCCCTGCGCCTTGAGGCTGGCCTGTCACTGTACGGCCACGAGCTGGACGATACCGTTTCACCGGTTGAAGCGGGCCTGTT
>CALHUA010000042.1 GCA_938039915.1 uncultured Anderseniella sp.
CTTGCGGCCGAAGTTCGGCGTGCGCAGCATTTCGCCTTCCGTCTTCTGGATCAGGTCACCGATATAGACGATGTTGTCGTTCTTCAGGCAGTTTGCCGACCGAACAGACAATTCCAGCTCATCAACTTTCTTCAGCAGCGCTGCATTGAATTCCAGCTCCGGCTTTTCTTCCTCGGTGACAATCTGCTGCGGCTCTTCGAAATTGATGAAGACCTGCAGCTGATCCTGCAGGATACGGGCGGAATAGGCCACTGCATCTTCAGGCGTCATCGAACCATCGGTTTCAATGGTCATGATCAGCTTGTCATAATCCAGCACCTGGCCTTCACGGGTGTTCTCAACCTTGTAGGACACACGCTTTACCGGGCTGTACAGGCTGTCGACCGGGATCAGGCCGATGGGTGCGTCTTCCGGACGGTTGCGCTCGGCAGCAGCATAACCCTTGCCGGTGTTGACGGTGAACTCCATGCGCACTTCTGCGCCGTCATCGAGCGTGCAGATCGGCAGTGTCGGGTTCAGGATCGTGATGTCGCCGCTTTCCTCGATATCGCCTGCGGTAACCGCGCCCGGACCCTGCTTGCGCAATGTAAGGCGCTTGGGGCCTTCACCCTGCATGCCGACAGCGATTTCCTTGATGTTCAGCACGATGTCCGTTACGTCCTCACGCACACCGGCGATGGAGGAAAACTCATGCAGCACGCCATCAATCTGAACCGATGTTACCGCTGCTCCCTGCAGAGACGACAGCAGTACACGACGCAGGCTGTTGCCAAGCGTCATGCCAAAGCCGCGTTCAAGCGGCTCGGCAACCAGTGTCGCTGTACGACGGCGGTCACGGCCGGCGTTCACGTCCAGCTTTATCGGCTTGATAAGATCTTGCCAGTTCTTAGTGTTCACGGTGTCGACCTCTGTGCAGTTACGGGTATCTGGTGTCCGCGGATCGGAACAAGAACCCTTGAATTCAAATTGTGCCGGCAAATTCCGCTGATCATCCAGCAGGTTCGCCGAAGCTCATAGTGCCCTATACGCGACGACGCTTTGGTGGACGCACGCCATTGTGCGGGATCGGTGTGACATCGCGGATCGACGTCACCTGAAGGCCAACCGCCTGCAATGCGCGAAGTGCTGACTCACGGCCTGAACCGGGACCGCAAACTTCGACTTCAATGGTCTTCATGCCGTGTTCCATTGCAATCTCGCCAGCCTGTTCGGCAGCGACCTGGGCTGCATAAGGCGTAGACTTGCGTGAACCCTTGAACTTCATCTTGCCGGCCGACGACCAGGCAATCGCATTGCCCTGTACATCAGTGATGGTGATCATGGTGTTGTTGAACGTGGAATTCACGTGGGCAACACCAGAGGAGATGTTCTTACGTTCCTTGCGGCGTGTACGTGTTGGTTCTTTAGCCATTTAAAAAATGCTTTCCGAGAAAGAAACTGATTACTTCTTCTTGCCTGCAATCGCCTTGGCAGGGCCCTTGCGGGTGCGGGCGTTTGTATGAGTGCGCTGACCGCGAACCGGCAGGCCACGACGGTGGCGCAGGCCACGGTAGCACCCAAGGTCCATCAGACGCTTGATGTTCATCGCGGTTTCACGGCGCAGATCGCCTTCAACCATATAGTCACGATCAATCGCTTCACGGATCTGGATAACTTCCGCGTCCGTCAATTCGTTGACACGGCGTTCCGCAGCAATGTTCACTGATTCACAGATCTTGTTCGCGTAATTCGCGCCGATACCGTGAATATACTGCAGCGCGATCACTACGCGCTTGTTCGTCGGAATGTTGACGCCTGCTATACGGGCCAAGACGCTATTCTCCTGCATACGGTCTGGCCTGACATATTGTCAGAATGCCAGTACCAAAACTGAACCAAAAAACGGATTGTTGATGCCTAACGGCAACAAGGCCCACCCCAAGCAGACATAGTGCTACTTGCGGTCAGCCTGTCAGCAACCGGATTGGCGCAGTTTCTATGCCGGATTCCCCGGCACGTCAACCATTTAACCGATATCCTGTTGCCAGTGACCCCTACCCGTTCAACACCTCCATGATCTGACGGGTAACTTCATCCATTTCCGCCATGCCATCAACACTGCGCAACGTACCTTTCGTTGCGTAATACTCAATCAGGGGCGCCGTCTGGGCATGATAGACATCAAGCCTCTTTTTCAGCGCTTCTGCGTTGTCATCAGCCCGTGGGCCACCTTCCGTCTCAGCCGCACGTTTCTCGATGCGGTTGATCAGTATCGCGTCATTGACCTGAAGCTCCACAACGGCGTCAAGCTCAAGGCCCTTGTCGGCCAGCATGACATCGAGGGCTTCAGCCTGCGACACATTGCGCGGAAACCCGTCCAGGATAAACCCGCCGCTGCAATCAGCATCTTCAATGCGGTCCGATATAATATCGACCACAACTTCATCCGGCACCAATTCACCACGGGCCATTACGTCCTTGGCTTTCAAACCGACCGGCGTGCCAGCAGCAATAGCAGCCCGCAACATGTCACCAGTGGACAATTGCTTCATGTGCTTGCCGGCCTCGATACGCTGGGCTTGCGTACCCTTGCCGGCGCCAGGCGGGCCGAGAAGGATGATATTCACTTGCGCGATCCCCTGAGCTTGGTTTTCTTCATCAAGCCCTCATATTGCTGAGCCAGCAGATGCGACTGCACCTGAGACACGGTATCCATTGTCACGGACACGATAATCAGCAGCGACGTACCGCCGAAGTAGAACGGTATGGCGGCATATGAAGTCAAAATTTCCGGCAACAGGCACACCGCTGCAAGATACAGGGCACCGACCACGGTTATCCGGGTGAGGACATAGTCGATGTATTCAGCCGTGCGTTCGCCCGGCCGGATCCCCGGTATGAAGCCGCCATACTTTTTCAGATTGTCGGCAGTTTCCTTCGGGTTGAACATGATCGCGGTGTAGAAGAACGCGAAGAAGATGATCAGGCCGATATAGATGGCAAGGAACAATGGCTGGCCACGGCCCAACAGCGCATTGATGGTGTTCAGCCAGTCCGGCCCGCTACCCTGACTGAAATTTGAAACCGTGATCGGCAACAACAACAGTGACGACGCAAAGATCGGTGGAATAACACCAGCGGTGTTCAGTTTCAGCGGCAGGTGGGACGGATCAACGTTCTGGATCTGATTGCCAACCTGGCGCTTGGGATACTTGACCAGCAGTCGGCGCTGGGCCCGCTCCATGAACACGATTACGGCAATGGTCACCAGTGCAAGAATGATGATGCCGATAATCAGGAATGTCGACATCTGGCCGGTGCGGCCCAGTTCCAGTATGGCCGCGATTGCTGACGGCAATCCGGCAATAATGCCGGCAAAGATGATCAGCGAGATACCGTTGCCGATACCGCGAGCGGTGATCTGCTCACCCAGCCACATCAGGAACACCGTTCCCCCGGTCAGCGTGATAACCGCGGAAATCCGGAAATACCAGCCAGGATCGATCACGGCACTCCCCTGGCTTTCAAGGCCGACGGCGATACCGTAGGCCTGCAACGCCGCCAGAATGACGGTGCCGTAGCGGGTATACTGGTTGATCTTCTTACGACCCTGTTCGCCCTCTTTCTTGAGTTGCTCAAGATGCGGGCTGACGGTGGTCATCAACTGGATGATGATCGATGCCGAAATGTAGGGCATGATGTTGAGGGCGAAAATCGCCATGCGCCCGAGCGCACCGCCGGCTAGGCCGTTGATCCATCCAAGAATACCGGAGGAATTCTGCTGCACAAGACGGGCAAGCTCGTTGGCATCGACACCCGGTATCGGGATATAGGTGCCAAGCCGGTAAACGACCAGGGCAGCCAAGGTGAACCAGATGCGTTTCTTGAGGTCTTCTGCCTTTGCGAAAGATGCGAAGCTCAGATTTGCTGCAAGTTGCTCGACAGCGGATGCCATTCGCGATTCCTTATCCGTGTACCTACCAGTGTAGAAGACCAATATCGGCACGCAACCGCATGATCACAAGCACCAAGTTATCACAAAGGCCTGTTTTGCGAGATCAGGCCTTGGCTTTTTCTTCACCCGCTGGTTTTTCTTCGATCAAATTTACCTTGCCGCCGGCCTTTTCAACGGCCGCGGTTGCAGATTTGGTGGCATGGTTCACATGCAGATCCAGCTTGGCCTTCAGTTCGCCCTTGCCGAGCACGCGGACACCATCAAGCGGCTTTGACACCACACCGGCAGCGATCAGAGCAGCCAGGTCAACCGGCTTCTTGATATCGAGCTTCTTGGCATCAACTGCAGCCTGCAGACGGCTCAGATTGACTTCATTGAATGACAACTGGTTCGGCTTGGTAAAGCCGCGCTTGGGCAGACGCCGGTAAATCGGCATCTGACCGCCTTCGAAGCCAAACTTGGGCCCACCGGCACGTGATCCCTGGCCCTTGTGGCCGCGACCTGCGGTCTTGCCCTTGCCGGAACCGATACCACGGCCAACGCGTGTGCGCTCTTTGCGGGCACCCGGATTGTCTGAAATTTCGTTGAGCTTCATTGTCTTTGCTTCTCTTGTAACTGGTTGATCGCCTGCGCGAAAAATCCCTACTGGCTGTCCACAACACGAACAAGGTGTGAAACCTTGGCAATCATGCCGCGAACAGCAGGCGTGTCTTCTAAGGTACGCGTGCGGTTCATCTTGTTGAGACCCAGGCCAACAAGAGTGGCGCGCTGATCACCCGGACGGCGAAGCGGCGATCCAATCTGCTGGACAGTGACGGTCTTTTTATCCTTGGCCATGATATTCCTCAATCAACCATTTTTATATCGGCGCAGCTTCGCCTGATCAATCTGCTGAAATCTCGCCATCCTTACGGCGCGAAATGATGTCTGATACCTTCTTGCCGCGACGTGCAGCCACAGAGCGCGGGCTGGTCTCATGCTTGAGGGCATCAAATGTTGCGCGAACCATGTTGTAAGGATTCGAGGTGCCAATAGACTTAGCGACCACGTCCTGCATACCAACGCTTTCAAACACGGCGCGCATCGGGCCGCCGGCGATGATACCGGTACCGGCAGGTGCCGAGCGAAGCACGACACGTCCGGCGCCATGGCGGCCGGCAACGTCATGATGCAGTGTCCGGCCTTCACGCAGTGGAACGCGGATCATCTCGCGTTTGGCGCTTTCGGTCGCCTTGCGGATTGCTTCGGGCACTTCGCGCGCCTTGCCGTGACCAAAGCCGACCCGGCCTTTCTGGTCTCCAACGACAACGAGAGCGGCGAAGCCGAACCTGCGGCCACCCTTTACAACCTTGGCGACACGGTTGATGTGGACGAGCTTGTCGACAAACTCACTGTCCTGATCCCGGTCGCGGCGTTCGCGTTCTCTAGCCATGTATCTGTACCTGCTTCTCAGTCAAAATTGTTAGAACTTCAGACCGCCTTCACGGGCTGCGTCAGCCAGGGTCTTGACCCGGCCATGATAAAGATATCCGCCACGATCAAAAACAACCGTATCAACGCCTGCCTTTTTTGCGCGCTCTGCGACCAGCTTGCCAACAGCAGCTGCTGCGGCTGTGTCACCACCGGTTTTCAACGAGCCACGCAGGTCTTTTTCCAGCGTGGACGCAGCAGCAACGGTTACACCCTTCACATCATCGATGACCTGCACCGAAATGTTCTTGTGTGACCGGCTAACGCTGAGACGCGGACGACCATTGTTATTGGCCTTCAGTTCCCGGCGAACGCGCTGCTTGCGGCGCTCACTAATTGTCAGTTTTGCAGACATTGTCTTAAAGCCCTTCAGCTCAACCGTTACTTCTTCTTGCCTTCCTTGCGGAAGATCGTCTCATCGGCGTACTTGACGCCCTTGCCCTTATAAGGCTCCGGCGGACGCCAGGCCCGTATTTCAGATGCAACCTGTCCAACACGTTGCTTGTCGATACCAGACACGACAATTTCCGTCGGCTTCGGTACCTTGATGTCGATGCCCTGCGGGATCGCGTAAACCACATCGTGGCTGTAACCCAGATTGAGTTGCAGACCCTGGCCCTGAAGCGCTGCACGATAACCAACACCGTTGATTTCCAGCGTCTTGGAGAACCCGTCGGTGACCCCTGTGATCATATTCGCGATCAAGGTACGAGACAGGCCCCACGCAGAGCGCGCCTGCTTCGACTGATCAACTGGCGACACAGTGATCTCGTCGTTCTCATGCTTGACTTCAACCAGGTCAACCAACTGGACTTGCAGTTCACCCTTGGAACCCTTGACCTTTACGGTCTGGCCTTCAAGGGTAACCGTTACTCCACCTGGCACCGGTACCGGTTTTTTACCAATACGAGACATGGGCTTCCTTGCCTCCGATCCTTAATTCACTGTCACCTGCCCTTGCTTGGACACCAACAGAAACAACAACACTCAGCGTGTATCTTCCAACAGCCTTAAAAGACCGTGCAGAGAACCTCGCCACCAACATTATTTTCACGCGCCTGGCTGTCTGACATGACACCCTTTGACGTGGACATGATCGCCACGCCGAGGCCGTTGTAGATCGTCGGCAATTCGCCAACAGATGCATACACACGCCGGCCCGGCTTGGACACACGTTTGATTTCGCGAATGCCTGGCTCACCGTCAAAATACTTCAATTCGACTTCGAGTTCAGCCTGGCCGGTCGTACGCTCGGTTACTGCGAACCCGCGAATGTAACCTTCAGACTGCAACACTTCCAGCACACGCTCGCGCAGACGCGAAGACGGGCTTGCCACCTTGGACTTGCCACGTTGCTGCGCATTGCGGATGCGAGTCAACATATCGCCGATAGGATCCGTGACGTTCATTTTCTGCTCTTTCCTTTAGAACCTTGGCGTGCCGTTACCAGCTCGACTTGACGACACCGGGGATCAATCCCTGGTTAGCCAGATCACGCAGTGCAATTCGAGACATAGCCATCTTGCGATAATACCCGCGTGGACGACCGGAGATTTCGCAACGGTTACGCACCCGAATGGCGGCAGAGTTGCGCGGCAGTTCAGCCAGCTTAAGCCTGGCAGCAAACCGTTCTTCCATCGGAAGTGATTTGTCGTTGGCAATGGCACGCAGATGGGCGCGCTTGCCAGCATACTGCTTCACCAGACGCTTGCGCTTGTTGTTCTTCTCAATTGCACTTTTCTTTGCCATGAGTTCTTCCGTTTCCTTGTTCTTCTCGTCGCCTACGCTGCAGCCTTCTGGCCTTCGGGTATGCGGAACGGGAAGTTGAATGCCGCCAACAATGCCCGAGCTTCGTCGTTGCTGTTTGCTGTCGTACAAATTACGATATCCAGTCCCCACATGCGGTCGATCTTGTCGTAATCGATCTCCGGGAACACGATGTGTTCTTTCAGGCCCGTTGCATAATTGCCGCGACCGTCAAAGCTCTTGTCCGAAAGACCGCGAAAGTCACGAACGCGAGGCAGTGCGATATTGATGTAGCGATCCAGAAATTCGTACATCTGCTGCTTGCGCAGGGTGACCTTGACACCAATGTCCATGCCTTCGCGAAGCTTGAACGTCGCGATTGACTTGCGGGCCTTGGTAACAGTGACCTTCTGACCGGCGATCTTTGTCAGCTCTTCGGCGGCCACCTTGACCAGCTTGGAATCGCCAACCGCATCACCGACACCCATGTTGAGCACGACCTTGTCGAGCTTTGGCACTTGCATCGGGTTT
>CALHUA010000043.1 GCA_938039915.1 uncultured Anderseniella sp.
CCACCACCGAACAAGACTGACTACACCTTTGAGTACACCCATCTCTGGCACGGCGTGGTTGAGGATAGCCATGCACTGCCCGACATGGCAGCACGACATTCCAGCGGGCCTTCGTCCGCGGACATTCTCAATGAGCTGCGACTGGACCCCGATGTCTATTACAACGTGCAGCGCGAAGCCCTGCTGCGCCTGCTCGCACTCAAGGAACAACGCGCCCGCGGATATCAGGCGCCCAATGAGGAGGTGGCCGGCAGGGTCAGGGATTTTCGCCTCGCGCATGGCCTGACCAAGCGCAAGAAACTGGATAGGTGGCTGACGGAAAACGACACCGATGATGCAGGGTTGTCGCAATTGTCCAATGACAACGCACTCGTGGACCAACTGCTGGTTGAAGCCGAAGGAGAGTTGGCCGAGCACATGCTTTCTGCGTTGAGGGAGACCGGGCAATTCGTCATATTGCGCAAAAAGGCAAATGAGAAGACACGTCTTGCCGAGCAGTTGCGCCCGACGCAGGAAGAGCAGAACGATTATGGAGCCGGCCGCCTGCAGCTGGCTGCCTGGCACTTTGAGAACTGCCTCGAACAGGACATGCCGACCGACTTCAACGCCTATGCGCAGTCAATCGGTTTGCGATCGGCCGATGAGTTTTTTGAGCTGCTTAGAGTTGAATACCAATATCGCCAGCTGGCGGGCGCTAAACTGGTTTGAACATGATTGCCGGCCGGTGATAGGCTTAGTCGTCAATTGGAGTGCGCCATGAACCGGCCAAGGTACGAGCGAACAAGATTTCTGCTGTTTCCCCGGCCGCCCGGCCAGGAGGAACTTGTCGAGCCTGAAGAAATTCAGGTTTCCCTGCAAGCAGGTTCAATCGGGCCCGGACCAGCCGACGACCGGATGTATGCAATTTACCCGCACGACAAACTGGTTACCTACGGAACTGAAATCAACCGGAACGGTGAGCAGTTTTCTCCGCCATGGCACGGTTCGATACATGAACCGGCGCTGCCTGACGAAAACGGTCATTTCACACATCTGGAACTCGGCACGCCACAGTTTGAGGCGGCCCACCTTTACGGATGCACCCGGTTTGTCCTGGATATCTGGGAGGGTTATTTCGATCAACCGATCCACTGGCACTTTGGCGATATCTATGAGCGCATGGAACTTGTCATCATGCCGCGTTTCACCAACGCAACCATGGGTTTCGGCTTCATGGAGATCGGCGGATATGACATTGATGAAAACGGTTACCAGCCTTTCAGCCTGAATTTCGATGTCATCGGCCATGAAGTCGGACATTCCATCATCTACCCGATTATCGGGCTGCCTGACCCTGAAAGGGTTCACCATGACTATTACGGATTTCATGAATCTGCAGCTGACATGGTGGCACTGATTTCATCGCTGCATTTCGAAAGCGCGCTGGATCACCTGCTGGAGACAACCCATGGCAATCTCTATGCTTTGAACAGCCTCAACCGTATCGGCAAGCTGAGCAAGAACGAGCAGATCAGAATTGCCTCGAATGAACTGACCTTATGGGATTTTACCGACGGGTGGACGGATGAACACGATCTGGGCCAGCCGCTGACGGCGGCAATCTTCGATACCCTGGTCGATATCTTTCACGACAGCATGAAGGATTGGGGTCTGGTAACCGAGGAGATAATCGAGATATCGGACGCTCTGGAAGATCAGGACGAGTACCTGAGCGTCATGCAGGATTTTTTCGATCAGATCTATGATGCGCAATGGGGGCAGATGCGGCAGGCGCTGATCGAGGCACGTGACATCATTGGCACGATCCTGGCCACGACATTTGCCAAACTGACACCGCAACTCACCTACAAGGATGTTGCAAACGCGCTCGTGCTGGCCGAACAGGAAGTCTGCAACGGGGCCTATCGCACCATTCTGATCCACAATCTCAAGAAACGCGGAATTGGTGATGTCATGGTCGGGCCAAGGTTGTCCGAACCGGATCAGAACAGCCATGCCTTTTCGGTACGCACACAACTGCCCGGCGGCAAACGGCGAAGATGCCGCCACACCCGCAGATAAGGCGTGTCGAGGTCCGCAGATTGACGCTGCAACGGATCGCAATGTGCTTTTCAACCGAGAAAAGAATAGTGTAGGCTAAACCACGACTTGTGTGTGATTTTGCGTAAGTTCAATCTGGTTGCGAAGAAGGGGGAGTGACCGGAAAAGTCCCGCCGGAACGGTCAGGGGAAAATTAAAAGGGGTAACTACATGGCTGAGACATTACTCAGGACATCGGGCATTTTGCTGTTCGGTCGCGTCCTGGACGATTTGTCCATCGACAAGAATTTTTACAAGGATGGCAAGCAGAAGCCCGGGCGAAAAGGCGCCAACAAGTTCCTGCAACAGCAACTGTTGGTTGAAGGAGCAGACAAGGCACGCTTCGCGAGGATTTATGGTTTCGCGTATGATGGCCAGTACTACGAAATCGACCCGCCGGCGATCATCCTGGTACATGGCAAGGGTGAACGGCCGGAAACCGAGCCGGGCTACATGTCTGGCACGGGTGCAAAGGTTGCCCCAGGTCCAAGTTCGGCCGTTCTGACAGGTTCGGCTGTGCCACGATTCCCATTTGCTGCCGATATCAGGGTGTGGGCCTACGATCAGGCCGACTTCACAATCCGAATGGACGTCTCGGCAGGGACTTTTGAAGAACTCCTGGTTGGCGCAGAGCTGGCCTGGGACGATGAAAATCCTATCTTCAGCGGCGGCAAGGTTGGTGGCGGCAAGGTCGGCGGTGGCAAGGTTGGCGGCGGCAAGGTCGGTGGTGGCAAGGTCGGCGGCGGCAAGGTTGGCGGTGGCAAGGTCGGCGGCGGCAAGGTCGGTGGCGGCAAGGTCGGCGGCGGCTAAGGTCAGAATTTCCGGCCACATCAAATGACCCACCGGCACTTGAAAAACGCGGTGTGTCCCATTCACGCTGAATCAGTGAGAAACTTCAGATGACATTACAAATCCAATCCGTAAAAATCGAACGTCCTGCTGACCCGGGCGAAGACTGTAAAAATACCATGGTTCGTGGAACGCTTGATGACCCTGCCGACTACGTTGTCGTTGTGGGCCTGAATGAAAATGTACTGATCGATGGGTCTAGCATCACTCTGGTCAAGAATGACGGGTCTTGTGGTGATATCGACATGATCGAGGATTCATTTGAAAGGCGGGCAGACAAACTCTACGAGGCAGGTTTTCTCATCAGAGACCGGCAGGAGACCGGCATCTACAAGGTACGGCTCAACGATGCTGAAACCAAATGCTCAAAACACGATGACGATATGTGTGTGTGCATTGTCGAGTCGCCAGATCAAACCGATTGCCCATAAGGGAATGTTGAGTTGGGAACGATAGAAAGCGGAGCACTAAAACGCAGGGTACAGGAGTTGCGGGCTTTACTTGTCTCGGATGTTGAAGGGTATACCCGGATGATGTCTGAGAATGAGGAGGAGGCGCACGAGCTTACGTCGGGTTGCCTGACCTTGTTCAAGGAACTGATCGAGCAGCATCGTGGTGTATTTATCAAATCCACCGGCGATGGTGTAATGATCGAATTCAACTCCGTTACAGATGCCGTTTTCTATGGCATCAATATCCAGAAGCGATTGAAAGAGCACGTAAAGGAGGTTCCCGAAAACAGGCGTCCGGTGTTCCGGATTGGCGTCCATCTCGGCGAAATCATGCACGAGGGTGGCGATGTTTACGGCCACAGCGTGAATGTTGCGGCGCGTATCGAGCAGTATGCCGACCCGAGCGGCATCTGTGTGTCAGAGGTAGTTTACGAACTGGTCCGTCACAAACTGCATTTCGGCTTTGAATGCATCGGTCCACGGGACCTCAAGAACGTTGAATTACCCATCACACTCTACAAAGTGCGCGAGGACGCAAGCACCTCCGTGATGCCGGCGGCGGTGCGAAAACAGGAAAAGAAGCTTGAATTACCAAGCAGACCATCCATAGCCATCCTGCCGTTCGTCAATATGGGCGGTTCGGAAGACAGCGGTTTCTTTTCCGACGGGATGAGTGAAGACATCATCACCAGCCTGTCGAAATTCGAAGAGCTGTTTGTCATATCCAGAAATTCATCTTTTGTTTACAAAGACTTGAATGTCTCTGCGAAGCAAATTGCCACAGAGCTCGGTGTACGGTACATTCTGGAAGGCAGCGTGCGATTTGCCGGTGAGCGACTTCGCGTTTCTGCTCAGCTTGTGGACGGTCAGACCGGTCATCATCTGTGGGCCGAAAAATATGACAGAAAATTCGAAGATATCTTCGAATTACAAGACAATGTGACAAAACTCATAGTTTCTACTCTGGCAAGCCGGTTAAAGTTCGCGGAAGCAACCCGGAGAAATGAATTGGAAACAAACAATCTAGACGCCTACAGCGACTTGCTGCACGGGCGGGAGTTCCTGCTCAAATACACAGCGGAAGACAACGCCAAGGCGCAGGAAATGTTCCTGTCATCGTTCGACCGGGATCCGACCTATGCACCGGCGTGTGCAGGATATGCCCGAGCGCGCAACTATGACTGGCAGTTTGGCTGGGGCGACAATCACGAGGCAGGGCTGGATGACGCGGTCAAATGGGCCGAGAAAGCCGTCACGCTTGACCGCTCAAGTGCGCGTGCCCATGCGGAGCTGGGCTTCAACCTGCTGTTCAGGAAGGAAGTGCCGTCCGCCATAAAGGAACTGCGAAGCGCGCTGGAACTAAACCCCAATGACAGCGACATACTTGCAGAACTGGCAGAAGCGGTAACCTTCAATGGTCAGCTTGACGAGGCCGTCGACCTGCTCAAACAGGCCATCCGGTTGAATCCGTATCATCCGGACTGGTATCTGTGGTACCTGGCTGACGCCTATTTTGCGATGAAGCGTTACGATGATGTGATCAGTTCCCTGGATCGGATGGCAAACCCGGCAATGGCCTGCAGGCTGCTGGCCGCCAGTCATGCCTATCTGGGAAATGAAGAAAAGATGCGCTTTCACAAGGACCAGGTGCTGTCCATGCAGCCGGATTTTTCCGTCAATGACTGGGTAAACAAGCAACCGGAAATGAACCCGGAAGAAACCAATCATTTTGCGGAAGGCTTGCTGAAGGCCGGTCTTCCGGCCTGATCATGAGGCCAGTTTTCGCAGCGGATGGTTCACCAGGTTCAGGGCAAACAGCACACCGAACAGGCTGAACAGCAAATATGGCAATCCATTCGGACCCAGCAAATCCATCAGATAGCCGGTAACCGGCGGACCGGACAGTCCGCCTATTCCCCACATGACTGCAAATGCAGCATTGGCAGTCAGCAACGCCATACCGGAATACCTATCACCCAATTCGATCAACGCGATCGTGTAGACCCCATAACCGGCAGCACCCCAAAAGAAAACCAGAACCCAGAGATAAAGACTGTGGGTGGTGGACAGCGGCAACAGCCAGCAACCGGCCATCACCAGCAAGCACAGCGTTGAAAGTGTCGCCTTCCGCGACCAGAAATCGGCGCACCAGCCAATCCCGAACTGAAGGATGATGTTTCCAAGGACCATAACACCAATTGCTGTTGCCATGACTGTTTCACCCAACCCCATGGACAGGCCATATACCGGCAGCAGCACAAGAGTGATCTGGTCAAACGCCGCAGCGGCGGCAACAATGAACATCAGGAACTTGGCTGTTGGAATAAAATCGATAACCGACAGATTTTCCGAGAATTCAACCTCCGGCAGCCTGGGCATGGTTGCGAGCAAAACCGGCAAGGACATGAGTACTATCGCAATCACGGTGGCAAAGGGCGCCCATCCTGCCGATCCGACCGCCACGATAATCATCGGCCCCAGAGCAAACCCGACAGATAGTGATGCCGAAAACAATCCGAGGATTTTTCCGCGATTCCTGGTTTTGGCCAACTGGTTGATCCAGGTTTCACTGGTGACGTAAAGGCCGTTGATGGCAACACCAAGCAGGAAGCGCACTGGAAACCACACCCAAAGGTTTTGCCATGCCCCGGCAACGGCAATCAGGAGCGCCAGCGCCAAAGCACTGAACAAGGCCAGACGTCCGGCACCAAGAATTTGCGCCCATCTGGGTATCAGGGGGGCTGAAAGCAGAAGGCCCAGTGGGGTCATCGCCGCGTTCAGTCCAATCACCGATGTACTCACATTCTGCTTTTCCATCAGCAGAGAAAACAGCGGGTAACAAAACCCTTGCGCAACTGCGAACAGGCAGATGAGAACATAAACAACGGCAATTGCGCCGTAATCAGTCCCTGGACCAGGTTTCACCTTCACAAATAAACCTTTCCAACAGTTTCTTGGAGAAAATCCAGACCGACTTTGCCTCTCAATACTCTGATTTGGACTCTTTCCCGGCCTGATTACATATTGACCAGCCCGCTCGTTTTCCAAATACAAGCCTTACCTTAAGGTCAACTACAATAAAAATCCACCCTGTTGTACTATTCCCGACAACAGGTTTCCATTTGCTTTGATCTCAAAATTCAGCCCCGTCAGGCGGCCTGGCGACATGATTGTCCCAGGCCAGGCTGGTGGTGCCTGGCCTTGATATCCCGATCATCGAAGACGGCCCAGCGCTTACCAGCCGGCCGGTACCGCTGCTGATCAGAAAGCCGCCGGTATCTGTTGCGGCAGAAACACCGCAGCAATCGTCAATGCCGGCAGCGGCGAGATATGTGCCGTCTGCAACCGACCAGAATGTCGACAGGTTGCCCCGGGGCGCGGTCACGCAGGCAATGCGCCCCGCCCCATCAACTGCCACTGATCCGCAGTAATGTCGCATTTGCGCGGTGATCGGCTCAGGAGCAGTCATGAGATGAAGCCTGTCCGCCATATAGCGGCACACAAGCGGCACACGGTCTTCATGCGGGCCCTCATACTGCATCGCGATGACAATCGCACCCGATGCGGCAACCGCCATATGGCGTATGGAGAGCTGATGCAGCTCGCCAGGCAGTGCATGGCTTGCAACAGGCCTGCCATCGGCAGCATCGATGAATGCCAGACTGGGCAGCATATCAGGAATGTTGAGCTTGAGCCGCCCGGTATCGGGATCCGTCAGGATACCACCATTTGCGATGGCCAGAACCGAGCCACCCGGCATCAAGGCAATGTCGTGTGGCCCGATACCGCCGGCATCGAACTCCGCCACCCGGCTGTAGCCATCCGATGCATCCCATACACCCACGACCCCACGGCCTTCCGCAAAGTTGTTTTCAGTGGTGAACAGCAATCGTCCATCGCGGGAAAAGGTTCCATGACCGTAAAAATGACGGTTCGCCGGTGCCGCGATAGAATGGCCCACCCGTCCCGATGAGCGATCAATCACAAATGCAAACGTGCCCGGACGCCGTGCAAAGATCACGACATCCGGTGTGCCTGTCCGGAACGCGCCGCCATGGCCGCGGTCAGGCAGCTCTACCTGCCAGTGGACGTCACCGTCTGCATCGAACAGGACCGCTGCATGCTTGTCCGCGCTGGTCCGTGCACTCGACAGATAGACGGCAGTTTGAAGAGCAGTTGCAGCGCCGGGTGCAGGGGCCGCAATCACGGCTCCTGTTCCGACGAGAAATTGCCTCCGGTCAATCGCCATCCTGAGAATTGAACCCCGCTGCCATGTCCAGTGCCGGATAGACCACCGACTTGACCAGTTCTTCGGTTGATCGAATGTGCTTTACCAGGAACACTGCCTTGTCTCTCGCGTCCCGGTCAGACACGGCATCATGCAGGGGCAGTGTCTGCCACCCGATGAAAGTCGAGCCATACTTCAGGTGTTCCGCCAGTTGATCCGCCTGCCGGGCCGGGCCGCCGCCTGAAACCACCCAGGCACGCAGACCGGGCCTGGAGTTTTCGCCTGTGAACAAACCATGCAAGCCGTCAAAATTCGCCGCCAGGGCCGCATAGGACAAGGAACTGCGCCAGTGTTCTGCACGTCGCGGCCGAACGGTTTCCAGGCTGTCGCCGAGCGGACGGGCCAGTTTCAGCCCGGCCATCAGGTCCAGCTGATCGGCCAGGTTGCGCGCCAGCAGCTTGCCGGCATCGGATATCGAACCCGGTTGCCAGGCTGACCACTCTCTTACGATGTCGGCGGACATGGCCTTCAGGTTCGCGCCGATCGAGACCGCCAACGCACAGGCAGCCGCAGCATCCCTTGTTTTGCCGTGAAGAACCCGTTCAAGCGCGGGGAACCCTTGTATGGCCACACTCGATTTGCCGATCCGTTTCGGTGACGGAACCTCGGCTGCACCAGACGACAACAGTTTCCGGACCTGTCTGGCCGCTTGCCCGTGCTTGTCGGGCCAGAATTCAAATCTGTAATGGCGATTGTCGAGCATCACCGGCCCGAGCCGGATGTGCTGTATTGAGTGCCACGCCAGCAGTGCTGTCTTGAACGCGGCCTTTGATCCTGCATCACCAGGATTTGCATCGCTGCAATCAGCTTCAATGGCTTGTGACAGATCGTTGGTTGCGGCCTGCAGCGCCTGATAGCGCGGTACAATGTGTCCGGTAATGATGCCATCGAGCGCTGGCTTGTTGTCTGCCGCCACCGCAGGCACCGTCAGTGCCATGCACACAGGCAGCCATACCATCCATTTGCGCAGGTCATTTTTCATAGAGAGTTCACAAACGCGATCAGATCGGCCCGTTCCTTCGGTGTCATGGCGGCAAACGCATCCCTGGACGTTTGGGCTTCCCCGCCGTGCCAGAGGATTGCCTCGGTGAGATTTCGTGCCCTGCCATCATGCAGAAACTGAGTATGACCGCTGACGGTCTTCGTCGAGCCGATGCCCCATAACGGAGCCGTACGCCATTCACGTCCCAAAGCCTGGCCTTCCGGCAGACCGTCAGCCAGGCCGTCACCCATGTCGTGCAGCAGCAGGTCGGTATATGGCCAGATGGTCTGAGCCCGTTGTTCCGGCGCAACATCCCTGGAGTCCATTGTCTTGAAAGACGGGACGTGACAGGCAGCGCAGCCGACGGCGGCAAACAGGGCCTTGCCCGCCAGCACCTGATCTGATTGCGCGTTCGACCGCTTCGGCACAGCAAGATTGCGAGCGTAGAACGCAACAAGATCAAGCATCTCATCGGGCACTTCCACATTGCCCTTGGCGGGATCGGCTCCGCTCATCGCCGCAAGACAGGCGGCCTGCGGCTTGGTACAGTCTCCTGCGCCCGGCTTCATCAGGCTGGTGGACAATCCCATGTCGCCGGAAAATGCTGCTGCCGATTGCTGCCGTACAGTGGGCTGACCGGCCTTCCAGCCGAACCTGCCCGGTTCGGTCATGCCGGCTTCCAGATTGATGACCATGTTGGACCGGCCGGAAATACCGTCCCCGTCTGCATCTTCCGGGTCGGCATTGGCCACAATGTCGCTTGCGGAAATCGCTTCCAGCAAACCAAGTCCGATCATCTGGTTGGCGATCCGCGCGGACAGCCTCGCTTGGGGATGCATGGCACCGTAGGCCAGCTCGGCCAGCTTCAACTTCGGGCGCCGGAGCATGACCGTCTCGCCACCGGACAACTCAACTGCAAACTCTTGATAGTCGAGTTCGATGCGCGCCTCGGGTTTGTGTCCCTGAATGGCAAAATCCTGAATCTGCCCGCCATAGACGGGATCCGGTGTCACAGGCGGTGCGTCATCGGATGCCGGAATGCCAATCCGCAGCAGCATGGAAACTGCATTGTCGGAAGGGCTTTCGGGTGGATGACCACGGCCGTCCTTCAGGTGACAACGCTGGCAGGCCCGGGCGTTATACAACGGGCCCAGGCCGTCTGAAGAGTTTGTGGACGCAGGAGCAGACACCCACAGTTTACGGAAAATGCCGTTGCCGATCTTGAATTCAAACTCGCGCTCGAAACTGATGTTGCCGGAAGCATGAGAAAACGCATTGGCATTTTTGGCTGATCGGCGGGAGGTTGCCTTGCCACCGGGCAATTCCTCTCCCGGCACATATACAGATGTATCTGCCTGCACACCGGGTGATTGCGCAACCAGGAGCCAGCCAATGGCTGCCATGCCTGCCAGGATTTGAAAATGCCGGCGTCCTCCACGTGAGGTCATTGCTATTGCCTGGGCTCCATTGCGCTTGCGGTACTGGTATTCCAGCGTGACGCGAGATCCGCCAGGGCACGCTGAAAGGTCGTGGTGCCGCGTGACGATACCGGCATGAACGGTTTGCGCATCTTCTTGCATAGTTTCTTGGCTTTCAAACAGGCCTGATGATTGATGCAATCCACCGGACAAATCACTGCGTCACATCGACTGATCAGGTCATCGATCAGATGGGCTGACTGCTCCAACCCGCCATCATGGTGAAGCAGGGAAACCCTGGCAGCCTCAGCTGCCTTCGTAATCTGCGGCACGCTGGCCTGCCTGCCACCGAGATACAACACTGCCTTGCCGCATAAACCAACGCCGGGATCAAAAATTACCGCCGGCGACTGCGCAGTTCTTGATGGTCTGGACTTGCGCAGTTCAGACAGGCGTTCCTTCACCTGCTCAAGTTCATTGGCCAACTGGCGGGCCCGGGTGCGCGCGGCAATCAGCGCGCGCTCCTGCTTTGCATTCAGCTTGGAAAGTTTGTCCGTCCCCGGTGCTGCAGCAGACCGGGCCCATTGCCTGGTGCGGGACCTGGCCAGTTCATCCTGCAGGCTTGCGATCTTGCTGTCGCGTACCTGAAGAGCATGGCGCGCCTGGCTTGACCAGCGCTCCTGCCGCCGCTCCATCTGGTCCACCTTAGTCTGCAGTTCTGCCGCCGCTCCGACTATCTTTCGCGCTGTTCCACCCAGCAGGTGAGACATCATGTGCACTTCGCCAAAAATGCGGTTTCGCAATTCATCAGGTACGTGACGGTGTGAAATAATCGCCCAGTAGGCCCCGGCGACAAAACCGTCATTGACCGCTGTATTCCAGAAGTCCACCAGCTTTTCATCATCACACGTGTTTGAGACCCGCCGGATCAGTCCGCCATAGCGCCCGTCCAAAAGCTTTTCTATGGCCCGGGAAATGTCGCCCGGTTCACCTGCCTTGCGGGCGAAAAATCCATGCACATCGAAGGTGCGGGCATCGTTTTCAATATGAACGTTCCACTTTCGCGCAACGACCAGCAGATCATCGTGGGTCAGGCATGTACCAATGACCGAACAACACCAGTGTCCCATTTCACAAAGGCGGATACGGCGGCCCTTTGGCTGGGCCAACGCATCTGGCAAGCCATCTGCCTCGATGGCTTTTGCCTCAATACCTGACAATATCTGCTGGCTGCTGCACATTATTGCGGCTGATTGGTTGAGAAATCAGTTTCGTAGGCAAACAGCACACCGATAGTGTGACTTTCCACCTCTTCTTCCTCGGCAAATTTGGACCCGACTGCAAGCGAGGCATTTTCAAACACCTCACGCCCGACAGTTGCCTGGAACAGCTTGTCGTCGAAACTGGTCCCTGCGGGGCCACCTGACAAATCACGCAATGTGAAACTGGTCGCACCGAACCATTCATCCTTGCCAACCGCCAATCCGGCAGTTGCATACAGCGCATCATTTTCGCCGCCATCGAGATTGTCAAAAACCGCAATTTCCCCGTTAAACTCAAACTTGATGCCGTCTGCTGTTTCGATTTCCTGCTTGGCACCGATTGCAAAGCCGGTTTCATCAGACACATCACCGTCACCGGCTTCCTGATGACGGAAGCTGACATGATAGGAAAAACCCGGCAGGGACGCTATCTCGCCGCCGTCCAGGGCAATTGCGAATGAACTGAAGTCTTCGGTGTTGCTGGCACCGCCGTCTGCCACCGACAATTCTCCACGCCGTGTAAAGACCGAATTGGACAAGCCGGAAGTATCGGCAAAGAAAACCGCCGTCTGCAATACGTGCTGGCCCGCATCACCACCGTCAAAGGTATAGGAACCACCAACGCCGATGCGTTCCGTCAGTTCGTAGTCTTCGGCAAAGTCGGTGCCGTAAATGCCCGGTGTCGCATCCCAGGCGGTTCCGAAGGCGGGGTTTATCTTACCGCCAAACAGCGTGAACTGACCCAGGTTTACGATGAGGTGAAGTGTCTCGACATAGCCGCCATGATCTTCAAAAAACCGATCCTCAAACGGGTCCGGATCCAGTACGGGCTCCAGCACAAGGTCGGTGTGTACGGTAAAGATTTCAGACAGATTGAAATCAAGCGATGTTTCTACGGTTGCAAAAGTATCGGTGATTTCGGCCCCGGGATCATCGGAATTGAACGTTGTGTCGCTTTGCAGTTCAAGAACGAAGCTGCCGGACACATTTGGAAACTGTGCAAGCGTATCCGGTAACTCGAAATCTGCCGCGTGGGCCTGCGTCAGGGGTGCGACGACCAGGCATGCGGCAAGCGCCATGCCCGACGCAGTTTTGGAAATTCTGATCACTTGAGATTGCCTCTGTTACTGGTTGACGGCGGACGGATTGTCCAGGCTGTCGGATCCTTCAACTTCGATTTTGAGATCAAGAGCCGCGACGACTTTTTCGATTGTGCGGGTTTGAGCCACGAGCGCGTCAATTGCGGCCTGAACAACGGCATTGCCTTGCGCATTGCCCTCGCCGATCATCTGATCGTAGCTTTCACCGGCTTCGGCGCGTTTGGCCATGACCTGCATTTTGGAGACCGTGTCAGCGATTTTTTCGCGCAGTTCAGTATCGAGCGCGGCGTCTTTTGCCTTGACCAGGTCGGACAGGGCGGCACCTTCCACCATGGATCCGTCAACACCATTGTACTTGCCCAGGTAGACGTTCTGGATGCCTATGACATCGTACAGATGCGAGTTGTGGGTGTTGTCGGAAAAACAGTCATGCTCTTCTTCGGGATCATGCAGCAGCAGGCCGAGCTTCATCCGTTCGCCGGCCAGCTCCCCGTAAGACAGGGATCCCATACCGGTCAGAATTGCCTTCAGGCCCGACTTTGCCTCGCCTTGCGTCAGGGTCTTGCGGGCGGCACCATCTGCCGACCAGTTTGCCGCCATGTCTTCGAGATCCTTGATCAGAAGATCCGTGGCCGCCTTGAGGTATTCCGCCCTCCGGCCGCAGTTGCCGCCGGTGCAATTAGCCGTATCGAAATCGGTGTGCGGGCGATTGCCGGCTCCGGGCCTGGTGTCGTTATTGTCCTGACCCCAGAGCAGGAACTCGATGGCGTGATACCCGGTGGCAACATTTGCTTCCACGCCGCCTACCTCCTGCAGGGTTTCAAGCACCTCAGGAGTGATGGTGGTCGCGTCTATGGTCTTGCCACCGGCAATGACGGTCTTGTTGGCCACGACGTTGACCGTGTAGAACGGGTTTTCGTCCGAGCTGTCACCATAACCGGCCGGATCAACGTAGTCGATCAAACCCTCGTCCAGCGGCCAGGCGTTCACCTTGCCCTCCCAGTCGTCGACGATCGCATTGCCGAACCGGTACACCTCGGTCTGCTGGTAAGGCACCCGGGCTGCAATCCAGGCGGTGCGCGCGGCAGCAAGACCTTCAGCCGTCGGCGCGGCTACAAAGGCATCAACCGCCGTCTTCAGAGCCTTGGCCGTCGTGAGCGCGTCACCATATTTGGCGGCGGCCATGTCTGAATAGTTCGTGATCACCGCCGATGCATCGGCAGCCGTGGCAATGTGTACCGGGGCAAACACCACCATGGCTGCAAGCGATGCTGTGATCAGGGATTTTTTCATCTCGTGTATTCCTTCAGTTTAACTTGGGAAATTGAAGCATTTCCGCCGACGGACACGCCGGGCAGATGGCATTGGACTTTTCGGTTAGTGCGTCGAGCACATGCTGGCCCAGCGGTATGAAAAACAGCGCATGAGCGGTGAAAGCATCGGCCACCGCCTGACCGGCAGACATCAGGTGCTTCAGGTTTTCCGGGTGGCACTGCGCGGCATTGCCCAACACCAGCCTGACCGCAATGTCGGCTGCAGCCGCATCGTTTTGTTGCAGGCAGACAATGAAGTTCAGTATCTGGCTTTCGTCGTGGCTGAGCCTGCGGCATCCATAGGGGAACAGCGAGTAGCTTCTGGGTTCGTACTTGCGCAACACGCGCACGAAGAACTGGACCTCTCCAAGAAGGCGCCGGGCACACACAGCGTCAACCTCGCGGCAATAGGTCTGCCAGGCGGTTTCCCAGCACTCTATATCGCTGTAATCGAAGCCCTCGATGGTGCAGCGCAGACCAACAGCGAACAACCGCTCCGGCTTGCTGTCCAGGACACGCTGTGCCCCGACTTTCACCATTTTAGCTTGATCAATGCCCATGACTGCACCAGTAAACTGATTTCCGAGTGTTTTAGTCGGGTATCATCGATGCAGACAGTCAGTCAACAGAAAAGAGTCATTTTATCTAATTAAAACAATAAATTAGAGTTATTCTAATTCCAAGAACACATACAATCCGCAACCAGAACAACGTGCTAAGGGTCGCAGATAGCGATTTTCTGACGTACGGGAATGAAAAACTGCGCCTGACTTCAACGCAGGCGTATGAGGCGCCTAGACCAGCGGCAGCCGGACATACCGGCCAGGATCGGCCGGGTTGAAATATTTGTTCATGGCACCGTTATCGAGAAAATGCTGGTGCAGGAATTTCAGCTTGTCCCGGGACAAGGTTACGCCCAGTCCGGGTCCTTCAGGTAC
>CALHUA010000044.1 GCA_938039915.1 uncultured Anderseniella sp.
CAAGCTGGCACGCTATTCGCCTTCACACCGGCTGATGTTCGTGGGCCCGGTGACAAAGAACGATGTCCGGCACTTGCGCAAAGAGAACTTTGTGCCCGATCTGGCCCTGTTCGGCACCACGGAACTGAAGCTGCGCATGGCCCTGGACGACCAGCCCTACCCCATACCGGGCAAGTAGCAACTCATCCCCAGAGTATGGCGCGGAGAACGACCCGAGCCCAGCGAGGAAAGTTGTTCAACCAAAAAACCAGCAGATACAAGGTATCTGCAAGGCAAGCGCGACCGCGCGCCGGCCGGTCAGGCCGCCCCAGCGGAGCGTCGAACGAAGTGAGACTGGCGTGAGCGGCATAAATGAACCCGTGATGAACGGGCCATTCAGGGTTCAATCAGGCCAGCATGGCTACACCTGCCTTCAAGTTAAACGGACTACCCCTTGAAGGAATAAGAACAATGAACCGTCGCACCCTCATCTACACCGGTATTGCCGCCGCCCTGGGCCTTGCAACTGCCGTCACAGCCTCAACTGCCTATGCCGGAAACGGCGGCCTGGTCTTCAATCCCAATGCTGTCAAAATGAAGGTCAAGAACGTCACCCTGGCGATCAAGTCGCCCGCCGGTAATGTCTGCCCCGGCCAGGCAAAGCTGTCGGTGTTTTTCCGCGCCAACAAGAAGGGCAAGATCACGTTCCTGCTGGTCCGCGACAAAGGCCAGGTATCGGGCCCATATACCGTTCAGACAAAAAAATACGGCAATGAGTACCGCGCATCCTATTCAAAATCGTTCAACGTGCAGACACCGATCAACACCCGATATCGCGCCGTTGTCACACATTCGGGGAAAAAAGGCTCACGCTGGGTACCGCTAAGAGCGTCCTGCTAACAAAGCTGTCCGATGGGCCAAACAATCAATCGTCGCGCGTGGCCTTGATCACCGCGGCGGTTGTTGCCTGTTGTATCTCGAGATAATCGGCATACTGGCTCTTGCTCAGAACCCGTTTCATCGCCTTTTTCTCCCACGACTCGATGGCCTGGAGTTCCGTGGATGCTGCGCGCAACTGGTCAAAAACCGGCTTTGCCCTCGGATTGATCTTGTACTTCGCAAACACCTTGACGATACGCGCCTCGGACTGGTCGAGTATCTTCTTGACCGTAGCGAGTTGGTCGCCGGAGAATTTCATCCGTACCAGAATCTGCGGATCGTAAACAGTGCCTTCCGTCCCGGCTGCAGAGGCTGGCGCCACCGGTTGAATTGCAACCAGACCCGTCAGCAACAATCCAAAGAACAGATTTCTAGTCGTAGACATGTCAAATTCCCCACCAACACTTATGCATCTCACTTCGGCTGATTCCTCGCAGGTGTTCAAGGCGATTTGGCGGCATCTGTGCATAAAGATACATTTTTGAGCATTGCACTCAGTCGTTGTAAGATGAAGCCCATGTCGAACACTGATCCCTACCTGGTTGTTGGCGGCGGCCCGGTCGGTCTGACGGCCGCGCTGGAGATGTCACGCCGTGACCTGCCGGTCCACATTATCGACGATGATTTTGCCCCAAGCCCGGAAAGCCGGGCGCTTGCCATCCACGCACCGACACTGGACATGCTGGAAGCATCCGGCGTCACCGAACGCCTGCTTGAGGCCGGGCACCAGGTCCGCAATATGGTTGTGCACGAGAAGGGCCGCGTCATTCTCTCCATCCCTTTGTCCGACATCCCGCATCGCTACAACTTCATCCTGTCGCTGGCCCAATCACAAACCGAGCAGATCCTGACCGACGCACTGGCTGAGAGCGGTATCCAGTTGAACTACGGTACCCGCCTGAAGAGCCTCTCCTGCCACTCAGCCGGGGCAACGGCCACACTGGTAAGAGATGGCAAGCAACAGCAATTTGATGCGCGCGCCATCATCGGGGCAGATGGGTCCCGCTCGCTCGTTCGCAAACAGGCCGGTATCAGTTTCAACGGCGAAAGCGAACCGCAGCAGTTCGGGCTGGCGGATATCACGCTGTCTGACTGGCCATGGCCGTTCGACACCGCCGTGGCGGAGCTGCTCGACGACGGGATCGTCGGGTTCATCCCGATGGGAGAAGGGTTTGGCCGACTGGTCAGCAACCGTGAACAGGCGCTGGATGCCTCGCCCCATGGCGCCAGGATCAGCAAGGTCGGCTGGACCTCGACGTTCCGCGTCAGTTACCGGCAGGTGGAAACCTACCAGCGTGACTGTGTGTATCTGGCAGGAGATGCAGCCCACATCCATTCTCCAGCCGGCGGCATGGGCATGAACCTGGGCATGGCCGATGCAGCCACATTGGCGCGCCTGCTGGCAGAGGGAAATCAGGATCAGTACACAAAGCTCAGGCACGCCGCCGGCCAGGCCGTGTTGAACCAGACCCGCGGCAATACAAGGGGCATGACAAGACGCGGCGTCCTGACAAACCTGATGATCCGCCACCTCGCACCGCTCGCACTGTCAATCGGCCCCATAAGACGAAGGGCGCTGAAGGGATTGGCAGGGCTCGACTTGCCCATCACCTGGCGCTGATACCAAGGGAAGTATTTATTGATCTATTTGGTATAAGTGAATTCATGCTTCGTGCCGCCCTGATAATTGTGTTCCTGCTCACCGGTTTTGCCGTGTGCCATGCCGGCGATGCCGCCAAGGGCGAAGATGTCGCCATCGAGCATTGCCGAAGATGTCATGTCATTCCCGGCCAGAACAATATGGGCATCGGCATATCGCCGTCCTTCAAGGCCATGATACAGTCCAGGGCGGAAGACTGGCGGCACAAATTCGAGGTCTTTTACGCCCTTCGGCCACACCCGAGCTTCGTGATCATCCGGGAATTCCGCACCAGGCCTGAATTCCCCCTCGGTATTACACCCGTCATCATCGCAGTTGACGACCTGGACCACCTGATGGCCTATGTCGACAAACTTGCGCAGGAATTTCGCAAATGAGCCAGCAATTCATCCTCACATCGCCCGGCCTGGCCAGGCAAACGGCCAGCCAGCTGTCAGATGTGCTGGAAGCCTGCCCATGGCCGGAAGCGCTTGCGGTATCCATGGTTGAGACCGATGAGGCCCGGGATCTGTGGCGGGTTGAGGCCATCTATGCGAATGAACCTGCAGGCAGCGAAATTGATGACGCCCTGCACCGCGCTGGTCTCGATAATGCCGGGCTGACCATCGCTGCCATTGCGCAAAAGGACTGGGTGCGCGAAAGCCTCGCCGGTCTGTCACCGGTTGTTGCCGGACGCCTGTTTGTGCACGGCAACCATGACCGCCACCTGCGCCCGGCGGGCAGTGTCAATATAGAAATCGACGCCGGTCTGGCATTCGGAACAGGTCATCACAATACGACACGCGGATGCCTTGTCGCGCTGCAAAGGGTGCTGAAGTCCAACAGGCCGAAAAACTGCCTGGATCTGGGGTGCGGTTCCGGTGTTCTGGCCATTGCAGCCTGCAAGCTGACCGGCATCACAGCCATTGCAAGCGATATCGACGAAGACGCTGTCAGCGTCACTCAGGACAACGCCCGTCTGAATGGTACCGCTCACCTGATGCGGTGCGTCACGGCGGTCGGGCTCGATCATCCGGCAATCACCGCACACTCACCCTATGACCTGATACTGGCGAATATTCTGGCCAGGCCCCTGATGTCACTGGCGCCGGCAATTTCCAGGGCGCTGAGCGCAGACGGCAGGCTGATCCTGTCCGGCCTGACCAGCGATCAGATCCGCATGGTTCGAGCCGCCTATCTGGCCCAGGGCCTGAATGTTGTTGATACACTGCTCGATGACAACTGGGCGACACTCACGCTTGCGCAAAAACAAAGAGGGATGGCCTGAACCATCCCTCCTGATAACTGTCTTACTGCTCAAATGCAGAAACGCTAGTTTTTAGCGACCCCAGACATGTGCCCGGATGTCAGCGCGTTCCAGACCAATGTCTGCCAGCATTCTGTCATCAAGGCCTTCCAGGCGTGTCTGTACCCGGCGACGATGTCCATAGGTTTTGACATTGTTCACGACGCGGCGCAGCTGCCCAAAAAAGTCAAGGCTGGCTCCATCGCGCATTTCGACGGCACGGTTTGCAACGACGACGACCATTTCATTTCTCCATTTTCAACAATGCCCCGGAAAATTCTGTCCCAATTCCGGAGCGGTTCAAATTTCGCACACCGCAATTTTTTGCGCCGCACAATTCGTATGTCCCGTATATGTTGAGTGCATGATTTTTTACCAGAGACGTTTGGTTATCTCTGATATGCGCGCTGTGCATATCGATGTAAACACCCTGTTAACACTCCAAGAAATGACAAATATATTATTATAAATCAATATGTTAATGCACAGATCAGCGTGCTATTTAACCTGTCTGGAAATTAACAATTCAGCCCCCATCGCAATGGTGCGACAAAAGTGCCCACCTGCACCTAAACAAGGCACTAATCGCATCGTCATATTTTTAATAATATTGCGCCGCACAATGGCCGGACATAACGGAATCAATGTCGGCAATGCATTGCCGATGCACGCTGTGTTCGTTAGTCTGGCGCAATGCTTCAGGATTTTACAGACACCAACCAGCGCCATCTCACACCAGCACGCATTGCAGACCTTCGATCTCGGTTAGACGCCCTGGGCATAGACGGCTTTATTGTGCCGCGCGCCGATCAGTATCAGGGTGAATACGTGCCGGCCTGTGCCGATCGTCTGAACTGGCTGACCGGATTTTCCGGTTCAGCCGGCAATGCAGTGATAATGAAATCGACCGCCGCGATCTTTATTGACGGACGCTACACGCTGCAGGTTCGCGAGCAAATCGACCTGGATCTCATTACACCGCTGCAGATACCCGGCGACTCCCCCCATGCCTGGGTGGAGCAGAATATTCCCGGGGGCGGCAAGCTCGGATTCGATCCGTGGCTTCTCACCGTCCGGGACGCCGATCTTTTTGATACCGCATGTCGCAAGGCCGGTGCGGAACTGGTCGCACTGGACAGCAACCCGATTGACGCAATCTGGATGGACAGGCCCGCGGCCCCGGCCAAACCTGTCATACAGCAGCCATTGCAGTTTGCCGGTGTGTCCGCAGCAGATAAACTGGGCAGCGTTGCCGAGGGCCTGCGGCAGCGCAAGGCCACGGCCTGCGTCCTGACCCAGACCGACGCCGTTGCATGGATTTTCAACATCCGTGGCAGCGATATCCCCCACACCCCGGCAGTGCTGGCGTTCGCCATTGTTCATGATGACGCTTCGGCAGACCTGTTTCTGGATCCGGCCAGAATTGACGAAGACGCCCGCGATGCCCTGACCCAGGCCAATGTCCGCCTGTCGCCGCCCGAGAACATGACGGATGTCCTGCAGGCACTCGGTGCGGCAGCCGCCAGGGTGGAGCTTGACTTTCCATGGGCAGCGGAAGCCCTCAGACGCGCACTGGAGACATCAGGTGCCACCGTAGGTCACCAGGAAAGCCCCTGCACGCTGCCGCGCGCCACCAAGAACCGGGCCGAGTTGGAAGGCGCCCGCGCAGCCCACTTGCGTGACGGGGTTCCGATGGCACAGTTTCTGCGCTGGATGAACGACACGGCACCAGCCGGGAAGCTGGATGAAATATCGGCGGCACAAAAGCTGGAGACCCTGCGCACCCAAACCGGCGAACTGCGGGATTTGTCGTTCGATACGATCTCAGGCGCCGGGCCGCATGCCGCCATCCCCCATTACAGGGTATCGGAAACCAGCAATCTGCCGGTGGAAACGGACCGGATATACCTCGTTGATTCCGGCGCGCAGTATGTGGACGGCACAACGGATATCACCCGCACAATTATCGTCGGCACGCCGACGGATGAAATGAAGGATCGGTTCACCCGTGTATTGCGCGGCATGATCAACCTGTCCCGCGCCAGATTTCCAACAGGTACCACTGGTGGCAACCTTGATCCGATAGCCAGGGCGCCCCTGTGGGAGGCTGGTCTCGACTTTGATCACGGCACCGGCCACGGGGTCGGCAGCTACCTGTCGGTACATGAAGGTCCGCAGCGCTTTTCAAAGGCTGACAAGACGGTGCTGCAACCGGGCATGATCATGTCCAACGAACCCGGTTACTACAAGGCCGGAGAGTTCGGCATACGCATTGAAAACCTGCTCATTGTGCGCGAGGCTGAGCCCATCGATGGCGGCGAGCGGCCCATGCACTGGTTCGAGACACTGACGTTCACCCCCATAGACCGCAATCTCGTAAAGCCTGCCATCATGACCGATGCAGAACTGGCCTGGCTCAACGACTACCATGCCCAGGTTATGAAGAAGATCGCGCCGCGGCTGGACAGTGATGGAGACAGAGCATGGCTGGAAACAGCTTGCGCACCGATCAGCCGATAAGCATTCGCAGAACCACCACGCTGGCCACACCTGCGGCCACCGCGACCAGCAGAGGCAGGCGGAACGCGGCAATGATTGTGACAGCGGCAGCGATTGTTTCCGCCAGACCCGTGGCCAGCACGGTCGGCGCAATAACCGCCATCAGTACGGCCGGAGGCAGGGCATCCATGGCCGAGCGCGCCCTGCCCCTGACATTGGCAACCTGCAAAAGCCACAGGCCGGCAATACGGGTCAGGTAGGTCGCCAGCGCCATGCCGATGATGGCCAGCAGCGTATTTGCATCCACGCTCATGATGGAAGTATTCCGTCAGGGGGCTGGTCATCGCTTTTCGCATGCAGCGCAGCAGCCGTCCCGACCCCTGCAAACGCGCCGGCAATGATGTACCAGGCCCCCGGGACCAGCAGGTAGACCATTGCCGATACCGCCCCGCTTGCAGCCAGCACCGCACCCGTGCGCCAATCACTCCAGAAACCAACCAGGACGCAGATGAACACCGCAGAAAACGCAAAGTTGAAACCGTAGGCAGACGGATCGCCAAGTCCGCTGCCGATAACGGCGCCCAACAGCGATCCGGATGTCCAGACAAACCACATGGAAACCCCGATACCGAAATAATAGGCCGGTGTCAGGCTGCCCTCGCGCACGCGGCGCTCTGCGAATGCCCAGCCCTCGTCAGTGAGGAGAAACATGCCGGCATATTTTGCAGGCCTGCTGAAATCCGTCATGGCCCGGCCGATACTGGCTCCCATCAGAATATGGCGCACATTCACGACGAGCGCCGTAAACACCAGCAGGCCAATCGGTGCCGGATCAGCCCATTGATCGATGGCCACGAACTGCAACGCGCCAGCATAAACGGTGGCGCTCATCAGCCAGATTTCAAGCGCAGACAGACCCTTTGCCGCCGCCAGGGTACCGAACAGCAACGCGACGGGTGCCGTGGCAACCAATACTGGTAGGATGGCAATTGCCCCTGCAGAGAAGTCCTGTGTCCGTGCACCCATATCGGTTATCCCAGCAGATGTCGCATGGCAGCGACGGTAGCCATGGCCACAACGATCACAACGGCAGTAGGGGCTCTCAATCCGACAAGCACGGCAACGCCTCCCGCAATGGCTTCAGGCCAGCCCTGAGTCAAAACCGCAGGCGCGATAACCGCCGTGAGCACGGCCACCGGCATCGCTTCAAACGCGGCTGAGGAAATTGGACCCAGTTCAACCCTGGCCATGACAACCGCGCCGACTGCCCGCATGGCAAACGTCGCCAGGGTAACCAGCAGAATCAGGGTCAGATTGTACGGATCCATCGTCATGGCGTCTGCGCCCGCTTTGCCTTGCGATGAGCCATAAATCCGGCCATCGCAACGCCCGCCATCGCGCCAATGAAGACATACAAGGCTGCAAATCCGGCCAGCTTGGCAGCGATGGCAACAGCCCCGCTTGCAACCGCAACCGGCAGCGCACCGGTGCGTTTCCAGAACGGCAGGGCCAGGGCTATGAAAATACCGATAAAACCAAAATCAAGACCCAGCTTGGCCGGATCATCGATGAGGTTGCCCAGCAACGCACCGGCGAGCGTACCGAACACCCATATCAGGTAGATCGGCACGGTAATCCCTGAGATGAACCAGAAAGTCACCTGCCTGCTCAAATGGCGCACTTCGCTCATCCCCCACGCCGGATCGGTGAGGGTTGCAATGGTCACCCAGCGTTGAAGCGGCGTAAAATGATTGATCTTTCGCTGTACTGATGCAGCCTGCAGCGCAAACCGCACATTGATGGAGATCGCAGCCAGCATGACCAGCAGCCAGGCTTGCGGCTCGTACCAGACTTCAAGCGCCAGCAACTGGCCGCCACCGGCAAACACGCTGGCGCTCATCAAGGTCGCCTCGAACGCCGACAGGCCCTTCTGCACGCTGGTGGCACCGGTTATAAAAGAAAACGAAATCGGCGCCACCAGAATGGGAAGAACCAACCGGAACCCGTCCAGAAATTCCTGTTTGCCAGCGGTCATGGAGATACTTTTCAGGGAAAGGAATACTGGAAGGGATTTTCATCATTCACTTGGCATGCGCAAGGCCGAATGCTGCCGGAAGCGGTTTATTTCGCCCATGCTTGCCATCTGCCCCGATACATTTATCCTCGCGATCAGACGCAACCCGCTCAAGTATCTTCCCATACACCCGAACAGCTTAGCCGGAGTTCATCAATGCCCCGCGATCCTCGTTACGATGTTCTGTTCGAGCCAGTGAAGATTGGTCCGGTTACCACGAAGAACCGGTTTTACCAGGTGCCACACTGTACCGGGATGGGCTGGCTGCGCCCGAACATGCTGGCCGCCATGCGCGGGGTGAAAGCCGAAGGCGGCTGGGGCGTCGTCAACACAGAGTACTGCTCCATTCATCCGACCTCCGATGACTTGCCCTTCCCCTATGCCAGCCTTTGGGACGCATCCGACATCAAGGCACATGCGAAAATGACCGGCAATGTGCATCAACATGGCGCGCTGGCCGGCGTTGAGCTCTGGCATGGCGGCAGCCGCAGCAGCAATCAGTTCAGCCGCGATGTATCGATCGGTGTCTCCAGCCTGCCGTCCGCATCAGGCGTGCCGTTCCAGTCACGCGCCATGGACAAGCAGGATATTGCAGACCTGAGGCAGTGGCACCGCGACGCCGCCCTGCGGGCCCGCGAGGCGGGGTTCGACGTGGTCTATGTCTATGCGACCCACGGCTACCTGCTGTCCCACTTCCTGTCGGCACAAACCAACCAGCGCACGGATGAGTACGGCGGCAACCTGCACAACCGGACCCGCCTGTGCCGTGAACTGATAGAAGAAACCAGACAGGCGGTCGGCGACAAGTGTGCGGTTGCCGTGCGCTTTGCCGTGGATGGGCTGTCCGACGACAACGAAAGCCGTGACGCATTTTCGCTGATGTCGGAAATGCCGGACCTGTGGAACATCACCGTCAATGACTACGCCCATGAAATGGGGGTTTCGCGTTTCGTCGGCGAAGCGTCGCTGGAGCCGCTGATGTCGTTCGTGAAATCGGCAACCACCAAACCGGTTGTCACCGTCGGGCGCTTTACCTCGCCTGATACCATGGTGAGCCACATCAAGCGTGGCATCTCCGATTTCATCGGTGCCGCGCGACCGTCGATTGCAGACCCGTTCCTGCCCAACAAGATTGCCGAAGGCAGACCGGAGGACATTCGCGAATGCATAGGCTGCAATATCTGCTATGCCGGAGACGGCCTCGGCGTGCCGATCCGCTGCACCCAGAATCCGACCATGGGTGAAGAGTGGCGAAAGGGCTGGCATCCTGAAAACATCAAGACAAGACAGTCCAGCGACAAGATACTGGTTGTCGGCGCCGGACCGGCAGGGCTGGAATGTGCCCGTGCTCTGGGACAGCGCGGCTATGAAGTGATGATGTCGGAAGCACGCCGCGAACTGGGCGGCCGGGTGACGCTGGAAGCTCGCCTGCCGGGTCTGAGCGAATGGGCGCGTGTCCGCGACTACCGAACCCAGCAATTGCAGGCTCTGACCAATGTCGAGATCTATCCGGAAAGCGAACTGAGCGCCGATGACGTGGTGCTGGTCGACCCGGACCACGTTGTCATCGCAACCGGGTCAAGCTGGCGCAAAGACGGGCTTGGACGTTCCAATACAGCCGGCATCGCAGGACTACAGGCACTGCACCAGGTATTCACGCCGGACGACATCATGGCCGGGCGCGTGCCCGGAGGCCGGGTATTGGTGTTTGATGATGACAGTTACTACATGGCGGCGGTGATTGCAGAATTGCTGCAGGCCTCTGCGTCCGGTGTCACCTATGTAACACCGGAAAATCTGGTTGCATCTTTTGGTGCAGAAACGGCGGAGCAGCATGGAACGCAAAAGAGGTTGATGGAACTCGGGGTCGACCTGCTCCTGGCCCATAATCTTGATGGCTTCGACGGCAATGAAGCTGTGCTCAAGTGCAGCTATACCGAACGCAGCCAGGCAGTGCCAGCCGATGCAGTGGTCATGGTCACGGCCAGGTCACCGAACGAGGCGTTGCACCAACAATTGATGCAGCGGATTGCCGACGGTACTGCAGGGAAAGTAAAATCCGTCAGGCGTATCGGCGATTGTGAGGCGCCTGCCATCATCGCATCCGCCGTCTATGCCGGTCACAGGTACGCGCGCGAGTTTGACGATCCGGACGTAGACGAATACTGCACCAGGCGAGACCGGCCGGAAGCGTAAACCAGGTCACGGTTGTGTCACATGACACCTGAAAGGTTGTATGCCTTACCCATTGGTCAACCATGGCAAACGGCGCCTTGGTACCAAGGAGAAACCATTCATCGCCTTGACTCATCTGTTTGAGCCAACCTAATCTCTGAACGACTGTTCAGTTAGTCAATCGCAAATTCCGGGTGGCAAAGTCGTTCAGGCTAACCGGGGTTGTTTTCAGGCCGCAGGGCGCGTTGTTGCAAAATTCGATCAGGCGTCTGCGAATTGATTACAATTACCAGGTCGTAAAACTTCAGGGAGAAGACAAAACGATGAAATTCACAAATCATTTGAAGACGCTTGTTTGCGCAGCCGCTGTCGGCGCATTGCTTACAGCGCACGCAGCAGCTCAGGAGCGCGTCCTGAAAATCACAAACTGGGCCGAATACATTGGCGCCGATACAATCAAGAATTTCGAGAAAGAAACCGGCATCAAGGTCGTTTATGA
>CALHUA010000045.1 GCA_938039915.1 uncultured Anderseniella sp.
ATATTTCCACAGCACAAAGGCGATAAACATGGCAGGCAGCACCAGCGTGACCGGCGCTTTGTGTCGAGCCATGCCGACGATCACCGACAGCGAGATACCGCAAAATGCCGACATGAACGGCGTATACCCGGAAAACAGCACCAGCAGCAGGCCGATCAGCGGAATGATATTTGCCCAGCCATCGCGCCAGACCTCGGCAAACTTCGGCAGCATCTCCTTTGACATGCCCTGCAGGTTCAGCTTGCGCGCCATCAGATGAACCACGGTGAACACGCCGACATAGTGCAGCATGGCCGGGAAGATCGCCGCGATCACGATCGTCGTGTAGGGAAGTTCCAGGAACTCCGCCATGATGAAGGCGGCAGCGCCCATGATCGGCGGGGTGATCTGCCCGCCGGCAGACGCGGCCGCCTCGACACCGCCGGCAAAATGGGCCGGATAGCCGAGCCGCTTCATGTTGGGGATGGTCAGGGCGCCGGTGGACACCGTGTTGGCGACCGATGATCCGGAAATGGTGCCGAAGAAGGCTGAGGAGACCACCGATACCTTGGCCGGACCGCCCGTATAGCGCCCGGCCAGGATCGTGGCATTGTCGATAAACAGCGCGCCAAGACCGGTGCGCTGGGCAATCACGCCGAACAGCACGAAGTGAAACACGATGGTCGATACGACCCACAGCGTCACCCCGAAAATCCCTTCCTGCGGGAAATACATGCTCGACACGAAGGTGTTAAACTTTACGCCGGGATGTTGCAGGATTCCGGGGAAGTAAGGCCCGAGCAGTGCATAGGAGATGAATATACAGATGATCAGGGGCAGCACCCAGCCCAGGGTGCGCCGCGCCAGGTCGAGCACCAGCACGATGATGACCACGCCGAAGAAGATATCGTAGGAATTGGGGTTACCCATCCTGAACGTCTGTTCCTCGATGCCCAGCGCAGGAATGCCGCGCCACGCCAGACCGACATAAAGCGACGCCGCTACCCCCAGCGCCATGAAGACCAGGTCGTACAAAGGGATATTGCCGACCCGCAACCGGCTCACTTTCATGGCCAGCAGGGACCTGGTCCTGAAGATAGGGAACAGGGCGTAAGTCAGAATGAACAGACCGGTCAGATGCCAGCCCATGTGCCAGTGATCGGCCGGCAGGCCGAAGCCTGCAGTGAGGTAGTGGTAAAGCGCAAACACCAGAGCCACCACCCGCAACACCTTGCCGACCGACGGCGATACCTGCCGCGTCTGGGATGCTTCGTCATACTTTTCCTCGATGGCTGCAAGCTCTTCAGCTGACAGCTCACGATCTGCATCGTTCGATGTGCTCATGATGGCCTCCCCTGCGCAGGTCTTTTGGTTGACAGGCGACGCACAATTTTACGACGCCTGTCGTTCTTGGTTTGAAGCTTTAGAGAAGAGCCGCCTTACTTCAGCAGGCCGACTTCCTTGTAGAACTTCTCTGCACCCGGATGCAGTGGCACACCCAGTGCGGCAACACCGTCAAGTGCTGTATCCGGCGTGATCTGCTTGCCCTTGGCATGACCATTGTCAAGCAGCTTGCGGGTATTGTCGTTCCACAAGGCCTTGGTGATGCCGTACACAAGTTCTTCCGACTGGTCCGAAGACACCACCAGCATGGCGCTTACAGCCGGTGTCAGCGTGTCGGTGTCGACACCTTCGTAAACGCCTGCCGGGATCTTGGACGGGATGTAGGCAGGGATAACGCCATTGATCTTTTTCAGATCATCTTCGGTGAACGAATGCAGGCTCATGCCCTTGGTTGACGACAGTTGCACCATGGCTGCAACCGGCCAGCCGGCAGCGTAGAAATAGGCATCGAGCTGACCATCGGCCAGGCGCTCGGCACTCTGGCTGTTGTTCAGTTCAGCTTCTTCCATATTGTCGCGGTTCACACCCCATGCTTCCAGCATCTGCAGCACCGCAACCTGGGTACCGGAGCCTGCCTGTGCGATACCGACGCGCTTGCCTTTCAGGTCACCGAGATCATTGATCTTGGCGCCCTTGGGCATGACCAGATGCAGATCTTCCGGAAACAGGTTGGCGATGATGCGAAGTTTCGGATGCGGCTTGCCTTCAAACTTGCCTTCGCCCAGATACATCGAGCGGGTGACGTCGGCAGCCGCAAGGCCTGCTTCCAGTTCACCGTTTTGCACTGCGGCATTGTTGAACACCGAAGCGGTGGTCGACTGGGCAATGGCGATCAGGCCGGGTACACCGCACTGACCACCCTTGTCGCAGGCCCGTGCACCGGGAGGTGCAGAAATACCATTGGCGATCGTGCCGCCGATGGGGAAGTAGGTACCGCCGGCACCACCTGTGCCAATGCGGAAAAACGTGGGCGACTGGGCCTGTGCGATGCCGGCCGCCAACAGTGTGCCGGCCGCCAAGACAGCCATGAGTGTTTTGTGGAATTTCATTCCTTTTCTCCCTTGAAACGGCTTCCCTGTGAAACCTTGAGAGAAAGGCTACGCCGTATAGCTCATTTGCACAAATTTTCATTTTCTTTAAAGTCATAGGAAAAATTTGTAGGTGTATTGTGAATTTAAATCAGATGCGCGCCTTCCACGACGTCATGCTGACCGGATCGATTTCGCAGACCGCGCGCAATCTCAACCGGACACAACCGTCGATCAGCGCGACCATCGCCAATCTCGAAACCAGTCTTGGCATGAAGCTGTTCGACCGCAAGGGCGGCCGGCTGCACGCGGTTCCGGAAGCCCGATACCTGTTTGAAGAATGCGGTGAGCTTTTGAAACGGGTTGAGGCGATCACCCAGAACATGCGCCGCATCCGCGCACTTGAAAGCGGCGAACTGCGCATTGCCTCCATGCCCGGCCCGTCAGTGTTTTTGCTGCCGGACATCGTTTCGAAATACGCCAAGGACAAATCCGACATCAAGACGACACTCGTCTCACGCAGCACCGAGGCCGTCATCCAGCTTCTGGCGGCCCAGCAATATGACATCGGCATCTGCGACAACCATCCGAACCTGTCGCGCGAAAGCGGCCTGATAGACTCTGAACTGGTGCGGTTTTCCTGCCTGTGCGCGGTGCCGGCACAAAGTCCCTTGGCGGCAGAAAAAATCATCACCATCGACCATCTCGACGCAGCCCCTATCGGCATCCTGATGGACGAACATCCCGTCTCCATCCAGTTGCAGGACGCATTTGCATCGGCGGGTGTGTCAATGAACGTGGCGTTTGCCACCCAGTACTTCATTCCCCTTTTGACCTATGTGGAAAACGGCCTGGCCTGCGCCGTGGTCGATCCGGTGACGGCACAAAGCTACCGGCTCTATCGCAGCGGACAGACCGCCGGGGTCGTATTCAAGCCGTTCCATCCGGACATTGCCTTTGAACTGGCCATCCTGCGCCCCAACCATCGCCCGGTATCGCTGCTGGCCAGAGACTTTGCAGATACCCTCGTGAACCATTTCCACACGATGGCCGAAGAAGGCGATTGATTTCAAACAGACTTGAACGGTTTCGGCCTAACCCTGGTCTGGTGGTCATCACAACCAGGGCTGCCGTCCGGAAACTGCCCCCGGAAATAGTGTTTCTGCCAACCCAGGCTGACTGCATCAGGATCGCCGGCGCGCACCGCCTCGACAAACTCCTTCCGTGACTGTTGCCATCCAAGCACCGTGTCATTCAGCGCATCATCGCTCGCCAGCCTGCGCAGTTCCGGTTCGGTCGTGTCGACCATACCGCGCGGAACGGGAAACACCTGCGCAATGGCATCGCCTTTCTCAAACCGTATCCATTTGCGTTTTCGTGTCACCTGCCAGTTCATCGTGAACGTATATGGCATCCAGTCTGTTTCAAGCAGTCCGGTGAGAGGTTGAATACCGTCCTTGAAACTGTTTACCGGCCCGGTGACCCACAAATTGACCCCCGGTTCGGTTCGAAACAGGCAATTGACCTTGAAAGTCACAATACCGTGCCCGAAATGGCTGTGAACCTGATCAAATCTGCCTGAGTCGGTTTTGACTTTCAGATGTCCGGCCTCGCTGCCACCGGTCCATTTCAACCAGCACCCGTCCAGGAAACGGATCTGCCAGCCATGGGCATTTGCGACCACGAGCGGCAGGCAGCGTTTGGCAAACTGCTTGCGCGTATTATCGATCCAGGGTCGCTCGGCACCGGCAGGCTGTACGTCAATTTCTTTGCCGTCGAGGGTATAACAGATCAGTTTCATATGGTTCGTTCACGCGCTTATGGCTCTGACCCCAGGACGGGATGGCTTGCAAGGCGCCATAGTGGATGAAACTTGCTGCCGCAGGAAGACAGTGTATTTGTCGGGCTGATTATAGGAGGTTGAGTGTGCCGGTAAGCCCTAGTACCCGATGGCACACCCGTCCTTGCGTGGGTCGGAGCCGCCGATCAGCACGCCTTCGTCCCAGTCGATCCAGATGGCCTGCGAGCCGCCGATCGGTTTGGCCGGGCGCACCAGCTTGTGGCCCTTTGCTTCCAGCCCGGCCAGGATGTCTGCCGGAATGGTGCCTTCGACCTCGACCTCGCCGGTGAACGGGTCGGGGAAGAACCTGGGCGCGTCCTGGGCTTCCTGCACATCCATGCCGTAGTCACACAGGCGAGTGAGAAACTGCATGTGGCCGAAAGCCTGGTACTCGCCGCCCATGACGCCATAAGGCATCACCACCCGACCGTCTCTGGCCACCATGCCGGGAATGATCGTGTGCAGTGGGCGCTTGCCTGGTGCAATGCAGTTCGGGTGGTTCGGATCAAGCACGAACCCCTGACCGCGATTGTGCAGCATGACGCCGGATTTCGGCGCCATGATCCCGGATCCGAAATTGTGGAACAGCGTGTTGATGAAGCTGCAAGCATTGCGGTCCTTGTCGACCACGGAAATGTAGACAGTGGACTTGTGCTGCGGACCGGAGAATGCCGGCAGTGGATCGAGCGCACAGGCATCATTGATGGCAGCCCGGGTTTCGGCCGCGTGTGCTTCAGACAGGAACCAGTCCACCGGCACGTCCGATTGTCCCGGATCGGCCAGGAACAGATTGCGGTCCCGGTAGGCCAGCCTGCCCGCCTCGATCTCGCGATGTACCCGCTCCAGCGTAATCGGACCATCCTCGCCTGCCTCGATGCCGCTCATCACATTGAGCAGCATCAGCGCGATCACGCCCTGTCCGTTGGGTGGGCACTGATAAACCGTGTTGCCGCGAAACTCAGTGCTGATCGGCGTGACGTACTCGCCCTTCATGCCGGCAAAGTCGTCCAGCGTATGCAGCCCGCCTCTGGATTGCAGATGGCTGACAATATCTTCGGCGACATGCCCGGTGTAGAACCCGTCGCGCCCGGCCTCACCGATCAACTGCAGCGTATCGGCCAGCGCCGGTTGCTTGTGCAACTGGCCATGTGCATATGGCTCACCGTCTTCGCGCAGGAAAACCTTTGCGGCGTTTTCATCATGGCGCAAATGCATACGCTGGCTGGCGAAGTCTACCGCGACCCGCGAGGAGATCGGATAGCCGTAGCGGGCAAAATCAATCGCCGGCGCCAGCAGGTCTGCCAACGGCCTGCTGCCATGATCGCGCACCAGAACATCCCAGGCATCGATGGCGCCTGGAACGGTAACCGAATGCGGGCTTTGCTGTTCGATCTCGGTAATGCCGTTGTCGGCATACCATTGTGCGGTCGCAGCGCCCGGCGCCCGGCCCGACCCGTTATAGGCGACAATGTCGGTCGATCCCTTCGGCGCATACAGGCAGAAGCAGTCGCCGCCAATACCCGTTGACTCAGGTTCAACCACACACTGAACGGCACACGCTGCAACCGCTGCATCGAGCGCATTGCCGCCATCCTGCAGGACCCGCAAGGCAGCTTGTGTCGACAAAGGATGCGACGTGGCTGCCATGCCGTTTGTGGACAGGACCGGCGAGCGGCCGGGTTGTTCGAGATCTCTCATCTGGGACGTGCCTTTCCGTGCATGAAACAGGGTCGTGGCCCTTGCTGTTGCCTTCAGGTGCCGACCACCAGCGGCGATGTCAACCGCTGCAGTGTTGCCAATGCGCTCAGCGCGGTAATTTTTCCGGTGGGTGGGTTTTCCTCGGTGGGAATGTTTTGAATGGTCATGGTGAAATCGGATGAATCCGATTTCGCCGTGATCGTGTGGGTGTTGTGCTGCACGGTCGGATCAGCCCAGATTTCCACCAGGGTTCGGTCCGGCCCGATACCGGCCAGTCCAAGTGCGGCAGCCACGTTCACATTGGCGGGAAATCCCCTGGCCGCCTCGCGCGCGGTGCCCGAGAACACCATGACCGGTTCGCTGACACTGTCGAGATCCACGCCGGTTGCCGCAATGTGCGGTGCACCCTTCAGACCACGCGGCGGTTTGCGCGTGACCATAGTGATGCTGGTGACATTGCCCTGGGCAATCGCCTTGACCGCATCAAGCCCGATCAGCGCACCGGTCGGCACCACAATTTTCGCACCCGTCGCGCGCGCCTGATCCACCAGTTCCGGCCGGTCCAGCAACGCCCCAACCGACAGCGGAATGAAAATGCAGCCATTTGAGACGGCCGACGCCGCGAGCACATCAAACACCGCTTTCGGTGCGCATTCCAACACCACGTCGCAATGCTCTCCTATCTCGGCAATCGGCACGATATCGGGCTTGTGTGCAAAATCGGAGATGTTGTCGGTCGCTTTCTGTGTATCGCGTGCGGATATAGCCGACACCACCATGTCACCTGCATCGCCGGCGTCTACCCGTTTCGCCACGGTCAGCCCGATAGTGCCGAGACCGGCAATGCCCAGGCGCAGTGTTGGTGCCGGTGTCAGGTTATTTTGCATATGGCTCTCCCGCCCTGCGGGACCGAATGACGCCCCATGCGATTGACTCAACCTGCGATACCCTTAGTCTTTTTCGCTCACCCGGGGCAAATGCTCCGGGAACAATTTTGAATAGTATCTTACAGGGAGAAGTTTATGCGTTTCGCCAAATCACTTCTGGGCGGCGTTGCAATCGCGGCAGCCGCCATTGGAATGTCTGCTCCGGCGCAGGCTCTTGATATGGGTTGCACCACCGCCAAGCTTATCGTGCCGTGGAAGGCTGGCGGCGGCACACACATCATCTTTTCACAAATGGAAAAGACCATCCAGGAAATGGATGTGCCGGTAAAACTGCAGGTTGTGACCGTACCCGGTCAGGGCGGCAACAAGGGCGCCAAGGAGGCCCGCAAGGCCAAGGCTGACGGGTGTACGCTGTTCGCCATTCACCAGAGCGCAATCGTCGGCTATCTCAATGGCCGCGTCGACTTCACCTGGGACGGTTTCGACATGGTGGCGCAGGTGACCTCGACACCTGAGATCATGGGCGCTGCCGGCACTGTGCCGTTCAACTCGGTTGAAGAGCTTGTAGCCGCAGCCAAAGCCTCACCGGAAAGCATTGAACTTGGCGCAACCTTCGGCTCAACCAGTCAGTTCATGTGGCTGTTGTTTGAAGACCTGACCGGGACCAAGTTTAAATATGTCCCGTTCGACGGCACCAAGGAGCGCGTGACTGCCCTGCTCGCCGATACGATCAAGCTCGGCACCATCAACATTCCGACAGCCAAGAAGCACCTGGCCACGGGCGATCTCAAGGCGATGGCGATTGCATCCGACGAACGCTCACCATTGCTGCCCGATCTGCCGACGCTCAAGGAACTCGGCGTTGACATGACCTACTCGCTCGACCGTGGCATCGTTGCGCCCAAAGGCACGCCGAAAGAGGTCATCGACTACTGGGCCGGCGTAATCAAGCAGGCTGCAGAAAACGCCGACTTCAAGTCATCGCTTGAGTCCAAGGGCACCCAGATCAAGTACCGCAATGCCGAAGAGTACGCTGAGTGGTTCAAGGCCGAGTACGACGCCCATGAAAAGGTCGCCATCAAGGTCGGCATGTACAAGAAGTAACCTGTTGCAGGTACCAAAAGGACCGGATGCCGAGATGGCGTCCGGTCCGGATTTTCTTATTCCATTTCACATACCAGGCTGGCTCGGGCATCCATGCGCGCACTCAATAGAGACACCCTAATCGCAATCCTGCTGCTGCTGTTCTGCGGGCTTCTGGCCTGGTCGTCCCTGCACATAAGGTTGCCGGGATACGGCACACTGAAACCCTCGACCTGGCCACAGATCATTGTGGCTGTTCTGACCCTGTTCAGTGCCATTTATTTTGTCCAGTCCCTCAGCTATCCGAGCGCGGACGGCGACAAGGGCGATGATCGAAAACCCGGGCTGGGCGGTTTCCTTGAGTATTTTCGCAACCCGATTATCTGTTTTGCGATCTATTTTGTGTTCCTGGCCACCCTGCCGTGGGCCGGCGCACTGATCGGCGGCATATTGCTGGTGTTCGCCCTGCTCACTGTGCTTGGCGGATGGACCCCGCGTGACCTGGTCCGCCATGCGATCTACGCCACCGTTTCCATGGGCTTCATGTGGACCTTGTTCACTTTCGGCCTGCGAGTGATTTTGCCTGAGGGCGAAATCTTCTCGATCCGATAGCGCCCGGAGACAACCGACATGGAACATATCTTCGCTGCTCTCGCCGAAATCGCCACGGTTCATACGTTGCTGCTGATGAGCGCCGGCGCCATTGCCGGCCTGCTGGCAGGCGCCATTCCAGGCTTCACCATCGCCATGGCCGTAGTCCTGACCCTGCCATTCACCTTCTCCATGACTGCCTCACAGGGCATCGCCACCATGATCGGCGTGTTCGTCGGCGGTTTGTCCGGCGGCTTGATGTCGGGCATCCTGATCGGCATTCCCGGTACACCATCTTCGGTCGCAACCACGTTCGACGGCTTTCCCATGGCGCGTCAGGGGCGGCCCGGCCTGGCGCTCGGCCTCGGCGTGTGGTCGTCATTCTTCGGTGGCACCATCTCCGCCATCTGCCTGATCGCCATTGCGCCGCAACTGGCGCGTATCGGACTTGAGTTTCAGCCATGGGACTATTTTGCCCTGGTGTTCTTCGCGCTCACCATCACCGCGAGTCTGGCCGGCAAGAACCTGATCAAGGGCCTGATTTCAGGCGCGCTCGGCCTGCTCATCGCCACCGTCGGTGAGGAGGACATCAACGGCGTGTCACGCTTCGACTTCGGATCGGACTATCTGCAGGAAGGCTTTGCATTCCTGCCTGTGCTGATCGGTCTGTTCGCCTTCAGCCAGTTGATGGGAGATATCCGCAACCCGGCCGAGGCCAGGCGTTCACTGGTACAGACCGGCGATATCGACATTCGCATCGAGCACATGAAGGCCGCCAAAATCGTGCTGTCCAGGTGGACCAATCTGGTGCGCTCTTCGATCATCGGCATTTTCACCGGTATCCTGCCGGCAGCCGGGTCATCGATCTCCAATATCCTGGCCTACGACCAGGCCAAGAAGGCATCTGCGACACCGGAGAAATTCGGCACCGGCACAGAAGACGGCATCATCGCACCGGAGGCGTCCAACAACGCCACTGCCGGCGGGTCGCTAATAACCATGATGGCGCTCGGTATTCCCGGCGACATCGTCACCGCGGTGATGCTTGGTGCCCTGCTGATCCACGACGTGGTGCCCAGCCCCAGCTTCATCACCGAGGCACCGGTGCTGGCCTATTCGATTTTCATCGCCTTCTTCTTTGCCAATTTCCTGGTGCTGTTCTTCCAGTCGGTTGCGCTGAAACTGTTCGTGCTGGTCACCAAGGTAAAGATGTACGTGCTGGCCGGCATCATCCTGGCTTACTGCGGCATCGGCGTCTTCGCGCTGAACAATATCGTCAATGACATGTGGACCTTGCTGATCTTCGGTGTGGTCGGATATGCCATGCGCAATCTTGGTTTCCCGCTGGCCCCGATGATCCTGGGCGTTGTGCTCGGGCCCATCGCCGAGCGCTGGCTGGCCCGCGCCGTCGCCCTGTCGACCGACATGACCAATTTCATCACCCATCCCTGGTCCGTGTTCTTCCTGACCCTGAGTCTGTTCTCCATGGGCTTCGGTATCTACCAGCGTGATCGCGGCAAAAAGGTATGGCCGTTCTACTACACGCCCCTGATGGTTCTGGCTCTGACACCCGCCATGTTCATGATGGAGGGCTTCATCCGTCCCGGCATTGGCATCGTGATGGTGGCCGGCGGCCTGTACGCGCTGTACCGCGCTCATCAGAAGGCCGCCGAGTTCAAACCTGCCGCTGGAGAAAGTGCCTGATGACCCTGCCCGTTATTGCAATCCTGATGCCCGGTGACATGGGCCATGGTGTCGGCGGCGCGTTGAGCGGTGCCGGACACACGGTACTGACCTGCCTGGCCGGGCGCAGTGAGGCAACCCGCGCGCTGGCGGTTAAAGCCGGTATGCAGGATACCGGAACTCTGGCGAGCCTCGTCGAACGCGCCGATATCATACTGTCCATTCTGCCGCCGTCGGCAGCAGTCAGCCAGGCGAAAGACGTGGCCCAAGCCATGCGGCAGGCGCAAACCACTCCTGTTTATGTTGACTGCAACGCCATCTCACCTGCAACCGCCCGTGAGGCCGGTGCCGCCATTGCAGAAGCTGGTGCGGTGTTCATTGATGCCGGCATCATCGGCCTGGCACCCGGCAAGGGTGGCGGCACCCGGTTTTATGTATCAGGTGCCGACGTGTCTGCCATGCTGGCGCTGGACGGCAAGGGTTTTCAGGTTATCAGCCTCGGCGATGAAATCGGGCGCGCCTCAGCCATGAAGATGGTCTATGCCGCCCTTACCAAGGGAACCTGGACACTGCAGACCGCAGTCATGCTGGCAGCGGAAAAACTGGGACTGACCGAAGAACTGACCGAAGAATTCGCCTTCAGTCAGAAACCGGCGCTGGACGCCATGCGGGCCCGCATCCCGCGCCTGCCGGCTGATTCAGGACGCTGGATCGGCGAGATGGAGGAGATCGCGGCAACCTTTGCAGACGCTGGTGTGACATCCGGGTTCCACGACGGAGCCGCAGACATTTTCCGCGTACTGGCGCAAACCCCATTTGCGGCTGAAACGCGTGAAACCATTGATGCAAGCCGCACCATGGAAGATGCACTCAAAGTCTATGCGCAAGTAGACATGAACAAGGACTAGACCATGCATAAACGTCAACTGGGCGAGGGCGGCCCGCAAGTATCGGCCATCGGTGTCGGCTGCTGGAGCTTTGCCGGCGCGTATGGTCCGACGACCGAGGCGGAAAGCCATGACACGCTGGCAGCAGCGCTTGATCTCGGCATCGACTTTCTCGATACCGCCAATGTCTATGGTGCAGGCGTGTCGGAAAGGGTAATCGGTTCGTTTATCAAGGACCATCCAAACAGGTTCACCATCGCCACCAAGGCCGGGATCTACCGTAACCCTGAGACCAATGTGCGCAGTTTCAACAACTCGCCTGAGCACCTGCGCGAGGCGCTGGAAAAATCCCTGCGCAATCTCGGCGTGGACAACGTCGCTCTATACTACATTCACCGTCGTGAAGCAGACCGGCCCATCGAGGACGTCATGGAAACGCTGGTGCGCTTCAAGGAAGAAGGCAAGATCGGCGGTATCGGGTTTTCCGAAATCGCACCGTTCTCGCTGCGCCGTGCCCATGCCGTCCATCCGGTCATGGCGGTGCAAAGCGAATACTCCTTGTGGACCCGCAGCCCGGAACTCGGTGTCATCCAGGCGTGCAAGGAACTGGGCGTGGCATTCGTGCCGTTCTCGCCGCTGGGGCGCGGCATGTTCGCTGACACGCTGCCTGATCCCGAGGCATTTGCAGACGGCGATTTCCGGAACGGCAATCCGCGCTTTGTCGAGCCCAACTTCTCCTGCAACGTCAAGGCACTTGAAGCGTTCCGGGCGTTCTGCGAGGCCCGAGAAGTATCGCCGGCAACTGTTGCGGTCGCTTGGGTGCTGGCACAGGGTGACCACCTTCTGCCCATCCCCGGCACCCGCTCACGCAGGCATCTGGAACAACTGGCAGCCGGTGAAAGCCTGAAATTGACAGCGGATGACCTGTCGGAAATCGCCAGGTGCCTGCCGCCCGGTTTCGCCTATGGCGACAGATATACCGAAGCGCAATGGCCCGGTGCCGAGCGCTATTGCTGAACATCACATTGATCAAAGGAAACGATAGATGACTGATATTCTTCTGGTCTCCAACATGATGCCCCATATCCAGGAGGCCCTGGACGCCCGGCACACGCTGCACCGGCTCTATGAGGCAGACGACAGGGACGCATTCCTTGCCTCTGTCGCGAACAAAATCGAAGGTGTCGCCACCATGGGCAAGGCCGATGCCGCCCTGATTGACGCCTTGCCAAACCTGAAGATCATTGCAAGCTTCGGCGTCGGTTATGACGGCGTGGATGCAGCCCATGCGGCATCGCGCAATGTCATCGCCACCAATACGCCCGACGTGCTCAATGACGACGTCGCCAACATGGCCGTCACGCTGGTGCTGACCTGCTCACGCCGCTTCAGCGAATGGGAAAGATTTGCCCGCGCCGGGCGCTGGGAGAAGGAGGGTGATCCGCCGCTTGCCCGCGCTATCAATGGCCGCAAGGTCGGCATTCTGGGCCTCGGCCGTATCGGCAAGGATATTGCCCGCAAGCTGGAAGTGTTCGGGTGCGTGATCGGCTATCATGGCCGCAGCCAGCAGGCAGACCAGGCTTATGCGTTCTATGATGATCTGACCGATATGGCCCGCGACTGTGATTTCCTGATCGCCATATGCCCCGGCGGCGACGCCACCAAGGGCATCGTCAATGCGCAGGTCCTCGAAGCGCTCGGACCGGAAGGCACCTTCATCAATGTGGCGCGTGGTTCCGTGCATGACGAAGACGCAATGATCGAAGCCCTTGCAAGCGGCAAGCTGGGCTATGCGGGTCTTGACGTGTTTGCAGCAGAGCCGAAAATTCCCGAAGGCCTGCGCGTGCTCGACAATGTCACTCTGCAACCCCACCAGGGCTCGGCAACCGTCGAGACCCGTCGCGCCATGGGCGACCTTGTGGCCAACAACCTGTTGAGTTTCTTCGACGGCAAAGGGGCGATTACGCCCGTGGCCGAGTGCGCCGATATCAGGTAACCAGGCTCAACCGGTCTTGCGTGCCGAGGTCTCATCAAGACCGCGCATCAGGTCGAAGAACTTTTCGCCCTGCACCGTCACATGCTGGCGCAGCAGCGTTTCGGCAGCCTCGCCGTCTCCCGCTTCAACCGCCTGCAGAATTTGCCGGTGCTCATCCAGCGACTGCCTGATGCGACCGCGCACCCGCAGTTGCAGGCGGCGAAACGGCTGTAACCGTTTCTGCAGATTGATCGCCTGCGATTGCAGAAATCCGTTGCCGCTCGCCTTATACAGGATCTGGTGAAAGGTTTCGTTTTCACGGTAGTAGGCATCGCTGTCGCCTGCTGCCTCGGCCTGTTCGCATTTCAGACACGCTGTTGAAAATGCCTTGAGCTGCGCATCGCTTATGCGCTTGGCCGCCAGCCGGCCGCACATGCTTTCCAGCTCGCCCATGACCTCGAACATTTCCACCACTTCCACAAATCCGGGCATGCGGACAAATGCCCCTCGGCGTGGTTTCATTTCCAGAAGGCCGGAAGCCGTAAGTTGATGCAGGGCCTCGCGAACCGGTGTTCGCGATACGCCGAAACGGGTGCACAAACGCACTTCGTCGAGACGCACACCATCGTCAAACTCGCCGGTTAAAATGGCCTGCTCGAGAGTTTCGCGAATGCGGTCTGCCGGTCTTTCGCTCATGATGGCGATCACAATAGCCGTAAATTTGTGCATTCAACAAGCAATTTCTTGTATACAAGAGAGTTGACTCTCGTACGCAAAACCGTAGGCTGACTGTGCTGGCAATTTTAGTCAGTCAACGAATTTAACATAAATGAGTCCGGTCGAGTAACGCGCCGGATCGGGAGAAGTACATGAAACTCAAACTGACATCCGTGATAGCCGGTCTTGCCATGGCGACAGCCCTGTCAGGCATGGCTCACGCCAAGGAACTGCGCCTGTCACACCAGTGGTCAACCAAGGACGTGCGCCACAAGGTGGCCCAGATCGTGGCTGACGAGGTCGCCAAGGCCAATGTTGACCTGACCATCAAGATCTTCCCGTCCAAGTCCCTGTTCAAACCGCGCGAGCAGTACAAGCCCCTGTCGGCCGGCCAGCTCGACATGAGCGTGTTTCCACTGTCCTATGCCGGTGGCCTGCGCGGCGAGTACAACCTGACACTGATGCCCGGCCTGGTGAAAAACCACGATCATGCCGCCCGGCTGAACACCTCCGACTTCATGAAGAAGATCGAATCCATCATGGCTGAAGATGATGTGCGCGTCGTGGTGCACGGTTATCTGGCAGGCGGGTTTGTCGGCAAGGAGAAATGCATCACCTCACCCGACGATGTGAAGGGTCAGCAGACCCGTGCCGCCGGCAAGGCATTTGAACAGATGCTGGCGACCGCAGGGGCATCCATCACCTCCATGGCATCATCGGAAATCTATTCGGCCATGCAGTCCGGCGTCCTGACGGCAGCCAATACCTCATCGTCATCGTTCGTCTCCTACCGCATCTACGAGCAGGTCAAGTGCTATACGCCGGCTGGTGACGTTGCCCTGTGGTTCATGTATCAGCCGCTGCTGATGAACAAGTCCGCCTATGACGGGCTGGACGACAAGCAGAAGGCGGCTCTGGATGCTGCTGCTGCCAAGGCTGAAGCCTACTATCTGGAAGAAGCCAAGAAGCAGGATGCCGCCTCGGTCGAGGTGTTTGAGAAAGCCGGTGTTGAAATCAAGAACATGACACCGGAAGAGTTCAACCAGTGGCGCGACATTGCCAAGGCATCTTCGTACAAGAACTTCGTGGAAAATGTGCCTGGCGGTCAGGAACTGCTCGATATGGCGCTGGCCGTCGAATAATCAGACCACCCATTTGACCGGAGGCGGTTGACCGCCTCCGGTGACCTATCCAAGATTGACTTTTTTCACCCCACACCACTGAGGCGGGCAAACCATGGCGGCTGACACAAATTCGAATTTGTCAGGTCCCGGTGACAGGACCGGCTGGCTTAAAATCGTCGACCAGATATCGACCGTGTGCGGCTGGGTGTCGGCCTCCATGATCGTGGTGTCCGTCTTCATCACCTGCCAGATGATCTTCGTGCGCTTCGTGCTCAATCAGTCCACCATCTGGCAAACCGAAGCAGTCACCTTCCTGATGGTGGCCGCAACCCTGCTCGGTCTGCCCTACGTCCAGAAGCTGCGCGGCCACGTCAATGTGGACCTGATACCCCTGATGATGAAGCCGGGCGCCCGTAAGGCGCTGGCACTGTTCACCTTGTCCGTATCGATCATCATCGTCGCGCTGATGCTCGCCTACGGGTTTGAGTTCTGGCACACCGCATGGACCAGGAACTGGAAGTCCGACACCGTGTGGGGCGTGCGCCTGTGGATACCCTATCTGGCAATGCCGGTCGGCTTCGGCCTGCTGCTGCTGCAGCTTGTTGCGGACCTGGCCGCCGTCATCACCGGTGTCGACAAGCCGTTTAACATCAACAAGGAGAGCCGCTGATGGATCCGCTCTCCTTGGGCCTCGTCCTGGCCGTCGTTACGGTGCTTGTACTGTTTTCCGGCGTATCGGTGGCCGTCGGCCTGCTGATTGTATCGGCAGGTTTCCTGCTGATTTTCGACGGTGCACGGTCGCTGCAGCTATTGCCGGAAATCTTCTTCGGCAAGCTGGACAATTTTGCACTTCTGTCGATCCCGATGTTCATCATCATGGGCGCTTCCATTGCGTCCACGCGCGCCGGTGCCGACCTTTATGAAGCACTTGACCGCTGGCTGACCCGTGTCCCTGGCGGCCTTGTAATCTCAAATCTGGGTGCCTGCGCCCTGTTCGCCGCCATGTCCGGTTCATCTCCGGCAACCTGTGCGGCCATTGGCAAGATGGGCATTCCGGAAATGCGCAAGCGCGGTTACCCCGATGGCGTCGCGACCGGCTCCATCGCCGCAGGCGGCACCCTCGGCATTCTCATACCGCCATCGGTCACCATGATTGTCTACGGCATCGCCACCGAGACCTCCATCGGGCGCCTGTTCCTGGCCGGCGTGGTGCCGGGCCTGTTGCTGGTGGGCCTGTTCATGTTGTGGTCCTTGTATGACACCTGGCGGTCTGGCGCAGCCGACGCCCTGTCCGGCAGAACCTTCTCCTGGAAGGAACGCTTTGAAATCCTGCCTCGCGTGCTGCCCTTCATCGCCATCATTCTCGGCGTGCTGTACGCAATGTATGGCGGGCTGGCGACACCATCGGAGACCGCAGCCATCGGGGCCCTGCTGTGCCTGCTTGTCGCCATCATCATCTACAGGCTTTGGAGCCCCAAACTGCTGTGGAACGTGCTGCGCGATTCAACCCGCGAGAGCGTGATGATCTTGTTCATCATTGCCGCGGCAGGGGTGTTTTCCTACATGCTGTCGTCACTGTTCATCACCCAGTCGATCGCAGAATGGATCGGCACGCTGGACGTCAATCCGTGGGTGCTGATGTTTGCGATCAACATCTTCCTGCTGGTTGCCGGTTTCTTCCTGCCACCGGTAGCTGTGATCCTGATGGCCGCTCCCATCCTGTTGCCCATCGTCATCAGCGCAGGGTTCGATCCTTACTGGTTTGCGGTCATCTTGACGATCAACATGGAGATCGGCCTGATCACCCCGCCGGTCGGATTGAACCTTTACGTGATCAACGGCATCGCGCCGGAAATTTCACTGCGCACCATCCTTGTGGGATCATTGCCCTTTGTTGCGTGCATGGTGATCGCTATACTGCTGTTGTGCCTGTTTCCTGAGCTTGCAACCTGGTTGCCGAACAAAGTCATGGGTGAAGCCGTATGAGCCGCATCACATATTTTCAGGAGCTTTTGTCGAGCCTGTTTGAACGCCGGACGTCCAGTTCGGCCAAACCGGATGCACGCGACATGCTGGCCTTGTGCAGCTCCCTGCTGGCTGACACCGGCGAGGTAACCGGCCTGCAAACCGGATCCGCCCTGCTGGCAAAATATGCCCAGGCCGACGAGGAGCACAAACTGACTTTCTTCCAGAGCCTGGCCAGCGATTTTGATATTGACATCGAAGCCCTGACCGAGCGCACCGGCGACTATGCAACCGAGCGCAGTGCCGGCAATCTCACGCGCCTGCTGGAAGTTGCCGAACCGCGCAGACAGGAGCTGCTGCGCCGGTTGAACGGTGTGCCCGGTGGCACTGAAACACTGGTCCGCATGCGCGAGGACCTGCTGCAGATCCTCAAGCAGGATCCGGATCTGGCGCGGGTGGATGTTGACTTCGAACACCTGTTTTCATCCTGGTTCAACCGAGGATTCCTGGTACTGCGCCCGATTGACTGGACCACTCCGGCCCACATTCTTGAGAAGATAATCAAGTATGAGGCCGTCCACGCCATCGACAGCTGGGACGATCTGCGCCGCCGTCTGCAACCGGCGGACAGACGGTGTTTTGCCTATTTTCACCCCGCCATGCCCAATGAACCGCTGATCTTTGTGGAGGTCGCACTGTCCGCGGACATTGCCGGGTCCATTCAGGCGGTACTGGCGGAAAGCCGCGATCCCGTACTGCCGCAGGATGCTGCCGCAGCCATTTTCTACTCGATCTCAAACTGCCAGAAGGGCTTGCGCGGCGTCTCGTTCGGCAACTTCCTTATCAAGCAGGTGGCGACCGAGCTTGCCGCCAGCCTGCCAAACATCAAGACCTTCATCACCCTGTCGCCGATACCGGGGTTCATGACGTGGCTGAAAGGCCAGGCAGACGCAGATCCGGACAGTGCGCTGGCGGCGCTGTACACTGTTGCCTGCGAACTGACATCGGAAAACGCAGACGAGGCGACACAGGACGAAATTGCCGGACTGAAATCACTGGCGGCACGGTATTTCCTGCAGGAACAGCGGCCCAAAGGCGGACCGATCGACCCGGTCGCCCGGTTCCACCTGGGCAATGGTGCCAGTCTCAGGACAATTCACTGGATGGGCGATCGCTCGGAAAACGGCTTGCGCAACTCTGCCGGCATGATGGTCAACTATCACTATGACCTGAAGTCCGTCGACACCAATCACGAAGCCTATTCGAAGGACGGCAAGGTCATCGCCTCGCGCGACGTTACCTCGCTTCTGGACGCCAGGTTTGAAGCGTCAAACACAAGGAAGCAGGCCAATGGCTAACCACCTGTTCGACGGCTTGCTGCAGAATGCCAATCTTGAGCGGGCCTTTGCACAACTGGATGACGGGCGCTGGTATACCTACAGCCATGTCATGGAAGTGTCCGCACGGTTTGCCAACATGCTGGTCAAGTGCGGCGTTCAGCCTGGTGACCGGGTCGCCGCACAGGTACCGAAATCCATTGAAGCACTGATGTTGTATCTGGGTACGGTTCGCGCCGGCGGCGTGTTCCTTCCTCTGAACAATGCCTACACGGCCAGCGAAGTGGAATACTTTCTCGACAATGCCGGGCCTCGCCTGTTTGTCTGCGACCCTGCGCGCCGGCCGGAGTTTGAAGCGCTGTCAGACAAGCTCGGTGTCAGGCTCGAGACCATGGGGGTTTGGAAAAATCCCGAGACCAGCGCCGGATCACTGCTGGATGCAGGTATTGTGGCTGAACCGGAGTTCGACACCGTGGATCGTGGTCCGGATGACCTGGCCGCCATCCTGTATACATCCGGCACAACCGGGCGCTCGAAAGGCGCAATGCTGACCCATGACAACCTGTTGTCGAATGCATTGGTACTGAAAGACCTGTGGGGCTTCACCGAAGACGACGTGCTGTTGCATGCACTTCCCATCTTCCATACCCACGGCCTGTTCGTGGCGACCAACACCATGATGGTGGCAGGCGGCCGGATGATCTTCCTGCCCGGCTTCAAGGTTGACCAGGTCATCGAGTGTCTGCCTGGCGCCACCGCCATGATGGGCGTGCCGACATTTTATACAAGACTGCTGGATGATGACCGGTTTACCCGCGAACTGACCGCCCACATGCGGCTGTTCGTATCCGGCTCGGCGCCATTGCTGGCCGAAACCCATATCGAGTTTGAACAGCGCACCGGCCATCGCATCCTCGAACGCTACGGCATGACGGAAACCAATATGAATACCTCCAACCCGTATGACGGCGAGCGCCGTGCCGGTACGGTCGGGTTTCCGTTGCCGGACGTAGACCTGCGGGTTTGCAACCCGGATACGGGTGAGGAACTGGGCAAGGGGGAAATCGGCGTCATCGAGGTCAAGGGTCCCAACGTGTTTGCCGGTTACTGGCAGATGCCCGAAAAGACCAGGGAGGAATTCCGCGATGACGGTTTCTTCATTTCAGGCGACCTGGGCAAGGTGGACGACGACGGCTATGTGCACATTGTCGGGCGTGCCAAGGACCTGATTATCTCCGGCGGCTACAACATATACCCGAAGGAAATCGAACTGCTGCTGGACGAGCAGCAAGGTGTACTTGAATCCGCTGTAATCGGCGTAAACCATCCTGATTTTGGCGAAGGCGTGGTCGGCGTCATCGTGCCGTCCAACGGGCAGGTCGTCAGCGAAGACGCTATCCTGAGCGCCATTTCAGACAAGATTGCCCGTTTCAAGCAGCCCAAAAAGATCTATGTTGTGGATGAACTGCCACGCAATACCATGGGCAAGGTGCAAAAGAACATCCTGCGCGACACCTACACAGACACTTTCACCACATAATTTCACGCCCCCGGGGAGGCAATTGAATGAGCATCGAACTTTCCTTCCACGGGGCCGCGCGTACTGTCACGGGTTCCTGTTTCAGGCTGAAAACCCCACACTCTTCCGTCCTGATCGACTGCGGCCTGTTCCAGGGCTCCAAAACCTTGCGGGAACTGAACTACCAGCCGCTGCCGTTCAAACCGGACAGCATCGATGCGGTGTTGTTGACCCATGCCCATATCGACCATGCCGGGATACTGCCCAAGCTTGTCCGGCACGGCTTTACCGGAAAAATCCACGCCACCGAACCAAGTATGGATCTGTCGTCCGTCATGTTGCCGGATTCAGGCCACATTCAGGAAAACGAAATTGAACGGCTGAACCGCCGTAACCGGCAACGCGGCCGCAAGGAACTTCAGCCCATCTACACGATGGAGGACGCCCTGCAGACCGTTCAGCAGTTTTCACCCGTCGAGTACGAGACCTGGATCAAGGCCACCGGAGACATCAGGGCAAGATTCTGGAATGCCGGGCATATGCTCGGCTCCACTTCCATCGAGGTCGAAGTCTCGCAGGGTGACGGACAGCAACCATTGCGCCTGTTCTTCTCCGGCGATATCGGGCCCGACCACAAGCTGCTGCAGCATGACCCGGATGCGCCGTCAGGCTATGACTATCTTTTATGCGAAGCGACCTTCGGTGCCACCGATCGGGTCGAGACCAACCCGGACGAGCGCCGCGCCCTGCTCGCCAGACATGTCAATGACGCCGCGCAAAAACGCGGTGTGCTGCTGATCCCGTCCTTTGCGGTTGAACGGACCCAGGAAGTGCTCACCGACCTGATGATGATCATGTCAAACGGCGAGGCACCGTCGGCCCCGGTGTTCATCGACAGCCCGCTGGCCAGACGGGCAACCGGCATTTTCGAGAAACACGCAAACCTGCTGGCCAATGCAGACGCCCTCAAGGCGGCATTGAAATCCCCCGATCTCAGGATTTCCGAATCCGTGGAAGACTCCAAGGCGATCGGAAAGCTGAGCGGGTTTCACGTCGTGCTGTCGGCCAGCGGCATGTGCGATGCCGGGCGCATCAAGCACCATCTGAAAAACCATCTGCACCGCCGCAATGCCACCGTCCTGATGGTCGGCTATCAGGCCAATGGCACCCTTGGCCGGGTGTTGCTGAACGGCGCCAAGAAGGTGCGCATTCATGGCGAGGAAATTAAGGTCAGCGCCGCAATCGAACGCATAAACGGGTACTCCGGCCACGCCGATGCGCCTGAGCTTGAGCGCTGGATTTCAGAGCGCCTGCCGGTTCACCGCAACATGTTCCTGGTCCACGGTGAAGAAGAAGGCATGGCCGGGCTGACCTCGCGCATTGCCAAGAAACTGATGCCCGCCTCACGCATCCTGCAGCCGGACATAGACGAGACCTTCCGCCTCGACGGCAAGAAGGCCGTGAAAGTCCACAGCGAACAGCGCCGTTCCGTTGATCCGCCCGAGGCGGCCCGCAAACCGGATTACAACAATGAGCTCACGCAACTGGTGCTGGACATCAATGCGGCGGTGGAAAATATTGCCGGCAACAAGAACCGGTCCAAGCTGATCAGACGCCTGCGCCGGGCACTCGAGAGGGCAAAGTAGCGGTTTCCGGTTTTAGCATTGACTGCTGCTTGCGTTCGCGATGCGCAATGTAGGTGCTGGCCGCCAGGATGACTGAACCGCCGGCAAACACCCAAACATCCGGTGTTTCGGCAAACAGCAGGTATCCGAATATGGCCGTCCACACCAGTTGCAGGAATGTGATCGGCTGCACGACGGTGATATCAGCCACGGCATAGGACCGGGTCAGACAGTAATGTCCTGCGGTTGCGGCAATGGTGGCGCACACAAGCCACATCAGTTGCACTGCATCCGGTGTCTTCCAGGTCAACACGGCAATGGGAGCCAGTACCGCAAGACAGACGAAATTCAGCATGATTACGATCATTGCCGCACTGTCGGACTGCGTCAGGCGCTTGACCAGTAACATGGCGGCGGCAAACAGCGGTGTCGCCGCAAGCTGTGCCAGCTGACCGCTCGACAGGGTTTCAAAGCCCGGCCGCAGGATGATGAACACGCCGGCCAGCCCGGCAACAATGGCGCCAATTCTCCGCAACTGGATTTTTTCGGCAAAGAACATCACCGCGCCGATTGTCATGAATATCGGGGCCGTGTAGCTGATGGCTGTTACTTCCGCCATCGGAATGCGGGCCATTGCATAAAACCACAACAACACACCCAGACCGTGAAATGTACCGCGCCAGATATGCAGTTTCAGGTTGCGCCCGCGCGGAAACCGGAAATCGGCCTTCAGCAGCATGGGCGCCAGCAGCACAATACCGAACGCATACCTGATCGCCGCAGACACCGCTGCCGGCAGATCCGGCCCGACATTGCGGACGGAAATCATGACGCCGGTAAAGCACAAACCCGACACCACCATCCAGGCCATGCCATGAACATTGGAATTAACGGTTTTTGCGTCGGACGCTGGCATGATGAAGACTTGAAGCCGTAACGTTGGGTCTGGTGGGTGAGTAATTGATCGTATAGGGGATACGCCACGCACACCACGCCAGATACTGCATGGCGCCCATGACCACGCGTGCGTCACCCGTTTGAGGTAGCGCTGCACGTAACTCGTAAAAGGAATTTTCATGAGCGAACAAAAGACACCGCATGAGCAGGTCGCATCTCCGTCCTTCACCTTGCCGACCCTGGACCAGGATTTTCTGCTCGGGGACTCGACCCGCGGCATCCGGTTCATGCTGGAGTACATGAAGGCCGAGGAACACCTGCGTGACTGGGGTGTCCGCTCGACCATCGTCGCGTTTGGATCAGCCCGGGTAAAAGAGGACGATGAGGGCAAACGCGGCCATTGGTATCGCTCGGCGAAGGAAATCGGCCGTATTGTGTCGGAACGTGGAGGCGCACTGCATCACGATGCCGAACTGCGCGACAACGTAATCGCAACCGGTGGCGGCCCCGGTATCATGGAAGCCGCCAACAAGGGAGCTTTTGAAGCAGGCGCACCGTCAATCGGGTTCAATATCACCCTGCCCCACGAACAGGACCCAAACGCCTGGTCCACGCCGGACCTGACCTTCAACTTTCACTATTTCGCCATGCGCAAGATGCATCTCGCCATGCGGGCCAACGGGCTGGTGGTGTTCCCCGGCGGCTTCGGCACTATGGATGAGCTGTTTGAAATCCTGACCCTGGTTCAGACCGGCAAGATGCCAGCCATACCGATCGTCCTGTTCGACCGGGATTTCTGGACCAGGGTGGTCAATCTGGAAGTGTTTATCGAGGCCGGTACAATCTCTCCCGGCGACGTAAACCTGTTTCACTATGCTGAGACCGCCGAAGAAGCCTGGGACCATCTCGTCAAGGCCGGGATTTTGGAAAAAACGCCGTTGCAGGCCGATCCGCCATCCTCAAAACCACTAATCTAAACTTCTTGTTCACCATATTCCTGCATTCTCGGCAGCCATGAGTTCGGTGCCATGCCACGGCCTGCACAAAGGGTGCAGGCACTGCATGAGTTTAGTCAGGCGTAACAATGTCAGTTTCTGTACCAAGGCGTAACCACGTCCTGATTGTCGAGGACAAGCCGTCACTGGCCAGCGTATACCGCACCCATCTTGAAAAGGACGGGTTTGCCTGTGAGCTGGCAGTGGGCGAGGCTGCCGCGACCGCACATCTTGAAAGCAGCCGCTTTGACGCGATTATCCTGTCTCTGGAACTGAGCGGCCCGGGCTGTCTTTCCCTCATCGAAAGCTGGTCAGCCAGCCATCCGCAAGCCTGTATCATCGTCGTTGCTGCAAATGCATCGATAAATGACGCTGTCGATGCCGTGCGTGCCGGCGCCTGGGACTATCTGGTCAAACCGGTATCGCGCAACCGCCTGATCACCACACTGACCAATGCCTGCCAATCCCCTGCACCTCAAGCTACCGGCCTGCCGATCAGGCCATCCCGCCCGGAAACGGCCGCACCGGACACCATGATCGGCTCTTCACGTGCCATGGCGGATACCCGCAGACAGATCGAGGCCATTGCCTCATCCAGCGCACCTGCTTTCATTACCGGCGAGAGCGGTACCGGCAAGGAATTGTGTGCTCAGGCCATTCATGACCTGTCGCCGCGCGCCGATCAGCCGTTCATCGCACTCAATTGCGGCGCCATCCCGCATGACCTGATGGAATCGGAGATTTTCGGCCATCTGAAAGGGGCTTTCACCGGCGCCATTTCTGACCGCGAAGGGGCTGCCGCTGCAGCCGACGGCGGCACATTGTTCCTGGATGAAATCTGCGAAATGGAACTGTCCTTGCAGATCAAGCTTTTACGCTTCCTGCAGACCGGCACCATCCAGCCGGTCGGATCGGCGCATTCCCGCAAGGTGGACATCCGGATTGTCTGTGCCACCAACCGGACACCCCAGACGGAGGTGACTGAAGGCCGGTTCCGGGAAGATCTGTACTTCCGCCTTCATGTTCTGCCCATTCATCTGAAACCGTTACGCGAGCGCGACCGTGACGTAGCCGAACTGGCCTCTTGTTTCCTCGATGCATATACCCGTGAAGAAACCCGCTCGTTCAGCCGGATCGACAATGAAGCCGTTGACACGCTGATGGCCTATGACTGGCCGGGCAACATTCGCGAATTGCAGAATGTCATCCGCCAAACCGTCGTGCTGCACGATGGCGAGGCGCTCGAACCCCATATGCTGCCGGATCACATCGTCAATGCCAAAGCCAGGGCGTCTTCCCCGGCACCCGGACAGACCGGACGCTTGTTGTGGCAAATAGAGCGTGACGTGATCGAGGCCGCAATTTCAGGTTTTGCCGGGTCCATCCCAAAGGCCGCAGATGCCCTCGGCATCAGCCCCTCGACCATCTACCGCAAGCGCGAAACCTGGGCGGAAAAGTCCGCCTGAACTCACGCTCAGCCGGAACTGACCATGTCATCCGCGTCTGAAACCGTATCTCCGAAATGCACCACGACAACCTTCACACTGCCGTCAGCGGCCGGTTTCAGGCCATGAACGGTGCCTGCGGGAACATAGAGGCTGTCATCGGGAGCAACAATCAGAATATCGTCTCCAAGCTGCACTTCCGCCTCGCCTTCAACGATTGTCCAGTGTTCAGACCGATGTTGGTGATAGTGGGCGGGCAGTTCCTTGCCGCGCTTCACACAAATGCGTTCAATTCGGTGTCCGCCACTGCAGGACAACACTTCAACGCTGCCCCAGCGGTGGCGCTTTGGCTTTGACGTTGCCGTATCGGGGTGGTGGTCAACCAGACGCGATACGGTTTCCGGTTTCTGCTTGAACGGAATTGCAGGCACGATACCTGTCATGACAAACTGCTCCCTGTTGTTCAGGGGTCTGTCCTGCATGAGCCTTTACCGGCTTCTTTGAGGTACAAGGCCCCCGGCCTCTCTAACTCGGTCAGCAAAATTCAGGCCAGGATTTCACTTGGCGCGGCAGTCAGCCATAAATGGCTGTTTCTTGGCATTTCCCAGGTTTTCACATCGAAAAGCGGTATGCTCCGCAGGCTTGGTTTCGTGCAAGATGCAAAATCAGTCTTTGCAATATGCAAAAATTCACCGTGGCGGGTGTCCCCACCGTCTGCCATCCCATGCGTCAGATCCGAAGCGGTCTCAGGAGCCTTTGAGGCCCTGTCCGCTTTCCAGCATCTTCAACAGGTGCATGACTTCTTTCAGTTCAGGAGAAACATCCTGATGCTTTTTTGCAGCTTCGGGTGCGGATTTCTCAGCAGCCATATGAAACTCTTGTTCGCCTGCGCGATTTGCGCTGTACATGTGTCCCAGCCTTTTGCTCTATCAACATGAATAGTCTAAGCCTGTGCATCCTAACGAAGACCTAAAATCCACCCGCACATTTGGTCCTCACCGGAAATCGGCGGTTCATCTATTCGCACTTCGAGGCGGAAATGGGACACGGAGAAGACAAAAGCATGCTTGAGCCAGCTGAAACTTACGAGCAGATGATCAGTCGTTTCAAATGGCAGATACCGGAGCGATTCAACATCGCCCAGGCGGTTTGCACGCGCTGGGCGCTTGAGGCTCCCGACGCGCCCGCCATCATCGAGCACATGGTAGACGGCCCGGTGCGCACAACCTCGTTCTCAGAACTGGAAGCGATGTCAAACCGCTTTGCCAACCTGCTGGTAAATTCAGGTATCGGGCGCGGCGACCGGGTGGCGCTGCTATTGCCGCAGGCTCGCGAAACCGCCGCTGCCCATGTCGCCATCTACAAGATCGGCGCCATTGCCGTACCGCTGGCAATGCTGTTCGGTGTCGAGGCTGTTCAGTACAGACTGCAGAATTCCGGTGCCAAAGCCCTGATCATGTCAACGGCCTCACGTGAAAACGTATCAGAAATTCTGCCCGGCCTGGACGCCTTGCAGGTGGTGTTCTGTATCGATGGCAAGCTGGACATCGCACCCCACATCCACGACGAAAGCAGATCGCTTCCGGCCACCTTCGAGACAGTAGACACAACGCCGGACGATGCCGCCTTGATGATCTACACGTCCGGCACCACCGGACCTCCAAAAGGCGCACTGCACGGACACCGTGTACTGCTTGGCCACATCCCCGGCATTCAGTTTGCCCACGAGTTCTTTCCGCAACCCGGTGACCTGATGTGGACACCGTCCGACTGGGCATGGGCCGGCGGGTTGCTGAACGTACTGCTACCATCACTTTATTTCCGCGTGCCGGTGCTGGCCTACAAGTACACCAAGTTCGATCCGGCAAATGCCTGGGATCTGATGGCGTTGCACAAGGTCCGCAATGTCTTTATCCCGCCCACCGCTCTCAAGCTGATGCGAGCCAGCACGCCCAATGATGTCGACAAGCTCACCTTGCGGACCATTTTTTCCGGCGGCGAAGCCGTTGGCAGTGCATTGCAGGAATGGGCTGAAGACAGCCTCGGCATGAAGATCAATGAAGTCTACGGGCAGACCGAATGCAACCTCGTGCTGGAAAGCTGCAACGCCATTGGCGTGGGCAAGAAAGGCGCCATCGGCAAAGCGGTGCCGGGCCACACGGTTGCCATCGTGGACGATGCCGGCAATTCCCTGCCGGACGGCGAGGCAGGCAATATCGCGGTACAGCGCCCGGACCCGGTGATGTTCCTGGAGTACTGGGGCAAGCCGGAGGCAACAAGGGACAAGTATGCCGGCGACTGGCTGTTGACCGGGGACCAGGGCTTCAGGGACGCAGACGGGTATTTTCACTTTGTCGGACGTGACGATGATGTCATCACCTCGTCCGGCTATCGCATTGGCCCGGGAGAGATCGAAGACTGCCTGTCGCGCCATCCATCGGTAAAGCTGGCTGCCGTCATCGGGGTGCCGGATCCCGTTCGCACCGAAATCGTCAAGGCGTTTGTGGTTCTCAATGATGGTTTTGAGGCCACTGACGCCATCCACACTGAAATACGCGATCATGTCCGCAATCGTCTGTCAGCGCATGAATACCCGCGCGAGATCGAGTTCCGCGACGAGTTGCCGTTGACCACCACAGGCAAGGTAATCCGCAGATTACTGCGCAATGAGCCGTCTTCAAATTGACGTGTTCGCCATGAATTATCCTGACAGCGGCGAAAACAGGCTCTAATCTTGTGGTTTGCCCGTGGCACAATTTGGGAAATTCAGGAGATTGCTTATGTTTTTCAGGCTCGTTTCATCATCCAGAACCGCGATCATCGGTGCGGTAGCCGTCATCGGCGTCACAGGTGCTGCCTTTGCCGGACCAATCGAGGATCGTCAGGCCAACATGAAAAACGTCGGCAAAGCCATGGGCGCACTCGCTGCCATTGCCAAAAAGGAAGCTCCGTTTGACGCGGCCGTTGTGAACACCAATGCAACCACGCTGGCCGAGAATGTGAAAGAAGCCAAGGCACATTTCCCCGACGGCAGCGAAACCGGTGACAAGGAAACCTGGGCAAAGGCTGAAATCTGGCAGAACAAGGCTGATTTCGACACCAAGGCCGACAAGTCCGTTGACGCCGCCATGAAGATGGCTGCCGTAACCGACGAAGCCGACTTCGGTGCCGCACTGGGTGCACTCGGTGCCACCTGCAAGGCGTGCCACGAGGACTATCGCCGGCCGAAACAATAATTACTGAACGGTTGGTGACGGCATGAAACAGATACTGGCCGCAGTTGTCATGGCAGGTGGCCTGGCCGCCGCAGCGGGTTGGGTGATTGCTGCACCTGATCCGCTTCCTGCCTCTGCACTGAAAGCTCACACGGCCAATATCGAAAACGGCAAGCGGTTGTATACCGCAGCCGGTTGCCTGTCCTGCCACCTGCCGGCCAAGGATAACAAGCAGGCAGACATGTCGTTGCCGTCAGGCGGGCGGGTATTGAAAACACCTGCCGGGGCTTTTTATCCGCCCAATATCACGCCAGACACGGAAACCGGCATTGGCGGCTGGACCGACATCCAGTTCATCAACGCCGTCAAACGCGGTATTTCTCCTGATGGCAGGCATTACCTGCCGGCGTTCCCCTATACGTCATACTCGAAAATGAGCGATGCCGACGTATTGGACATCAAGGCCTACTTGGATACGTTGAAACCGGTTGAGGCGGAAAACCGGGCTGCCGAATTGCCGCTCGGCCTGCCGGTTGAAACACCAATGCGCCGGGGCCTGGGCATCTGGAAAATCGCCGCAGGCTTTGATCCGGTCGAGTTCGTCAGGGATGCGTCGAAAGACGATGTCTGGAACAAGGGCGCGTATCTGGTTCAGGGTCCGGGCCATTGTGCGGAGTGCCATACACCGCGCGACTGGGCCATGGCCATGGACACGTCGCGCTGGATGGCCGGCGGACCTCATCCCGAAGGTGACGGCAAGGTTCCATCACTACGCGATCTGAAATCGCGGGGACGCTTCAAGGACGCAGGCGATCTGGCAACAGCGCTGGAATTCGGTGAGACGCTCGGTTACGACAAGATGTCGTCCGGCGGCATGGCAGCGGTACAGACGAACATGTCGAAACTGCCTGCTGAAGATCGAACGGCGATTGCCACCTATCTCATGAGCCTGCAATAGCGCCACGAGAACTGCCTAACCTGAAAATCCGCCTGCATCCAAAAACGCCTGTTCTTCGGCGGTCGTAGTGCGGCCCAGCATCTCGTTGCGATGCGGAAACCGGCCAAACTGAACGATGATATCGCGATGGGTTATGGCAAACGGCAGCGTGTCTTCAAGCCCGGACTGCCCGCAAAGCTCCACACATCTCTCCTGATCCGCCACGACTTCCGAATGCATGAACGGCATATAGTACCAGCGCTTCACCGATGCATTACAGTCATCATCATCACCCATGGAAATCGCTTCTGCGGCAAGCGTCAGTGCCTTGGGATCAGCGGCAAACATGTCTGCGGTGCCGCGATGCAGGTTGCGGCTCATCTGGTCCAGCAGCAGGATCAGGGCAAGTCTGCCGTCACGGGTCTCGCCCCAACCGTCGAGTTCGCCTGAGGCTGCCTTGCCATGTACTGTGCCAAACGTGTCCCGCAGGCGTTCATCGAAGCCGGCATCGGCAACAAAGTAGGCCTTTTCCGGCTGCGCCAGCCAGAAATCTATGACGTCGCGCGGCGTCATGCCGGCCCGCCGCCGGTAAAGGCCACATCACGGCGCGCGGAGCGGATTGAGATGGAATAGCCTGCAATGACGTCAATCAGGGAGATGGCCAACAGAGTGACAAATGGTGCCGTTCCGGCCTTCTCGACCAGCAGAAACTCCACCAGCGCCACGATGAACACAGCTGTCGACATGATGTGATCCAGAATGGTGAGACTGCCGACGCGGGCGGCTTTCAGCACTTCGATGAACAGCAGGAACAGCGCCGTAATGATCAGCATGTCAGCCCACTGCAATGACAATGAAGCCCCCGACATCATGTTGAAGCGCGCCGCCTCCGCCCACAACCAGCCCGGATCGGTAAATGCCATGACATTGTAGGCAACAAGCACCAGGGCAAGCATCGGAAACGCCATGAGATATCGCATTGGAAAGATGTTCCCCGTGAATCAGTTTTACATGTGTCAAAAACTACCACAGGTCCGCCAAACGATTAAGGGCCAGTGATGCGGTTGCATCACCAGCCCAGATTTTCGTGTGAACAACGTGCCGATCAAGGCACGCCAAGGCCACTCAGATCAGAAATCGCCCTTTGGATCGAGGATCTGACGGCCCTTGTACATGCCGGTCTTCAGGTCGATGTGGTGCGGACGGTGCAGTTCACCGGTCTGCTTGTTCTCCACATAGGTGGCTTCCGCCATCTTGTAACCGGACTGGCGCATGCCGCGTTTCGACCGCGTGGTTTTTCGCTTTGGAACAGCCATGACAAACTCCGTAAATGTGGGGCCGCGAAGAGATCTCGCCCTGCAGCCGCCTGAAAAAACGTTCCGATAAACCGGGATGGCGCGGCTTATAGCTTGTACGCGGCCAAAACACCAGAGTTGATTTACATAGTACGTTTCGTTGGACGATTCTACGGCTTACCCTTTTTCCGTCCGCAGTTGACACCGTGGTTACTGGGTCCCCCGGTCAAGCCGGGGGATGACATAAATTGGTGGTGCTACGGTCCGTAGCCTGCAGCTATTCAAGCCCGTCCTTCACCCCGGCCAGCAGGCTGGCAGCACCCCTGGTGAGCAGGGCAATGTCTGATCCGCAGGCAACGAAGGTAAAGCCGTCATTGAGCAACTGGGCGGCGAATTTTGCATCAAACACCAGGGTGCCGACCGGGACACCCTTCGCCATCAGTTTCCTGGCCACCGGCATGACGTGCTCCCAGACGGCCGGATGCATAGGTTGTGCCAGATGGCCCAGGTCAGCGCCGATGTCAGCGGGGCCGAAAAACACACCCGTGATGCCGTCAACCGCGGCAATTTCTTCTGCCTGATCCATCGCCTGTCTGGTTTCAAGCTGCACCAGCACGGCGGTTTCATCTTCGACCCGGTCGAAGTAATCGGTCACCCGGCCAAACGAATTGGCCCGCGTGGCACCGCTGACACCGCGGATCCCGCGGGGCGGATATCGCGTTGCCGCAACCGCTTGTTCAGCTTCGGCCACCGACTGAACCATGGGGAACAGCAATCCCGGCGCGCCCAGGTCGAGCAGGCGTTTGACCTTCACGCTGTCATTCCAGTCAGGCCGCACAATCGCCGTTGTGGAGCTGGCTGCCAGCGCCTGCAGCTGTCCCATGACGAGCGGGATTTCATTGGGCGAATGCTCCATGTCCAGCAGCATCCAGTCATAGCCGGCCGTTGCCAGCACTTCCGCCGAATAATTGTTGCTCAAACTCGCCCACAGGCCGATCTGCTTTTTGCCTTCACGAATGGCTTGCGTGAAGGTATTGGTCCGCATTTTCATATGACTGCTTTCTCGATAAACGCCTCATTGCGCTCGATCCGGTCGTAATTGAACGGCGACAGGTCCAGCGACTGGTACTCGCCATAGGTGATCAGTTCAGACGTGCCGCGACCCATGGCAGGTGACTGCTGGAAACCGTGGCCGGAAAATCCGTTCACGGAGATGAAGTTTTCAACCTGCGTATGGCGGCCGAGAATGGCGTTCTGGTCAAGCGTGTTGAAGGCATAGTGCCCGGCCCAGGAATTGGTCAGCTTGATGGCTTCAAACTGCGGGATCCGGTTGGCAATGGCCGGCCACGCCTTTTCCTCCCAGATGGTATGGTCTTCGACGAAATCATCATAGTCCACGGCAGGATCCTCATCCGGTGGGCACCCGGCCAGGTAATACTGCCCGTCTGTGCGCATGTGCACACCGCTCGGATCGATGGTCAGCGGCAGATCCTGGTCGAGCGGATTTTCCGCGGCAAAAATGAATGTGTAGCGTTTGCGTGGTTCAACCGGAATTTCGATGCCGGCCATGCGCGATGTCAGCACTGCCCGCGGGCCTGAAGCATTGACTACCGTGCCGCAGGCAATCACTTCGCCGGATTTCAGGGTGACGCTCTCAACACGGGTGCCGGCTGCATTCCTGGTCATGGCAACGACTTCATTGGCAATATATTCAGCGCCCTTTTCGCGCGCCGACCGCTTCCACCAGTCAAACAGGGTTGCGCCGTCGAAATACCCTTCATCAACAAGGTTGTGGTTTGCACCGACAATCCCGTCAAGATTGTAGAACGGGTAGGCAGCCGCGATTTCGTCCTGCGTCAGATGTTTGGTGCCGGCGCCACAGGCGGCCTGGATTTGCTGGTTTTCCTTCAGGATACCGGCGAACTCCTCATTGTCCGCCATGTACATGTAACCATAGCTTTGCAGCACCGGCTGCGGCACCCGCGGGTCATTGCCCATGAATTCACGGAAATTCTTGACGAACTCGGCACCGAACTGCGACACGCGCACATTGATCTCGTTGGAGAACTGCTGGCGAATGCAACTGTTCGTATGTGATGTGGAACAGAACTCGTAGGTGGGATCGCGCTCGACGACCAGAATGGAACCGCCGAAATCCGGATTATCAGCCAGCCACCAGGAAACCGATGAGCCATACATGGCACCACCCACAATCACCACGTCATAGCTGGAGTTAACCGGCGTCTCCAAATCTTGCGTCATTCCACTGCCTCGCCTGTTTATCAATAGCGACAAGGGGTCGTAAGAACCCATGAAGTTGCTATAGCACTCTGGAAACGATCAGGTTCATGATTTTTGGTTGATTCAACCAAAAATCATCCTGATCTAGTGCGGGGATAATGCTGAATTTCAGATGCCATTAGCAAGTATCATTTCAGGCAGTTAACGGACAAGAAGAACAGGTGCACGCACAGTGCGCAGCACGGTTGTCGTGGTACTGCCGAAGATCAGGGTTCGCAACGCCGAATGACCATAGGCGCCCATCACCAGGATCGCATCACGGCGCGCTGACATATAGTCGCCGAGCACCTGTTGCGGCGCCCCGTTGGCAATGTGGATGATGCAGGATGGAGACCGGTCCACGACTTTCGAATAGGCCTTCACAAACCAGGACTTGTCGGCAGTGCCTTTGGGCCCGGCTGCCACCAGATGCAACTGCATGCCGGTGAACAGTGGTGATGCAATGACGAAGTCGAGCGCTTTCAAGGCCGCGGAGCTGCCGTCAAGCGCAACAACGAGAATTTCCGGTGGCTGAATTTTGCGCGAAGCAATCAACACCGGTTTGACGCTGGCGCGAACCACACGCTCAATTCTGGACCCGATGTGAAAACTGTCGAACTCGCTGGTCGCCCCGCGCTTTCCAATCACCACAAGGTCAGCTTCCGCTTCGCGTTCGATGATCGTATCGACAACACTGCCATGGCGGTGCAGCCGGCTGACGTCGGAAACACCACCGGCAACCAGCAACTTTTCCGCCTGCGCCAGCAATACCCGGCCATCCGAGATGGCAAGCTTGCCCTCCGCCTCGTCAATCTGCGTCAGTTCCTCCAGCAATTCACTTTTGACGCCAAGTCCGATGGCGCCGCTGAGATCCTTGCGCGCAGCCACCGCGTCCTTGCGCTGGACAACATGCAAAAGCTCGACACTGGCCGGAAGACGCGTCGCTGCCCACGCAGTCAGCTTGCACACGCTGGAGGCGTATGAGGAGGCGTCAACACAGGCGAGAATGCGTTTCATTGTCAATCTTCCCAATCAGTGACCAGCGGGCTGCTGTGTTGCATCGGCCGCATCATGGGTGGCAAATCGGCCGACCATATTCGCACTTGGCTCATTCATCCCGACAACCTCGACCGAAGTTCCCTCGCGGCGGAACTTCAAGACTGCCTGATCCAGAATTGCAATGGCAGAAATGTCCCAGAAGTGAGCATCTGACATATCGATAACCACACGGTCCAGCACTTCCTTGAAGTCAAATGCATCGGTGAACAATTCCGTGGAGGCAAAAAACACCTGCCCGGAGAACCGGTATGTGCGGCAGGCACCGTCGGCAGACAGGGTTGAGGTGACGGTAAACAGGCTTTTGACCTTGCTGGCAAAGAACAGTCCGCTCAGCACCACGCCGGCCAGCACCCCTTGCGCCAGGTCATGTGTCCACACAACCACGACCACAGTCACCACCATGACCACGGAGGACTGCCACGGATGGGTTTTCAGGTTCCGGATGGATTTCCAGCTGAATGTGCCGATCGACACCATGATCATGACCGCAACCAGGGACGGCATCGGAATCTGGCTGACCAGTGGGCCCAGGACAACAATCAGAAACAACAGGAAACTGCCGGCCACAAAAGTGGACAACCGGGTGCTGCCACCGGACTTTACGTTGATGACCGACTGGCCGATCATGGCGCATCCGCCCATGCCACCGAGGAACCCGGTGGCAAAATTGGCGATGCCCTGCCCTTTGCACTCGCGACGCTTGTTGCTTGGCGTATCTGTCAGTTCATCGACAATATGGGCCATCATCATCGATTCCAGCAGTCCGACGATCGCCATGGTCACGGAGTACGGGAAGATGATGCGAAGCGTTTCCAGCGTCAGCGGCACGTCCGGGATCAACAGGTACGGAATGCTTGACGGCAGCTGACCCATGTCCCCCACGGTATTGACGCCAAGCCCGCCATAAATCGAGACAACGGTCAACACCACGATAGCCACCAGGGGCGACGGCACCACCCTGGTCAGACGCGGCAGCAGGTAGATGATGGCAAGCCCTGCCGCCACCATGGCATAGGTCACCCAGGTCACATTGACGAGTTGCGGCAACTGGGCAACGAATATCAATATGGCCAGCGCATTGACGAAGCCTGTCACCACTGATGTGGAAACATACTGCATCAAGAGATCAAGCCGCGCGAACCCGGCAAGCACCTGCAGTACACCCATCAGGATTGTTGCTGCGAACAGGTATTCGACACCGTGGTCGCGGATCAGCGGCACCACCAGCACCGCAATTGCCGCCGTGGCCGCAGAGATCATGCCTGGCCGGCCGCCCACCAGCGCTGCGATAACAGCAATGGAAAACGACGCGTACAGGCCGACTTTGGGGTCGACGCCGGCAATAATGGAAAACCCGATCGCCTCCGGTATCAGCGCAAGAGCCACAACGATGCCGGCAAGAATATCGCCGCGCGGATTGGATAACCATTCGCGCTGCAACGTGGCGATTGAGAACATTAAGCAGACCTGTACAGAAAATGGATGCCATGCCGGCAACGGAGATATGAGACACCGCGCACCGGTATGGGAACTGATATTGATTGAGTGAGGCCAGTTAGCGGACAATGCCGGCGCACCGCAAGCGACAACTGGACGCGGGGGCGCATCATTTCAACTTCAGGCAATCCAGATACTGCACCGTCGCATTGACCCGCCTGCGGATCGTGCGTGCCTGCTTGCGCACTTTCGGACCTGGCTTGCCGGCATTGCGCACCGCCGGATTTGGCAGTGCCGCAGCCAGTTGCGCGGCATGGACTTTTGTCAATGCCTTGGCAGATTTGCCAAAATGGTATTGAGCGGCGGCTTCAGCTCCGTAAACGCCGGGAGCCCATTCAGCCGTATTGACATATACCTCTACAATCCGGCGTTTTGACCAGATAAGATCGATCCACAGGGCAAGCGGCAGTTCCAGCGCTTTTCGGACATAGGACCGTGACGGCCATAAAAACAGGTTCTTCGCCACCTGCTGGGTAATGGTTGAACCTCCGCGCGATGGTCCGCCTTCGTTTTCCAGCGCTTCCATGGCGACGGTTTGAAAAACCTCCCAGTCAATGCCCGAGTGTTCACATATGCGGGCGTCCTCGGCGGTAACCACCGAGCGCACCAGGTTTTGAGAGGTATCCGCAAGCGGGCGCCAGCGATAATCGATGGCATTGCCTTCAAATGTCTTCCACAACATCATGGTCGTCACCGGCGGCGGCACTAGCGCATAGACCGGTGTCAGCAGGTAAGGCAGCGCCAGCAGGCCAAGCAGTATGTACAACACATAGCGCAGCCTTGAACGTTTTCTGAATTTTATGAAAGGTGCCATCGCTTGCCGGTTGCGCTCTGTTGCCGCCGGAACTAGAAGATGGCGGTAACAAGATCAATATACCAGCCGGGCGCAAGACGAAACCGGCATTATGACAGGAGCGTGCGAAGCCAAATGACATTCCAGGCGGCACTGAAGAACACTGCCAATGAAATCGAAGCCATGCTCGATGAGCTTCTGGCAGTGCAGACATCGCGCGCACCGCGGGTCACGGAAGCCATGCGTTACTCCGCATTGGCACAGGGCAAGCGCCTGCGGCCGTTCTTTGTATCGGAAAGCGCCGGCATACTGGGTGCTGATCACCATCAGGCGCTGCGTGTCGGTGCCGCGCTTGAATGTATTCACTGTTATTCCCTGGTGCATGATGATCTGCCTGCAATGGACGATGACGACCTGCGCCGCGGCAAGCCCACCTGTCACATTGCCTATGATGAAGCGACCGCAATACTGGCAGGCGACGGCCTGTTGACGGTAGCGTTTGAGATTGTTGCCGACCCGGCCACCCATGCAGATGGTTCGGTTCGCGCCGAGCTGGCCCTCGAGCTTGCACGTGCAGCAGGCCACAACGGCATGGTCGGCGGCCAGATGCTTGATCTTGCCGCGGAAGAAAAGCATTCCCATGACCTTGATGAGATAATCGCCATCCAAAGCCTGAAGACCGGAGAATTGTTCCGGTTTTCGCTGGAAGGCGGTGCCATTCTCGCCCAGGCCGGTGCTGACGACAGAACCGCGATGCGAACCTTCGCCGACAAGGTCGGCCTGGCTTTCCAGATTGCCGACGATATTCTTGACGTGGAAAGCTCTCCGGAACAGTTGGGCAAGGCAACCCAGAAGGACGCCGACGCCGGCAAGGCAACTTTCATCGACCTGTTTGGCCTTGATGGTGCCAGACAGAAGGCGAGCGCTCTGGCTGACGAGGCATGTGATCTGCTGGCACCTTATGGTGACAAGGCGGCCACCCTGCGCGAAGCCGCCCGCTTCATAGTCGAGCGCAAGAGCTGACCATCTGATCCTGAAGTCGTTCTTTCTTGAATAGAATCGTCATGTGAGATTCTGCACATCGCCATGATGGGCCGTGTGCGAGTGTCATTGTCATCGAGAGGGCACGTCAGGGCCCACAAAGGACAAACACAAGCAAAAGAAACGAAGGAACAGACCAATGAAGTCCCTCCTCATCGCAGCAATCATCGCATCAGGTTTTGCCACCGTTGGTACAGTCACTGCAAACGCAGGCGGCGGAAACAAGAGTTACGCTTACCAGTATTGCCACTATTACAAGGCTCGCGCACTGGGTGCACACAGCCTCGAACGCAAGGACTTCATGTGGGCAAAATACCGCGCATGCCTGCGCGAATACGGCGCCTACTAGGCACCGTTTACACCGAACATCGAATAGTTCCGGGACGGCTGGAGCTAGAGCGGGGTGAGAAAAGCGAACATATGGCTTCGCGCTCATCCCGTTCAACGCATCTGGGGGCATGAACCAATGCGATTGGGCCCATTGGCACCTGCCAACGGTCCAAACGGCAGAGGATCACTCTGCAGCCTGATTGGCACCCCCACCCCACTTGGTCACAACATAATTATCAACGATCTGCTTGAACTGGTCGCCAATGTCTTCACCGCGCAGGGTTTTGACTTTCTTGCCGTCAATATAGACGGGTGCAGCCGGCACTTCGCCGGTACCGGGCAGTGAAATGCCGATATGGGCATGTTTGGACTCTCCCGGCCCATTCACGATGCACCCCATGACCGCGACCTGAAGCTCCTCAAAGCCCGGATAGGCTTTCTTCCACTCCGGTTGCTGGGCGCGCAGATAGCCCTGGATATCCTGGGCCAGATGCTGGAATACCGTCGATGTGGTGCGGCCACAGCCAGGACATGCGATAACCATCGGTGTAAAATTGCGAATGCCCATGGTCTGCAGGATTTCCTGCGCCACGATAACCTCCTTGGAGCGATCGCCGCCGGGATCCGGTGTCAGGGAAATGCGGATGGTGTCGCCAAGGCCTTCCTGCAGCAAGACGCCAAGGCCGGCTGCGGACGCCACAATGCCCTTGGATCCCATGCCGGCTTCGGTCAGTCCCAGATGCAATGCATAGTCGCTGCGTGCTGAAATCTGACGATAACACGCGATCAGGTCCTGCACTTCCGACACTTTCACCGAGATGACAATCTTGTTGCGTGGCAGGCCTATTTCTTCGGCGCGCGCGGCAGACTGCAGACCGGACTCCACCATGGTGTCGTGCATTACAAGGCGCACATCCCTGGGTTCTGCCAACTTGGCGTTTTCGTCCATGTACTTTGCCAGCATGGCCTGGTCCAGCGATCCCCAGTTCACGCCGATCCGGACCGGTTTGTTGAACTCGATGGCCCGTTCGATCATCATCGAATAATTGCGGTCCTGCTTTTCCTTGAACCCGACATTGCCCGGATTGATGCGGTATTTGCCAAGCGCTTCGGCACAGGCGGGATGGTCGCGCAGCAAGGTATGGCCGATATAGTGGAAGTCACCGATCAGCGGCGTGTCGACGCCCATCTGATCGAGCCGGTCCCGGATGTGCGGCACCGCCTTGGCGGCTTCTTCCTTGTCGACAGTGATCCTCACCAGCTCCGACCCCGCGCGGGCAAGCGCTGCAACCTGTTGGGCAGTGCCTTCGATATCCGCCGTATCGGTATTGGTCATCGATTGAACAACGACCGGCGCACCGCCACCGATCTGAATCTTCTCGCCAACCTTCACACCAACAGACTTGCGGCGCGGCTGAACGGCCGAATAGGCCATGGGCTCAACTCCTGAATTGGATAAAATACTTTGTCCGCCTGTTATTTGCATGGGTTGACCTGCAATTTCAAGCGGCGCATGGGCGCAGTGTCGGCTAATGATGGAAACTGTGCCGGTATATGGTAATCTGGCGACCCGTCAGGTTCAGGAGTGAATATCATGGACAAAAAGGTTTCGGATGGACAGCAGAGCATGAAGCTGATCGAAAACCTGCCCTTTGAAACCGATAACGGCATTGCCGGGCGTGGTCGCGTCGGCCTGATAGTTTTGGCCAGTGACTACACCATTGAGTATGAATGGCGGCAGATATTTGATCAATTGCCCGGGCTGGCTTTGTACCAGAGCCGGATTTTCAACGACGACCAGGTGACGCCGGAGACATTGCGCGCAATGGAGCCGCGCATACGCGATTGTGCCGATGTGTTTCTGCCCGGCGCGACCATGGATGTCATTGCCTATGGCTGTACGTCCGCCTCGATGGCAATCGGTGAGGACAAAGTATTCCAGCGCATCCATGAGGCGCGTCCCGGGGTTGCCTGCACAACCCCGATAACAGCCGCATTTGCAGCATTCGACGCCTTCAAGGCCAGCAGGATCGGCGTATTGACGCCATATCGCGCGGATGTAAACCGGATTGTTGCCGACTATATCCGGGCACGGGGTTTCGAAGTTCCCGTATTCGGTTCGTTCAACGAAGAATCTGACGCAGTGGTCGCAAGTATTTCTCCAAAATCCATTCGCAATGGGGTAAAACGTATACTGACAGAATCAGACGTCGATGCTATCTTTGTGTCCTGTACGTCTGTCAGACTTGTTGAAGAGGCAGCCGATATCGAACGCGAAACAGGGGTTCCGATTACGTCCAGCAACCATGCCATGGCATGGCATGCAGCACGGCTGGCAGGCGTAACTGACAAGCTGCCACAGCTGGGCAGGTTGTTCGCTCTGTAGGACTCCAACCGGTACCGGCAGGTTTATCCACGGCGAAAAGGCTGGACGTTCATTTATTATTGCAAAACAACAGTGCACGTGCTTTTTCAGGCGTATGCAGAACATCACGTAAGGTCACCCTGCCTTTGCTTGATAGATATTGACGGGAAGGCAAGTTGTCAGGACCAAGCCGACAAAGACGAGCGAGTAAAAAGAGACGCATTCGGCAACTCATGGACTCCATGTACCGGTTGGATGCGATCTATCCCGAATTGCGCGAGAACGACAATGCGTTTGCGTCACTGATCGCGATTGTCTGGCTGTTTCAAGACGACAAGCGCATCCATCCCGCCGATTCCAGACTGCTCAGGCGCCTTTACGATCCCTATATCAAGCTGCGTGGCGACGATATTCTGTTCATCAGTGAGAGACTGACCCTGACCCCGATGGATCAGGACCATATCAGATGGCTGGCGTCGTTTTTGACAACCAGCATCACGCGTGAACGCAGGACCGGGTTTATCCGGAAAATGTGGGCCATCGCCTATTCTGATAACGACCTGCACGAGGCTGAGCTGGACGTGATCCGCAAGGCATCACACATATTCGCCCTGACGGATCGCGAGGCCGACCAGCTTCACCGGGAAGGCAAGGCTATGGCCGGCCGCTAGATCAGGTTTATCGGTTCAATTGAACCCATGTCGTTCTAGAACCAGAGCGTCGGGCCAAACATGACAGCCAGCCCGGCCAGACACAACACCGTCCTGAGCACAACTGGCAGTTCCCGAACGATCAGGCCCCTGCTGATCAGGTACAGCGCAAAGGCAATCCGGACAAATGCCAGCAGGGCCGGCCAAAGGCTTTGAGACGGCTCGATAAGCGCCATGTCGGCGATCATCGCAAGCGGGATCAGGTAGAGCCCGACACCCAGCGCCATGGCATGGCCGGCCACCTTCAGCCAGGGCGCTCCGACCATCCCGGCAGCGATGAAAACCGTGCCGCATACCGGCGGTGTGATGGTTGACAACAGCGCATACCAGAACACGAACAGATGCGCTGCCAGGAGCGGTACACCGAGTTGCTGCAAAGCCGGCCCAGCCACGGAGATACAGATCACATAAGCGGCGGTCGTCGGCACCTCCATCCCGAGTATCAGGCAGGCAAGTGCGGTCAGCAGCAGGGCTGCCGGCAACCAGCCACCCGACAGATCGACAATCAGCGAGGTAATCTTGACACCCAGACCCGTCTGCCCGAGCACACCGACAATCAGGCTGGCGCACAGGATGATCGACGCAATCAGCGCAATCTGGCGGCCGCTGGTTTCAATGGAGGTGGAAAAGCGCTCGACAATCTGCTCTTTCCCGGCAACTCCCTGGCTTGTGAACAGCAGCAGGACAGCAGCAGAAAGAATAGCAAGGGCGGCGGCAAACTGGGCCGTGTAGCCGCCATGGAACAGGCGTTCCATCAGCACGGCAAACGGCACCAGGAAAAATCCGCCGGTGATCAGCAGTGTCCTGACCGGAATACGTGCTTCATCGCCCATGCCTTTCAGGTCATATCGTTTGGCAAAACCGTCGACGCCAAACCAGACGGCGCAAAAGAACAACACCGCCGGCAGGATCGCTGCCGCCATGATGGCCGTATAGGGTGTCGATGTCAGTTCCACCATCACGAACGCACCGGCCCCCATCAGGGGCGGCATAATCTGCCCGCCGCTGGAGGCGACCGCTTCCACCGAGCCGGCAAATGCCGGCGGATACCCCAGCCTCTTCATGGCCGGCAGCGTGAACGACCCGGTTGACGCCACATTCGCGGATGCCGAGCCTGAAATGGATCCGAACAGCGCCGAGGCCAGAACCGAGACCTTGGCGGCGCCTGCCTTGAGCCTGCCGGCACTGGCGAGCGCCAGGTTCATGAAACCCTGGCCAGCCTCACCGGCATTCAGCACCGCGCCGAATATGACGAAGACGGCAACCACGGACACCGACACACCGGTCAGCTGTCCCCACAGGCCGCCTTCGGCAATCACCAGCGTGCCCAGAAAGCTGTCCACGGGCAGGCCCGGATGCCCCAGTTCGCCCGGCACATGATTACCAAAAAGGCCATAGATCAGGGCCACCGCCGCCACGCACGGCAGCGGCCAGCCAATGGCGCGGCGTGCCATTTCCAGAACGCAGATAATGATGACGGCGCTGGCCACCAATTGACCCTGGCCTGCCAGCGAGCCGTACTGATCCGACAGGGCCGCTTCATTGAGCGCAATCCACAGGCACACCGCGATGGCAGCCAGCCCGAGGCACCAGCCGATGACCGTTTCAACCCGCCCGCGCCCGGCAACCAGCATGATCCACGGCACAGCCAGCGCCATGTGCAGCGGGCGCGATACCAGGTTGGGTATCAGGCCGGAGAAGATCAGCCACAGGTGAAACGCAATGCTCGCCGCCCCGAGAACCAGCCATACTGGTCTGATCGCCGGGGCAGCTTGTGGTTTTTCCATGTGAGGTGTCTAGCGCCTAGCGAAGCGTGTCCGGCACCTTGATAGCTTTTTCATCATAGTACTTCAGCGCGCCCGCGTGGAGCTTTCCAGCCATCGCAGTGAGATAGTCCGGCGTAACGCCATTCCACCATTTCGCGGTCTCGCCCATGCTCGCCTTGCCTTCCCAGTAGGTCTTGGTGAGTTCATAGGCTGTCGCGTCGTCCATGGCGGTTGTGGTGTAGGCCATCACCGGCAGCGTGGTGGTAGTCACATCCTTGTCGACACCGGCATAGGTGCCGGCCGGGATGGTCAGCTTGTCACGCTTGGTCATGGCAAACTGCTCGTCATTGAGTGACAGCACGTTGACCGGCGTGGACGCTGCTGCTTCAAGCACGTTTGGTGCCGGGTAGGAGCCTGCCGTCGCAAATCCGTCGATCTGCTTGTTCTTCAGTGCTGACACGGCTGATGACAGCTCGACCTCGGCCAGCTTGACCTTGCCTTCAAGGCCGAACAACTTGATGTATTTCGCCGCTTCGCGGGCACCGAAACTGCCCTTGCCGATCAGGAAGGTCTTGCCCTCAAGTCCGGTAAAATCGCTCACGCCGGAATCCTGCCGTACAACAAAATGCATGGTCAGCGACGGGATCGGGAACAGCCCTCTGATCTCATCGAACTTGGCGTTCTTGGGTTCGAACATCTTCTTGCCGCCCTGGGCCAGCTTGACCAGTACCGGCGGCGTGGTGAACACGTAATTGCCGGTCCGTGAGGCGGCTTCCTTGACGTTCTGCACCGAGCCTTGTGACTCTTCCACGGTCAGGATGATGTTGCCGCCGGAGCCTTTCTTGACCGCCTCGGCAAGCTGCACGCCCATCTGGTAATAGGACGATGTGGACTTGGCAGATTTGTAGGTGACGCGGGTTTCCGCATTCGCAGCGGCCGACAGTGTTGCGGCTGCAGTCAGAGTGAAAGCGAACGCGAGTTGGTTGAAGCGAGACATGGAGATCCTTCCCTGTATGTGATTTATCTTTGTTGCGGCGGAGATTACACACGCTCTGCCATGATGCACAACAGTTCAAACATCATGGTTACGCCGGCAAGCGCGGTATAGCCCGATGCATCGAACGGCGGCGACACTTCGACCACGTCCGCACCTATGATGTTGAGGCCGCGCATCTGGCGCAACATGGCCTGGGCTTCCCTGGTGGTGAACCCGCCCGCCTCCGGTGTTCCGGTTCCCGGTGCAAAGGCTGGGTCCAGGCAGTCAATGTCAAAAGTAACGTACGTCTCGTCATCACCTACAATGTCGCGCGCCCGTTTCATGGTTTCATCGAGCCCGTCGGCAACTGCTTCCTCGATATCAATCATGGTCACGCCGTGCTTTGCACCGAACTCGCGATCCGACCAGTCATAGACGCCACCACGCAGACCAATCTGCACGGTCCGTTTGGGATCCAGTACGCCTTCCTCGATGGCCCGGGCAAACGGTGTCCCGTGGGTGAATTTCGATCCGTGAAAATAACTGTCCCAGAGGTCCGAATGAGCATCAAACTGGATCATGCCGACGGGCCTGTCGCGGCCCAGCGAGCGCAGGATCGGCAGAGAGCACAGGTGATCACCTCCAGCCGACAAGGGCCGGATGCCGGCTGCCACCACCTGGTCATAGAATTTTTCGATGCGCGACATCGCGTCCATGAGGTCGGCCGGGTTGACCGGTGCATCGCCGATATCGGCAACATTGGCCAGCTTGAACGGCTCGATCTTCAGGTGATGGTGGACTTTCCGGATCATCGCAGATGCATCGCGCATCTGGCGCGGGCCGTGACGCGGACCGGGACGATTGGTGGTTCCCCCATCCCACGGCACCCCGATCAGCCCGATATCCACCTCGCCTGCGTCTTCGAGCCTGACCTGCGGCAGGCGCATGAAGCTGGCGACACCGGCAAAGCGCGGCACTTCAAGGCCGGGGATCGGCTGGTAGAAATCATTGTTGGGTCTGGACATGGGCGAAACTCCTTCTGCGTCGGGCGGCAGGAGACTATCTCGCAATCAGCCTGACCACCAGAGCCTTGCCAAGCCACCAGAACGCCAGCACGTGAATGGCGGAATTCAGCCAGAACATCGGCGATGTGTACAGGCCGCCGGACCAGGCATACGGCCACAGGGCAAACGGATACATGGCAAGGTCACCGGGAATGCCGATCAGGTGCTGCACGCCGTCGCCCAGGCCGAATCCGCGGCAAGCCGTCCACGGCAATGGCTCGGGCCACAGCCACCCGGCAACACACTTTGGCGGATCGGTCAGGGCCTGCACCGCCCCGGCAATCACCCCATAGGCCAACTGCCATGCCCAGCATGCGGCTATGATGGCAAAACAGATAAAACCGGTACCACGCCCCGAATTTGCATTTTCCATTGTTTCCACCGGATTATGGTTTGCCTGCACAACACCTACTTGAACGCATGCGGCTGATTGGGCAAGGCTGTAGGCAATCACATTTCGAGGAACCCTATCTCCCCATGAACCTGGCTCACTGGATCGAACGCAATGCACTGGAACGCCCTGACGACCCTGCTGTAGGCGCAGGCAGAGACGTTGTTCTCACCCATAGTGAACTGCGCGACCGGGTTGTGCGGCTGGCAGCGGGCCTGCACAGCCTTGGCCTGAACCGCGGTGACCGGGTCGCACTGGCCATGAAAAATGTGCCTGAGTATTTCGAGGTGCTGTTTGCAATCTGGCACGCTGGCCTGGCAGCAGTTCCGATCAATGCCAAGCTGCATGCCTCGGAGTTCACCTACATTCTGGAGAACTCGGGTTGCCGGGCCTGCTTTGTTACACCTGCCCTGGCCGAGACGATCACCGCGACAGAGGCGGGAGGCCTCGACCACGTCATCGATGTCGGCAGCACCACCTATGCAGGCCTGTTGAGCAGCGACCCGGCAAAAATCAGCTTTGTCGAGCCCGATGAACTGGCCTGGCTGTTCTACACCTCCGGCACGACCGGCAGGCCCAAGGGCGCCATGCTGTCCCACCGCAATATTGTTGCGATGACGCTAAATTATTTTGCCGACTTCGACCGGGTCATGCCGGGTGACTGCATCATTCACCCGGCACCGCTGAGCCATGGCTCAGGCATGTGGATGTTCCCGCATGTGTGCGCCGGTGCATGCAACGTCGTGCCGGTATCGGGCGGGTTTGACCCGGTGGAGATTTTTGATCTCATCACCCACTGGAACGGCGTATCGATGTTTGCCGCGCCGACCATGGTCCGGCGCCTGACAACCTGGCAAGGCGATGCAGATGTCAGCAACCTCAAGCTGATCATCTATGGCGGCGCGCCGATGTATGTCGAAGACTGCATTGCCGCACTGGACCGCTTCGGCCCGAAACTGGCGCAACTGTACGGGCAGGGCGAAAGCCCGATGACCATCACTCATCTGTCACGCAAGGACATCGCCGACCGTAACCATCCCAAATGGCGACACCGGCTCGGCTCGGCGGGCGTGGCCGACGCCTGCGTACATGTGCGCGTCGTCAATGAGGCCGGCACGGAAGTTCCGGTTGGCGAGAAGGGCGAGATTGTCTGCCGGGGCGACTCAGTCATGCTGGGCTACTGGAACAATCCCGAGGCTACCGCATCTGCCCTGCGCAATGGATGGTTGTGGACCGGTGACGTCGGCGTGTTCGATGAAGACGGCTACCTGACCCTGACCGACCGGTCCAAGGACATGATCATTTCCGGCGGCACCAATGTCTATCCACGAGAGATAGAAGAGGTACTGCTGCAGATGCCGGAACTGGCTGAAGCCTGCGTGATCGGCAGGCCGCATCCTGACTGGGGCGAAGTGGTCGTCGCCTATCTGGTTCGCGAGGCCGGCAGCGAGCTGGATGAGCATCGCGTCGATGCCTACTGCCTGGCCAACATGGCGCGGTTCAAGCGGCCGAAGGCCTACCGGTTTGTTGATGTGCTGCCGAAGAGCAATTATGGCAAGATACTGAAAACCGACGTTCGTGAAATTGAAAAAACCCACGATTGGATAGATTGATGACTGTCATCCAGACTCAAGGCGTCCACCACATCACCCTGAACGGTGCCGACCGGCAAACCTCGATTGATTTCTGGGAGGGCATACTCGGCATGCCGTTCGTGTTTGAACAGCCCAATCTCGACGCGCCCGACACCAACCATCTCTATTTCGACCCCGGCGACGGCAGGTTGATCACCATTTTCACCAATGAGGACTGGGAGGTTGATGCCAGCCCGAACCCGAACGGCATCGGCAACCTGCATCACCTGGCGTTCATCGTGTCGCGCGCCACCTATACCCAGGCAGCCGAACGACTGGAAGCCGACGGTTTTGCCAACTCCGGCGATGTGGACCGCGGCTTCATGGATTCGCTGTATTTTCGCGACCCGCTGGGCCAGCTCATGGAGTTGGCCTGTTACAAGTTCGATCCGCCACACGGCTTCACCCATGCAGACGTATTGCATCAGGCGCACAAGATCCGTGTCGAGGCCGGCGACTACAACATTGCTGACAAACACATTGCCGATGCGCTTTTGGTACTGGTACAGAAATCAACCGGGACGCTGAGTGACTGGGATCAGGGCGTGGGACTATGAGGCAGTCTGTAAATCTGCCATCTAGCATGTATCCGCCAGCAAGAACGGTCATTCGTTCAATTTGCTGCGAATGGCGGCATTGAGCCCATCCACGACATTTGGTGCATCGCAGCGAATGACTGCTTTGGCTAACGATGACTACTCCATTCTCAACGAGTTCGGTTCA
>CALHUA010000046.1 GCA_938039915.1 uncultured Anderseniella sp.
AGGCGGCTCAACCTCGATCAGCGGATACTTGTCAGGACGGGCGGTCTTGGCATCGAATTTTTCAAGACTGGCAGTGGCCACGATTGCCGTCTGGAACTTGCCGCCCTTCACCGGATAGCCTGAACCGCCGAGCACGTAGGATGTACCGGCACGTTCAATACGAACGCTGTTGTCCGTCTGACTGATGACAATAGCTGCCACATCGTTGGCCCTGGCCAACAGGTCCGGCAGCAATCGCTCACCGCGCTGCGCTTCTTCATATCCGGACGAGTTTGCCTGCAATTGCCAGGTAGCGCCTGCCACAGATACTGCCGCTGCAACCGCCAGCGCTATTACGCCACGAGGTGTCATTGCTGCACCCCCCTGGTCTTTGATGCATTTGCCCGCGCGCGCCGGCGCCACAGCAGCAAGAAACCGATCACGGCTATGAACAGGGGCACAATGGCAATATTGGCCACCTTGACCCTGGTGCCCAGCGCATCGATATCGGCCCGCAGGTTGCGCTGCACTTCGCGCAGGCTCTTGCGAACGGTAAACATTTCGGTACGAAAATCCTCGATACCCTTCTGGTCGGCTTCACTCAGCGTTACCTCGCCGTCTTTCGAGCGCGACAGCAGGTCGGTGAGCTTTTTCTGGGTTTCTTCGAGCCGCTTGTTCAGCAACTGTTCCTGCTGCCTGAACCTGGCATTGGCGTCCGCGCGCAATTGCGCGACACGGGTGAACGGACGCTGCTCGACGCCGCGGCCGCGCAGGCCGGCGAGGGCCTGGCCACCGGCCATATCCTGGATGGCATTGATCAGGAAATTGGCATTGCCGGCGCGCGGAATAACCACCTGCCGGCCGTTCGACTGCCCCACTTCGGCCCAGAATGAATCAAACAGCATGTCGGCATCCGACACCGCCAGGACGTTTACCGGGCCCGATGCAATATGCGAACCTTCAACCGCTGCATCCGCAGGCCGGCCATCCTTGAATGACGACCTGGCTTCACCGCGCAACCGGGCCGCCAGCACCCGCGGCTGGCCGTCCGGCAGAAATGTCTGCAGCATCTTTATGGGGTTTGGGTTGCGCAGCTTCTTCACGTCAATCATCGCAGACCGCGGTGAGCTGGCAACCAGTGGCTGGAAGTCGGTACCAGCCTCTTTCACCGGCGTGAGCGAACCGGCAGATGCAAACAGCAATGAGGAGATCTGGTTGAAGATGCCGTCTGTCCGCTCAAAACTGGTCTCGCCCATGGCCAGCCACGGAAGATAGTTGACGATTGCCGGCTGGCCCTGGTTGTTGAATTGAACCTGCCGCGAATTATCGATGTCGCCGACAACCTTGTCCGCATCAAGCTGCATGCCCCATGCGGCCAGCAGGGCGGTGAACAGCGGGCTGCCTTTCAAATTGTCACGAGCCGACGGCAATACTTCGGAATATGGATCGGCAAACACGATGACGGGCTTGCCGGCCAGCGCATACTGGTCGATGGCATAGGCCGTCCTTTCATTGATCTCACCGGGCGCGACCAGCAACAACAGCTCCACATCATCGGGCACAGCATCAAAGGTCGGTGACAGGAACTCAATGTCGAAGAAATCCCGCAACTGGCCAAGCACCGCCCAGGCCGGGATCTGCTGTCCTGTCTGCGGGTTGACATTGCCGGCAATCGGCAACCGGCTCATCAGAGCAATTTTCTTCTTGCCCGCATTGGCCAGCTTGAACACCATCCGCGTCAGGTCGAGCTCCAGAAAGTTCTGCCGTTCCAGCGCCAGGAACGGAATGATTTCAAGCTCATCGGTGGAATTGGTTCCGGCCAGGCCAAAGAACGCCGACCCGTTGCCGCCGGGCAGCGGTGCGCCCTGCAGGCCAATGGCGGAGGCTTCGTCTTCCTCATCGGTAAACCGCTCTGCATTTACCAGTGAAACCCGCAGTTTCCCGGCAGACAGATCCGCATAATGGCGCAGCATCGACAGTACGCGGTCATGATGCCTGGCATAGGTCGGAACCTGTGTACCGAGTTCAGGCGTGTAAAACAGGCGAATTGTTACCGGCTCATCCAGGTCGGACAATACAGAGCGGGTCGCATCAGACAGGGTGTAGATGCCGCCCGCCGTCACATCTGCACGATACCGGCTGAGGCCCTGGCCCGCCCACAGGTTCACTCCCACCAGTGCGATCGCCGCAAACACCAGTGCGGCTATACCAAGTGTCGATTTGGACGCGCCCTGCAACATCGCCGTCACCCGGCCTTCTTGAGTTCAACGGCCACCGTGGTGGCAAACAGCCAGAACGCAGTCATGGAGATGACCCAGACCACGGCGGGCACATCGATCAAACCACGGGTCAGGCCATCATAATGGGTCAGGACAGACAGCGAGGCGAGGCCGGCGGCGATGGCTTCGGGTAAAACAGTGCGCACCCCGTCAAGCACGATCGGGGTGCCTGACGTGACAAACACAAAGCCTGCACTCACCGCCAGGACGAAAGCAATGACCTGGTTACTGGTCAGCGCCGACATGCAGCTTCCGATCGCCAGGAACACGCTGGCCAGTGCCAGGGCGCCCAGGTAACTGACAGCAATGACGCCATTGTCCGGCGAGCCCAGATAGTTGACCGTCAGCCAGAGCGGAACGGTGCATGCCAGGGCGACGGCCACGAAAGCAACACCGGCCAGCCATTTGCCGATAACCGCCTGCCAGACACTGATCGGCATGGTCATCAACAGCTCGATTGTGCCGCTGCGGCGTTCTTCCGACCACAGTCGCATGGAAATCGCCGGTACCAGGATCAGGAACAACCAGGGCAGATAGGTGAAGTACGGCACCAGATCGGCCACGCCGCGTTCATACAGATTGCCTATGTAGAAGGTAAACAATCCGCCCAACATGACGAAGATGATCAGGAAAACATAGGCAATCGGGGTATTGAAGTAGCCCGACAGTTCACGCTGGAATATGGCCATTATCCTAGACATGAGGGGTCTCTTGCGCTGTTACGGGAACGGTCACATGCCTGAAGGCTTCTTCCAGGCTGGATGGCTTGCCCTTGCCCGGCCCCAGCTTGCGCAGGTCGGCCGCGGTACCGTCGGCCACAATGGTCCCGCGATCTATGATGACGGCACGCGAGCACACCGCATCGACCTCTTCAAGAATATGAGTGGAGATAACGATGGCCCGATCCGCCGACATGTCGCGGATCAACTGGCGCACGTGATGTTTCTGGTTCGGATCAAGTCCGTCAGTGGGCTCGTCGAGGATCAGCACCTTGGGCTCATGCAGGATGGCCTGCGCCAGACCGACACGGCGTTTGAATCCCTTAGACATGGTCTCGATGGGTTGCTCGAGCACCCCGCCGAGCTCAGTACGCTCAACAGCCTTGGCGATTGCGTCACGGGCTTCAGCACCCGAGAGCTCGCGCAGCTTCGCGCAAAACTTCAGGAAGGATGCAACCGACATTTCGCCATAGGCCGGTGCGCCTTCAGGCAGGTAGCCGAGGTTCTGACGCGCCTGTTGCGGTTGTTCCGCAACATCCACGCCACATATATGCGCGCTGCCGCCGTCCGGTGTCAGGAATCCTGCCGCCATTTTCATGGTGGTGGATTTCCCGGCCCCGTTCGGCCCCAGGAATCCAAGCACTTCACCGGCAGGCACTTCGAGCGAAATGCCGTTCACCGCGGTGAATGACTGAAAGCGTTTTACCAGGCTGTTGAGTTCGAGCAGTGCGGACATCCGGTCTTTCAAAAAAAACGAATCATCTGGCATCGTCAAAGGACTGTGCCGACTATCTATGCGTCTTGCCGGCATCTTTCAACCCGCTAAAGCTTGCCTGTTTGAACACCTTGTCTCATGCTGCATTCAAATTCATTGTCTTGACCTGCCCTACCGGCATCCGACCGGGCAACGATCACTGCGAGACGTCGAAACATGAGCCAAACCAAATCTCCTCCCAGCCTGGTCAAATTCAAGGATCTTGAATTCATCCCCCGTGCCGAAGGGGGAGACCAGGCGCAGCTGGCGAATATCTGTTCCAGCACAGATGGCAGTGAACTCGGCTGCGGCATGGCCCGGTTGCGCAAGGCACGCCTGGAATGGACCGTCAAATACGATGAAGTACTTCATGTCATCGAAGGCGAGGTGAGAGTTCACACCCCGGATGGCATCCTGACGGCAAACAGCAGGGATTCCATCTGGCTGCCGGCCGGGACCCCGCTGGTTTACGAAGCAGACGATGCTCTGGTGTTCTTTGCGATCCACCCGTCCAACTGGGCAGAGACCCATTCAGATTGAGCGCCTGACATGAAGATCAATTTGCTGCCTGAAGACGACAAGACCAATGGATGGAGCGCCATCCTGGCGCCCCGGCAACACCGTCCTGCACTTGAAAAAAACATAAGGGCGGACTGGCTGGTCATCGGTGCCGGCTTTGCCGGACTTGCCGCCGCCCGGCAACTGGCCCTCAACCGGCCTGAAGAGCGGATTGTTGTTCTGGAGGCACATGAAGCCGCCGAAGGCGCATCGGGCCGCAACTCAGGATTCGCCATAGACCTGCCGCACAATGTCGGGTCCTCTCTTGAAGAACTTGAGGCATCAAAATGCTATACGGGCCTTGCCAGGGCAGCCATTTCTCACCTCGAAGACATGGTAAAGCAGCACAAGATCGATTGTGACTGGGTGCGCAGGGGCAAATACCATGCAGCCGTAAGTGCCCGTGGAACACGCGAGGTGCTTGAACCTTTCGCCCGCGAACTTGAAGCCATTGGCGAGCCTTTGACCTGGATTGAAAAGGACGAACTGAGCAGCAGGCTGGGCACAGAACATTTTAATGCAGCCATCTACACACCCGGCTGCGTTCTGATGAACCCGGCTGCGCTGACCCGCGGCCTTGC
>CALHUA010000047.1 GCA_938039915.1 uncultured Anderseniella sp.
AAGACCAACCTGGTCGACTTCCTGACGTCGCTGTCAGGCAACAGCTTTGATGTGCCTTCCTACAATCCCGGCGAAATCGACACCGACTATCCAGTGATCGTCGATTGGCGCCAACAGAAAAATTGAGGAGGGGCTGATCATGAAAAACCATATCTCTTTCCCGTTAACAGCCGTCGCTCTGGTGGTCTCATCCCTGGCTGTGTTTGCCGCACCTGTGCAGGCCCAGGACAGGCCGGCCATGCTGGCGCCTCTGGGTGACCCGCCAAATCCTGCAGACAATCCGACGACGCCTGAGAAAGTGGAACTTGGTAAACTGCTGTTTTTTGACGGCAGGTTGTCGGGCAATGGCGCAATGCCGTGTTCGGCCTGTCATCTGCCCGATGCAGGTTGGGATTTTCCGGAAAAGATTTCCCTGGGCTATCCCGGCACCACTCACTGGCGCAACAGCCAGACCATCATCAACTCCGCCTACTACGGCAAGCTGTTCTGGGCCGGGTCTTCGAAATCGCTTGAAGGACAGGCCAGGTCAGCTGCCCGCGGCGGTGTTGCCGGCAACGGTGAAGATGACATGATGGAGGCTCGTCTGGCCTTCGTTCCGGAATATCGCAAGCGGTTCAAGTCGGTGTTCGGGGATACCTGGCCGAACGTGCGCCATGCTTATATGGCAATCGCCGCATTCGAACGCACCCTGGTGCAGACGGACACGCCGTTCGACAATTACATGCGCGGCGATGACAAGGCCCTCGACGCTTCGCAAAAACGCGGTCTGGACCTGTTCACCGGCAAGGCGGGCTGTGCCCAGTGCCATACCGGTGCAATGCTGACCAATGAAAAGTACTACAATCTGGGTGTGCCGCCTTATGACGGTTGGGAAACCGATGCGCTGGCACAGATCACCTTCCGCTTCGAGCTCTATGCAAAGGGCGTGACCCAGGACAAGTACAAAAAATACAAGGATGACCCGGGATACTACTTCCGCACCAAACAGGTTGCTGATCTGGGCAAGTTCCGCGTGCCGTCACTACGCTACACCAAGTACACCGCCCCTTACATGCACAACGGCATGCTGGCCTCCCTGGCAGACGTCGTTGAGTTCTACAATGCCGGTGGTGGCGAGAACGAGTTCTCTGCAACCAAGACAAAACTGATCAAGCCATTGGGCCTGAACGACAAGGAGAAGGCCGATCTGGTGGCGTTCATTGAAAGCCTGTCGGGCGAACGCATCGTGATGGAACAACCCGATCTCCCGCCCAGCGAACCGCTGCCGGCCTCATCAAATTGACAATGCAGGAGAAAGCCATGACTGAAAATACTGGCCTGATGGAAGCCATCAATGGACCTGCAGAAGCGCGCAAGTCAGGGCGCAGCTGTGTCCTCAACCGCAGGTCGTTCCTGCTTACTTCGGGTGTTGCAACCGCCACCGTCATGGTGACCATGCACACCGCAGAGGGGCTGGCCCAGGTGCCCGCAGTGGTCGCAACTTATCCGCGAAAACTGATCGGTAAGCTGTCCGAGCTGAAGCCGGATGAGCCGCTTGATTTCGCTTATCCGGACGAGAACTCCTATTCGGAATCAATGTTGGTCAAGCTTGGCCGCGAAGCCGGTGGCGGGATCGGACCGGACAAGGACGTGGTGGCCTTCAATTACAATTGCACCCATCAGGGCGGACCGCTGCAGGGCACATACCAGGCCGGTGACAAGGCATTGGGGCCTTGCCCGCTGCACCTGACCACTTTCGATCTCACCCGGCACGGCATGTTCATTTCCGGCCAAGCGTACCAGAGCCTGCCGCAGGTGCTTCTCGAGCTCGATGGTGACGACATTTATGCCGTTGGCATGTTTGGCCTGATCTATGGCCGTTACGACAATCTGCAGGGGTAAGGGAGACACAACATGACAACGCCATATTACATTCCCGAAACCAATATTCCATTGCCGCCGACGGATGCCGACGTCATCTCCACAGCGTGTGACTATTGCATTGTCGCGTGCGGGTACAAGGTTTATCGCTGGCCGGTCAGAGGCGGCAAGGTAGGCGGTCCAAAGGCTGACCAGAACGCGTTTGGGGTTGATTTCCCGGTCGAAATTCTCGGGCCCTGGGTTGCGCCCAACCAGTACAATGTCGTGCTGCATGAAAACGAACCGCACCATGTCATCATCATTCCGGACAAGGACGCCAAGCACGTCAACATCAATGGCAACTCCTCGATCCGCGGCGGTGCCATTGCGCAAAAAGTATACAACCCGCAAACCCCGACCCGCGACAGGCTGAAATCGCCGATGATCCGCATGTTCGGTGTGCTGATGCCGGTGCCTTGGGATTTTGCGCTGGATATCGCAGCCGAAGTCGGCAAGCACGTTATCGAAAAGCACGGTGCCAATGCGTATTGCGTGAAAACCTTCTCCTACGGCTACATGGAGAACACCTATGCCATCACCAAGTACGCACTAAGGCATATTTCGACCGCCAACTTCACCTTCCATGACACACCATCGGATGTCACCTCGACACCGGGTTTCCGTGATGCCGGGTTCGACAATTTCGGACCGTCCTACGAAGACTGGCGCGACGCCGACACGCTGATGATCTGCGGCACTGATCCGTATGAATCGAAAACCATCCTGTTCACCGACTGGATCATGCCGGCAATCCAGGGTGGCCAGAAAACCATCTTCCTGAGCCCGCGGAACACTGCCGGCATTGCCTATGCGGTGAAGAACGGCGGTATGTGGATTGACCTTCTGCCCGGCACCGACCTGCCGGTCGTTCTGGCCATTGCACGGGTCATCGTCGAAAACGGCTGGCAGGATGAGGAGTGGATCAGGAAGTGGGTCAACAACAAGTCCGAGAGCTCTTCAGGATTTGGCCAGGGCACCCGTAATACACCATGGCAGTGGCGCACCACTTGGGGCAAGTTCCAGACCGGTGGTTTTGAAGACTGGACAAAATGGTTGCTGGAGCAGGACTACGCGGTTCCGGAAAAGGCTGCCGAGATTGCCCAGATCGATGTTGCGAAAATCTATACCGCGGCAGAATGGCTTGCCAAACCGCGTGATGACGGATCACGGCCCAAGGCCTCGTTCATGATCGAGAAGGGCTTCTACTGGTCTAACAACACCGGCAACACCAACGCGATTTCTGCCCTTGGCATCACCTGTGGCGCTGGTGGCAGGCCGGGGCAGATGATCGGTCGCGCCGGCGGTCACCAGCGCGGCGGGCTCCGCGGCGGCAAGTATCCTCGCAACAAGTCACCTGAGAAACTGCCCGGGCGCCGTCGTCGCGCCATGGATACCGACCGCTATCTCATGTCGGGTCACACCAGGCTGGCGCATGTCATCGGCAATACGTGGATTCAGTCCATGTGCGGCAGCCAGAGTCTGTCGGCAAAGTTCGAGGAACTGACGGTTCAGAATCCACACCAGATCAGGTCTTTCGACAAGCAGGAGATTATCGAGACGTTGAAAAAGCGCGCCGACTCCGGCGGCATGGTGGTGTTCGACCAGGACATCTACCTTGTCGACCCGATCGGTGCCCGCTTCGCCGATATCATTTTCCCGGCCGCCGGCTGGGGTGAGGACACGTTCACCCGTGCCAATGGCGAACGCCGTATCCGGCTGTATCCGAAATTCTACGATGCACCGGGTGAGGCCAAGCCGGACTGGTGGATCATTGCCCAGCTTTCGAAGAAAATGGGCTTTGAAGGCTTTGACTGGAACAATTCGAACGATGTTCTGGAAGAAGGTGCACGCTTCTCCCGGGGCAGCCGCAAGGACTTCTTCATGGTCAAGGTCGCCGCCCAGAAGGAAGGCAAGACCCTGCACCAGAAACTGGGCGAGTTTGGAACCGATGGTATCCAGGGGCCGGTCATGATGCTGGAAGACGGCAGTCTTGAAGGCACCAAGCGCCTGCATGACACGACTCGCAAGCTGCCCGATGAGGGTGCGGCAGGGGCCAACGTCTTCAACAAGAAGCTGACCCATTTCAACTCGCAGACCGGAAAATGCAACATCCAGAAGGCGCCGTGGTCATTGTTCTCCGACTACTGGGAGTGGCTCAGCCCGAAGGGTGACGAATTGTGGACCACGTCCGGTCGTATCAACGAACGCTGGCAGTCCGGCTACGATGATCGCAGGCGTCCCTATATCGTCCAGCGCTGGCCGGAAAACTGGGTTGAACTGCATCCAGAAGATGCCGCCGCCCGTGGCATCGAGAACGGGGATTACGTGATGCTGTACTCAGACAGGATCCCGGTGCAGGTCGATACCATAATCGGCATCGAGGGTGATGATTTCACTTTCACCAAGTTGATGGACAATGGTCACATCAAGCTCGAGAAGGCGGCCATTACGGCGGTTGCCATCGTCACGCCAGCGCTCAAGAAGGGGGTCATGTACATGGACTTCCTGCACACGTCGCAGCCTGCCAATGCGCTGGCTGGACGGGTCGTGGACTGGATCAGCGGCAACTACAATTACAAGATGGGCGTCGGTAACGTGAAGAAGATTGGCGAGTCTCCCTACAAGCATGACTTCCGGTCCATGTCATTTGCCCGGCGCGATATCGCCTGAGGCTAGCAGCGGTCCGCCGTTTGCGGCCTGACAACAACGCCGGGAGGCCAGAGCAATGGCACTTGCAATGTCCAGGCAGGATATGACGTCCTGCGACCAGATCGAGCTTGCGCATGCGTTGGCTGAAATAGTTGCGACAGGCAACAATGCAGAGCGGTGTCTTGCGGTGCAGTGCCTCGGGCATCTGGTTGAGCCGATTGCTGTTGAAACACTGATCGGTTGTTTGCGGGATCCTGATCCTGACGTGCGCTGTGATGCTGCCGAGGCGCTGGCGAAGATGGATGCCGGCTCAGCCTGCGGTCACCTGCTGGATAATCTGCGCGAGGATCCCGACACAGAGGCAAAAACGCAATACATCAAGGCGCTGCAGAACCTGCGTGCAGACGACTGCGCGGAAGTGTTGAGTGCGCTGGCTACCGGGCGTGGCGAAGACATGCAGATTGCCTGGGACGACACCTATTCGGACTGGGATGACTGGCTGGATGTGCAACTGGCTGCGGTCGAGGCGCTTGGTGTGCTGGGTGCAAGCCAGGCTCCCGACGTCATCGAAGCAGCGCTCAAAGACCCGGACGGTCAGGACCTCTGGCCGGTGGCATGCACCGCGCTTGCCCGGCTGGGCCGGCCTGGAACAGACAAGCTGCAGCAATTGCTGCCGCAGGCGTCCGTGTTGAACCGCAAGCGCATTGCGGGAGCACTGGCGTTGACGGAGCCAGACCTGTGTTCGCACATGTTGATGCAATTGGCTGGTGATGACGAGGTCAGCGTGCGCCTGGCCGCTATCGAGAGCGCAACGGCAGCCGGCTGCGACGAAACCCTCGCGCTCGGGCTTGTTGATATTGCGCCCGAAGTACGTGCAGCCGCGATTTCAGGTATCGGGCATCTCGATACAGGTGTGCTCGACAAGGCGCTCAACGATATCAGCCCGGTTGTGATCATTGCAGCCTGCAAGGCGATAGAGGCTGGCGCAAAACCAGTTGCCGGACTGGCGCTTGTATCCCGGATCGAACGCTCACTGCGCACTAAGTCCCCGGATATCATCGCCGCCATGCTGTCTGCTGCCGTCGTGTCGGAACCTGGCAGGGTTGCAGAGTTGATCGAGGATATCTGCAGCCGCAAACGCATCGATCCGGTGGTGCACAAGGTTTGTCTGCGTGCTGCATCGAAACTGGAAATATCAGGAGTTGTAGACATTCTGGGTGAGGCGGTCAGGGCCGATCAACAAGCTGTACGGATGGAGGCCATTGCCGCTCTGGCCGAGTTGGCCAAGGTCGACAACCCGCGCGCTGATCTCGCTGCCGTTGAACTGGCGGAGACCATAGCCGGCACCAAGATTACCGCACCGGTTGGTGAGGATGATCGCGAAGATGACACGGTTGTTCAGTTCGTCCCCAAAATGGGCAAGCAGGCTGCCGGTGATGATGGTGATGCAAAGGTGAAGCTGGATCGCGATGGCAATCAGTTGCCTTCTGCGCGCGCGCCTGAAGACGACCATGATGACGCCTCCGATATCGAAGAAGCCTCACCGCCTGAACAATCACCGCAGTCGACACTGCAAGCCATCATGGCGGTCAGCCCGGACCGGATGCAGGCAAGCAAGACCGTCGAACTGGAAGAGGCAGATTTGTCCTTTCTGGAAATGACAGGATCGCTTGTCCGCCGCCGCAAGCTGGACCCTGAAGCCAGGCTTCCGGCCCATATCGATGTACGCCGCCTGGCAGCAGGGGTTGCCGGCGACACCGGAAAGGCTTGTCTGGTTGCAGGTCTGGCACATGCTGCAATGGACCGCGACGGCGTTCTCGGTGATGCCGCACTGAACTCGCTGGCCCGCCTTGCAGATCAGGGGGTGGATGTCTCTGCGGCAGAAGACGCCATGACACGTCTGGCCACAGGTAATGATGAAGGTCGGTGCATGCTGGCGATGCCGGTTTTGGGAGCTATTGCCACGCCCGGTGCGCTGGAAAAGGTCCGCGGCGCTGCCACCCATCAATCACCCCGGGTGCGGGCTGCTGCCGTGAAAGCGCTTGTGAATGCAGGAAGCCAGACTGAACAGGAACAGGCTTGCGCAATCCGTGATGCAGACTACCAGGTAAGGTTCGCCGCAGTTGAAGCAATGGCGCAGGCCGACCACCCCGAAACCTTGGTGCACTTGCTGGATCAGGCAAAGCTCGAGAGCGGGCGGTATAAGCAGGAAGTTGCGCGATTGCTGGTCAACTTGCCGGGACAGGCGCTGACTGAATTGACCGGATGGATACGGGGCGCTGACGCAAGTAACAGGTATCTGGCGCTGGACATGCTGCCTGTCCTGCTTGCTGCGGCGCCGGTACGTGAGGAAAAGCCTGATCATGCAGTCGCATCGTGAAACTGAACCTGTATCTGACCATGCCGGTTGCACGGGACCGCAGGGCGGCAAGCTGACGACACTGGACGTGGCGGTCGAACGGGGCCGCCGGATGGCCCATTGTGTGGAAGAAGTCGTCGCGGTGCCCCTTGAGCAGGCATCCGGGAGGGTGCTTGCCATGACGGTCACGGCACCTGGACCCCAGCCGCACTTCGACAATTCCGCCATGGACGGTTATGCGGTGCGGCTTGGTGATCTTTCCGGCACCGGACCCTGGCATCTCCCGGTTGACGGCAGGATAGCGGCAGGCGAAACCGGCGCCGGATTGCACGATGCCCGGGCGCTGCGGGTCTTGACCGGTGCACCAGTGCCTCGTGAATTTGACGCGGTTATCATGCAGGAGCGTGTTGAGCGTCTCCCGGGGACGATCATTGTTCAGCAGCACCCCAAACCGGGCGAAAATATCCGTCGCGCCGGAGAAGACATAAAGGCCGGACAAACGCTGCTTACAAGCGGCTGTGTTCTGTCTCCGGCCCGTCTTGCACTGGCAGCATCAACTGGACTGGCAAAGCTTGATGTCCACCGTAAGGTTCGCGTCGCCATGTTCTCAACCGGCAGTGAGCTTCGTCAACCCGGTGAGACGTTGAGCTTCGGGCAGATCTATAATTCCAACAGGTTCATGCTGCAGGGTCTGCTTTTCGGACCGACGATCGAAACCATGGATCTCGGGGCCTTGCCTGATGACAGGGCACGGCTGGCCGAGGCGTTGGCAGCAGCATCAAGCCATGCGGATATTGTGATCACCACAGGCGGCGTCTCGGTTGGCGAAGAAGATCACATGCCGGACCTGGTGCGGGATGCCGGCGGGCAGCTGCATGTCTTGAATGTCGCCATGAAACCGGGCAAGCCTGTCACCCTGGGTGAGGTAAACGGTGTGCTGTATGCCGGATTGCCCGGAAACCCTGTTGCCGCTTTTGTGACATTCAACCTGATTGTGCGACCCATGATCGACAAGCTTGCCGGCATAGTCAGGCAGCCTGTTGCCCAATGTCCGGCCATCAGCGCCTTTGAAAGACGCAAGCGGCATCACCGCCTCGAGTATGTTCCGGTACGGGTTGCCGGGCGCAACGATCAGGGACTGCCCGTCGTGGAAATGTTGGGCCACGGCAGTTCTGCCGCATTATTGCCGATCGCACAGGCAGATGGCCTGGCGATGATCGAAGCAGGAGTTGGCAGCGTGTCTGCCGGCGACCAGATTACTTACCTGCCGCTGGACTGAAAATCGCTGGCACTCATTCCTCTTTCAATTCCACCGCGAGACGTTTGTCCAGGTAGTCGGCG